>CAZEVM010000058.1:0-1547 GCA_964515645.1 uncultured Candidatus Peribacteria bacterium | reverse complement strand
CGCGCGCTCATCACCGAGATCGATCCCATGCGCGCCGAGCGCAACCGCGTGAGCAAGGAGGTGCCCACCATGAAGGGTGACGACAAGACCGCGGCCATCGCCGCCATGAAAGTCCTCGGCGAGCAGCTGAAGGCCAAGGAAGAAGAACTCGTGGCCGTGGAGACCGAATGGCAGGAGACGCAGCTGAAGCTCCCCAACGTCCCGCTGCCGCACGTCCCCGTGGGACTGAGCGAGGAAGAGAACGTGGTGGCCAAGGTGGTGGGCGAACCGACGGCATTCACGTTTGAAGTCCGCGACCACATGGCGCTCGGTAAGCACCTCGACATCATCGACGTCGAACAGGCCGCCGTGGTCAGTGGCAGCCGCTTCGCCTACCTCAAGGGCGACGCCGTGCGCCTGCAGATGGCCCTCATGCAGCTGACGTTCGACACGCTCGGCGATGAGAAGGTGATCGCCGCCGTGGCCAAGAAGGCCGGCCTCAAAGTCTCCACCAAGCCCTTCGTGCCCGTGCTGCCGCCTGTGATCATGAAGCGCGACGTCATGGACCGCATGGACCGCCTGCGTCCTGAGGAGCAGCGTTACCTACTGCCTGAGGATGGCCAGGTTCTGGTCGGTTCGGCCGAGCACACCCTTGGGCCCTACTACATGGAGCAGACCATCCCGGCCGAGCAGCTGCCGGTGCGCTTCATCGGCTACTCCACTGCCTTCCGCCGCGAGGCCGGCACCTACGGCAAGGACATGGGCGGCATCCTGCGCGTGCACCAATTCGACAAGCTCGAGATGGAGTCCTTCGCCGCCGCCGATGCCGGCGAGGACGAGCAGAAGCTCATTGTGGCCCTGCAGGAGCACCTGGTGAGCCAGATCGAGGTCCCCTACCGCGTCATCCAGAAGTGCACCTACGACATCGGTAAGCCCAACGCTAACGGCGTCGATATCGACTGCTGGATCCCGGCCCAGAAGACCTACCGCGAGACGCACACCAGCGACTACATGACCGACTACCAGGCTCGTCGCCTGGGCACGTTCTACAAAGACGCCGAGGGCAATCGAAAGCTCGTTCACATGAATGACGCCACGGCCTTCGCCATCGGCCGCGCCATCATCGCCATCCTGGAGAATCACCAGAACGAAGATGGCTCCGTGAACATCCCCAAGGCTCTCCAGAAGTACATGAACGGCCAGACGGTCATTGTCCCCCGCTCCTAACTCCCCCATGCTCTCCCGCACCTATTTTCAAAAGATGCTCGAGCGAGGCCAGGGTGAGGCCTGCTTCAGCCCCGACTGGCACAAGAAGAATCCAGTTCCGACCGAAGGTTCCGTCCTGGCCGGCAAGCAGATCGAGAAGACCGGCCGCACCATCACGCTGAACCTGCGCCAGGTCCTCCTCCCGAGCGGCGACGTCGTCGTGCGCGACATCACCGACGGTGAAGGCCTCGCCGACGGTGAGCGTTTCTTGGATTAACATCCCTCACCTTGGGTGGCCGCCTCAGTTGAGCGCCGTCACGCGATTGGCGAAACGCTGCGAATAGCGGCGGCGCACTGTTTGA
>CAZEVM010000057.1:0-1646 GCA_964515645.1 uncultured Candidatus Peribacteria bacterium | reverse complement strand
CACATGGCCATGAGGTCTTCGAAGCGCGTGGGCTTCAGCTGCTTGAGGTAGCGGCGCATGCCCGCGGATTCCAGCTGGAACACGCCGGTGGTGGTGCCCGCCTTGAGCAGGTTGAACGATGCCTTGTCGTCGGTGGGAATCGTATTGATGTCGATCGTCACGCCGCGCGTGCGCTCGATGATCTTCAGCGCCGTCTGGATGACCGTGAGGTTCATCAGGCCGAGGAAGTCCATCTTCAGTAGGCCCAGCGATTCGAGCGGCTTGGCCGAGTATTGCGTGATGATCGTGTTGTCGTCCTTGGGCGCCTTCTGCACGGCCGTGTAGGCGATGGCGGGCTTAGGAGTGATGATCACGCCGCAAGCGTGCACCGAGATGTGGCGGGCCTTCCCTTCCAACTTCAGCGCGATGTCGATGATCTTCTTGTAGGCATCGTTGCCCTCGTAGGCGGCCTTCAACTCTGAAGTGGCGAGGGCTTCGTCGAGCGTCGTTCCCGGTTTTTCCGGCACCAGCTTGGCCAGGGCGTTCATCTCCAAGAATGAAATGCCGAAGGCGCGGCCGACATCTTTGACCGCAGCACGGGCAGCCAGGGTTCCGAAGGTACAGATCTGCACCACGCGGTCGCGGCCGTACTTTTCGCGCACGTACTCCAGCACCTCGTCGCGCCGGTCGTCGGCGAAGTCCATATCGATATCTGGCATGGAGATGCGTTCCGGGTTGAGGAAGCGCTCAAAGAGAAGGCCTTGCGGGATGGGGTCGAAGTTCGTGATGCCCAGGCAGTAACTCACCATCGAACCGGCGGCCGAGCCGCGTCCCGGGCCCACCATGATGCCGCGGCGGCGGGCCTCGTTCACGAAGTCGGCGACAATGAGGAAGTAGCCGGCAAACTTCACCTGACGGATGACGGAGAGCTCATAGTCGAGGCGCTGCTCCAGCTCGGGCGTGCTCACGGGGTAGCGGCGCTTAAAGCCTTCGCGGGCCAGGCGCTCCATCTCCTCGTCCTCGGTGAGGTTGCCCTCCACGGGTCCGTGCGGGATCTGGTTCTTGCCGAACTCGAAGTCAACGGTGCAGCGATCGGCGATGACGCGCGTGTTCTCGAGGGCCTCGGGTACGTGGGCGAAGGCCTTCTCAAGCTCTTCGAACGGGCGCATCGAGTAGTCGCTGTCGCGCATATTGAAGCGACCTGGATCCTCCACGAGTGCGCTTTTCTGAATACAGAGGAGCACGTCGTGTGCTTCGGCGTCGGTGGTCTCACAGTAATAGCTGCCACAGGTGGCCACCAGCGGCACGCCCAGCTCTTTGCCGAAGCGGATGAGCTGTTGGTTCGCCTCGGCCTGGCCGTTGAGGCCCGGCAGGTCTTGGAGCTCGTAGTAGACGTTGCCCTTACCAAAGTAGTCCCAGAGCTGCTCGGTCAATTCCTTCACGCGGGCTCCGTCCTCCATGAGCGCTGCTTGCGGAATGAGTCCCGAAAGTTGGCCGGTGAGGCAGATGAGTCCCTGGCCGTACTTCTTCAACAACTCCGCGTCGACGCGCGGCTTGTAGTACATACCTTCGAGGGCGGCCAGCGTGCAGAGCTCGAGCAGGTTCTCGTAGCCCTGTTGAGTCTCGGCGATGAGCACCAGCGGGGTGCTGCGGGTGTCGGTGCCGCT
>CAZEVM010000056.1:0-2177 GCA_964515645.1 uncultured Candidatus Peribacteria bacterium | reverse complement strand
TTCGCAGCCCATATTTCGTTGATGCGACGCTCAAGGACGTTCGCGTCTTGGCACCATCGGATGCGCATTCCATGGGCAACGTGATACAAGTCGAGGGTCGACGATGCCCTCTCGGTCACAAGATCGAGAAGCTTGGCGACATTTTCGCGGCTCGTCTTCTTGTTCTCGGCCACCCAGACGAGCTCGTCCAATAGGAAGTTCGCATGGAAAAGGTCGATCCATCGGATGTACTCGCGCAGCCTGGCAGGAAGGACAATACGCTGGGCCGTCAGCCGCGTCTCAAGCAGTCTAGTAGTTGCTGGTGAGTTAAGATCACGGGCCATATTTTCACTCGAGTCAACTTCTTTGTCCAACAGATGCGTGCCGTAACTCGCAGCCGAAGCTGGGCCGATAGATTCATTTTACCCTCGGCGTCAAAACCGGAATGTGAGACAGCGAGGCTGTCTCGGTCTAAGCGGTCAGAGCCGGCCTACCGTGGTAGGCCTAGATGTGGTAGTAGTAGCGCCCGCCTGCCCGCAGGTCCGGGAACTGGATCGCAGGCGTAGGAGGCGACCTCTTCGTGTAGGTGTGGACGGAAGGGCGGCAGAACACCAGCGCCAAACACGTGGACAGGCACCAAAACAGCATGAGGATGCTCATGTAGAACCAGCGCCCGTTCGGCTTGGGCTTGCGCAGCTGGGACAGAGGCTGAGGCTCCGTCGACATGCCCCACTCCTTCAGCAGCGCGTCGACCGCTGGTGGAGGATTGCGCCACGGCACGATGAAGACCCCCTCGCAGACGACGATAGGCTGTGGTGCGACACGGTCGAGTTCGCTCGACGTGACGGGCATCACCGACTCACGCATTCTGAGAGGAGTTGTGTATCTGGGTAACAGACACACTCACTTAGAATGTCGCTCTCAAAACCCAATTTTCCCTCTGAGCGATCAGCCGTAAGGCTGATGGGAGGCGCTGGACCTTAAGGCTGATGTGAGTTGACGATGTCAACTCACCCGCGGCATAAGACCGCGAATGTTCGTCGACCGCACGGTCTCGTGAAGGGATCACTGCGCGTCGCCTCCTCCGGAGGAGGCGATCAGGCGACGGAGCTCAGATGCCAACGGCCCCTGACCACGCTCTGTCAATAGCTCGAGCACCGCCGAAGCGGGGATCGGCTGCAGCTCAGAGAGCTCGGCCATCCGGATCAGAATCATCTGCCCGGCGGGCCCGTTGGTGAGACGTGCCCGTTGCTGCACATGGCTCACCTCAGTCTGCAGATTCGCGGAGTAGCGCGAGAGGCTCATTGAGAGCCCCACGCTGTTCCTTTCCCAGAAGACACTCGCGTTGTACGCGAATGTGCTGTACCCCGAAGGGTTCGCACGCCGAAGATCAAACAGTGAAAGAGACCGGCCAGTAGACGGAGCCATTCTCTCTCGGCCTCGGTAAAGGTGATGTATCAGTCAAGCGTACTTCGGCAAGCTTCTCTTCCATTTTTCATCGGCCTCGGCAGAGGTAGTGTATCGGTCAAGCGTACTTCGGCACGCTTCTTTTCCATTTCGTTTCGACACAGTCGAAACATCGAGAGGCGAAGTGAGTCTTACATGATCGTGATGGCGAACATGTCTTGGTAGTCGTGATCCAACCGACTCAGCTTGTACCCATGCCGCTCCAACTCTTGCGCACACGCCGCAAAGTCGGTGATGAACGCACTGCGGATCTTCGTGACCAACCGACTGTTGATCGTGGACCACTCGTCGGTGGACCCCGCCCGCGGCATCAACATGATGTCCGACATCTTGTAGTCGCAGTCGCAGTCGTCGTTCTCACACGAGCACGGATCGTTGTTCATGAACACCTCGACTGTGAACTTGTCCGTCCGTGCACCGTACTCGACAAGGAAGAGAGGCAAGTAGTACTCGGTCAGCACCTCCATCGGCGTCTTCGTCATGACGAACTTCTCAGGGTTTGGAACCTTGATGACGTACTTCGTGTCGTAGGGCGAAGACGCCGGTTGTGGGTCGGACAGCTCACACCCGTGTGCCGAGATGTACTTGCGGCACTCGTCAAAGTCCTCCTCCAGCGCAGTCACAAGAGTCACGAGTGTATCATCGCACGAGTCGCTAAACCCGCCAATGCACTGAGGCGGCGCCGAGGGCGAGGTCTCTTCCAGATCAATGCGCAGGAACTTGGGCCCGAA
>CAZEVM010000055.1:0-2332 GCA_964515645.1 uncultured Candidatus Peribacteria bacterium | reverse complement strand
TCTCTTCCTTTGACGGCACTGTCAATAGAACGGGTGATCACAGAATGTGAACCATCAGCGGTCCGCGGGCATTCACCCGATCAGCGGCGCTTCTTCGGCAGGTACTTGTCGCGAGCGTCCTCGGCGTGGTCGCGCGGCAAAATCTGGAAGTAGACCTTCTTGAAACGGCGCAGCTGCCAGAGCACGTAGGCCAGGAGAGACACCGCCCAAACGTAGACCAGCACGCGCATGGCCAGGAACTGGATGTGTTCCACACGGCACACCACGAGGAAGAGCAGTACGAGACCGAACCACATGCCGGCAGTCTGCCACGAGGCGCTCACCTTCTTCAGGCGGTGGTCGGCCATGCCGGCGCGCCAGGCGCGGAGGCAGAGGGAGGCAACGACGAGCACTAGACCGGCGCCGAGCAGCAGGACCATCTTCGGGTCCGTGTAGTAGGCGTTGCCGGGGTTAGGCCAGAAGAGGTAGCTGAGGAGTGGCATAGGGTTATTCGGAACGGGGGGTGACTTTATGCGGCTTGGCCTCCTTCTTCAAGTCCTCCTTTTTCGTTTCCTTCGGTTCCTTCACTTCCTTGCCGGCATTGGGCAGGGCGGCGTGGATCTCGCGCAGGTAGCGGTCGCGGCGGCGCTCAGCCAAGGTCTGCACCGGACGGATGAGCATATACAGGAGGAAGCCGACGATCGGCAGGAAGGCCACCAACAAGATGGCGAAGAGTTGGAAGGCGAAGTTGCGGCTGCGCAGGAGCACATCACGCAGCGTGAAGAAGACGAGGTACACCACTAACACGGCAATCGTGAGGAGCAGACCCTGGAGCAGACGGAGCGCCGGGTCGGCGGACAGGAACGTGAGGAGCGTGGAAATGGGCATGTGAGTGGAGGGGTACTCAGAGGTGCGGATGCCGCTGACGATGGACCACAACGTACACGACCACCGTGAGCAGGGCTAGCACGGCGAGGAACTGACTGAAGCGCAGCTGGTAGGTGGCGAGGTCGAGCGCCTGACGGAAGAAGAAGTAGCTGCCGACGAGGAGCGTGGCACCGATCTCGTAGGCCATGATGAGGTTCGGACGCAGCTTGTGCTCAAGCAAGGCCACGCCCGTCAGGCTGCCAAAGAGACCACAGAGCACGAGCAGGTCGGCGAGCGAGGCGAACACCGGCGTGGCAGGATCGCCGCGGAAGAGCTCGAAGAACATGGTGCCGAGCGCCGCCACCACGATGCCGAAGAGCGTCTCGGCGCCGGCGCGCTTGGAGTGGCGGCGCACGATGAGCAGCAAGAACGTCAGGACAAAATAGAACAGCGCGTAGTAGAGCTGCACCGGATGCACCGGGATGGTGTACGAGACGGTGTAGGTGTCGTAGGTGACGCCCCACGGCATGTCCGTCGGCGAACCGAAGCTCTGGCCGGCGGCGAACTTGCCGAGCCAGTCGAAGACGAGGCCGAAGGTGGCAGCCGGCAGCAGCACATCGAGCCACTGCAAGAAGGTGGTGCGCGACTGGCGCGCATTCATATAGAGAATGATGGCAATGCCGGCGGCGGCACCCAGGAAGCTGAAGTTGCCGTCCGAGAGGATGAAGACGCGCGTCCAATCCTTGGTGTAGAGGCGGAAGTTCTCGAGCACCGTGAAGGCACGGCCGATGAGCAGGAAAGCGATGAGATAGAGCAGGCCTTTCTCCTTGAACGTATGGAGCGAGAGCCCGGCGCTCTGGGCCAGGCGGAAGAAGAACTCCGCCGAGAGCCAGATCCCAAGCAGGATGAACGCCAGATGCGTCCAGAAGATGAAGGGGCCGAAGGGAATGGCCTCGAACATGCGGCTAGGATAGCACAGCGCTTAGGCGCCGATTGAGGCGGTCTTGGAGCGGTCCTTGATATCCTTCAGGATCGACGCCACGAACTCCGAGGCCGTGACGGTCTCCTGGTTCTTGGTGAGGACGTTGCGGACCGTGACATTCCCCTCCCCCATCTCGCGCTCGCCGAGCACGAGGAGGTACGGGATCTTCATCATCTCGCCGTGGCGGATGCGCTTACCCAGGCTGTCCTCGGGCGTCATCATCTCGATGCGTACGCCCGCTTCCATGAGGTCGGCACCGAGCCGCACAGCGTACTCCGACTGCTCGGCCGAAACCGGCAGCAGGGCCACCTGCACGGGGGCCATCCAGAGCGGGAAGAGGCCGGCGAACTGCTCGATGAGGAAACCCACCAGGCGCTCGTGCGTGGAGAGCGGCGCGCGGTGGATGCAGAGCGGCACCTGCTCACTGCCGTCGGCGGCGGTGTACTTGAGGCCCACCTTGCCCGGCACATCGAAGTCGACCTGGTTCGTGGCCAGCGTGAACTC
>CAZEVM010000054.1:2113-2433 GCA_964515645.1 uncultured Candidatus Peribacteria bacterium | reverse complement strand
TCCGGGCAACCTCGGCGTGAACCCGCAGATCCCCATCATGACGCTCGCGTCGGTCGCGCCCGCGGAGCTCGGCGCGAGATGGAATGCTCCCAGGCCGAGCACGCTGCCGCGCAACGTGGCGACGTGCATGTGGAGCTCGCCGAGCGCGGCTCCTTCGAGGAGCGCCTGCTCGCCCTCATGGAGAAGCATTTGCCCCTGCCCGACCTAAAAAACCGCCTGCTCGTGCGCGAGCGTTTCACCGTGAAGGACTTCGCCGACCGCTACCACAGCATCCGCGGGACGGCCCTCGGTTTGGCCCACACCCTCCGCCAGATAGCGCA
>CAZEVM010000054.1:0-2103 GCA_964515645.1 uncultured Candidatus Peribacteria bacterium | reverse complement strand
CCCCGTTCCGCCCGGGAAACCAGCATAAACCCTGGAAAAACCTGTTTTACGTGGGTGCCGCCACCGCCCCGGGCATCGGCTTGCCGGTCTGCCTGATCAGCGCGGAACTGGCGCTCAAGCGCATGATCGGCGAGAATTCCGGGCGTCCCCTCGCTTCCGTCCCGCCATGCTGAAAACCCTCGTCGCCATCTCGCGCCCCCGCTTCTGGCTCTACCTCGCCGGACCCGCCCTCGTGGGCCTGGCCGTCAGCGGCCGTCCGCTCGCCGCGCTCATGCAGTGGCAGGGCCTGCTCTTCGTCCTCGCCTGGACGCTGCCGGCCAACCTCTTCCTGTACGGCGTGAACGACTTAGCCGATGCCGATACGGACGCCAATAATCCAAAGAAATCGGAATACGAACATCGTCTGCAACCGAGCGAGGCAAAGCTCCTGACCATTCTCTCATGCGCCAGCATGGGCATCGTCAGCGTCGCCTCACTGCTCACCGGCGCCCTCGCGGCCGTCGCCTGGACCGCCGTCTTCCTCATTCTCGGTGTGTGCTACAGCCTGCCGCCGCAGCGCTTCAAGGCGCAGGCCTTCGCCGACTCGGCCAGTAATATTCTCTACGTGGCGCCGGGCTTCGCCATGGCCGGCGCGCTCGGCCTGACGCCCCCGATCGATGTCATTCTGGCCGCTTGGGCCTGGGCTGCCGGCATGCACCTGTTCTCCGCAATCCCCGATATCGCCCCCGATAAGGCTGCCGGACTGCGCACCACGGCCGTCGCGCTCGGCCGTCAGGACTCGCTCCTGCTCTGCCTCGCCCTCTGGTTCCTGGCCGATCAGGTGGTGCTGACGATCGGCCTCAGCGCCGCGGGCGTGGCCGGACTGGCCTACCCGATCATTGCCATTGTCCTCGTCGCCCGACCGGAGATGCGTGTCTTCGATGTCTACCGCTGGATGCCCACGCTGAACACAGTCGTGGGTGGCATTCTCTTCTGGAGCCTGCTTCTGTGAGTATGGAGACACGCCAGCCTCGGCTGAGCGTCGTCATCCCCGCGCTGGAGGAAGAGCATTGGCTGCCGCTCCTGCTGCAAGACTTGACCACCCAAGATCGCCGCCCAGACGAGGTGATCGTCGTGGATGGCGGCTCCACCGACCGCACGCGTGAATTGGCGGCAGCCGCTGGAGCAACCGTGATCCTTTCCGAGCGCGGCGTCGGCCGACAGCGCGACCTCGGCGGAAAGAGCGCGACGGGCGACCTGCTTGTCTTCTTC
Organism: uncultured Candidatus Peribacteria bacterium; assembly: GCA_964515645.1. Lineage (GTDB taxonomy): Bacteria > Patescibacteriota > Gracilibacteria > Peribacterales > Peribacteraceae > JAGOUB01. Next base: position 852 of record CAZEVM010000054.1, on the reverse strand, counting down.
GATTCCGACGTGCGCCTGGAACCCACAACCCTCAGCCGCCTAGAAGCCTGTTTTTTGTCTCAAGGCTGCGACGTGGCCTGCCCCCGCTACCGCCCCTGGCAATCATCCCGCATCATCCGCGCCGGCTTTGTGTTCTTCAATTACCTCTTCCGCCTCTTCCAATATCTCTCCCCCTCGGGCGCCGGCTGCTGCATCGTTGTGAGAAAAGCTCACTTTGAGAAGATTGGCGGCTTCCGTCACGACACCGTCTACGACGACATCGCGTTCATCCGCACCGCCGGACGCCACGGGCGTTTCCGCATGTTGCCGGTGGATGTGTTCGTGTCGGACAGACGCTTCCGCAAGGAGGGCACAATGATCGTCTTCGGCCGCTGGCTCATGCTGGCGCCGTTCTTCTTCCTCGGCATCTTCAATGTAGAGCGGTTGATCCCCTACCGCTTCGCCCATTACGGGAAGAAGTAGAAGCCAACCGCTCCAAGGAAGTACGCTTACTGTGTGAAGCGCGGGCCGATACCCACCGGCGAATCGAGAGCAACCCACTCGAAGGTGGTGCTGCCGTCGGTCCAAGTGATGACACCGGACGTACTGGGAGAACCGGCCTGGCCGAGCGAGAGTTGAACGTAGGCTAAGAGCGGCGTGCCGATCACGGCGACATCAGCATAGACGCGCAGGCGGAGTGAGCCGTTACGCGGGACCGTACCGATACCCGAGGGAATGGAGCTACAGAGGAGCTCGCTGCCACTCACAGTGCAAGACGTCGAGGCGTCACCGTCGGCCACCTGCAGGCGGACATTCGTCAGATTGATGTTGGCCTGAGAAAGCGTGAAGGCCAAGTCATCGATGCGCAGGATC
>CAZEVM010000053.1:1873-2511 GCA_964515645.1 uncultured Candidatus Peribacteria bacterium | reverse complement strand
TCTTGAAGTTCTGCTCGATCTGCTCGCGCGTGAGCGGCTCTCGCATGGCATCGCGCCCCGTCGGATCTCCGATCATGGCCGTGAAGCTACCCACCAGGAAAATCACCTCATGGCCGGCTTCGACGAACTCACGCATCTTGCGCAGAGGCACAGCGTGACCCAAATGGATTTTGGCACCCGTGGGATCGATACCCCAGTACAAACGCAGCTTCTCACCGGAAGCCAATTTCTCCTCGGCCAACTTGGCCGGAATCGCCTTTTCTACCGCCCGGGTAAGAAGTTCGGAGGACATGGAGCAAGTCTATAGGACAACGACGGGCGACACGAGATCACCGACTACGAGGCGTGCGGACAGGAGGCGACGTGGTGTCACCGGCAGCGGCCGATGTCTCTGAGCGAGCACGGCCTGGTGAGGCCGGACGAGAGGAGCGCGAACGAGAGGAGCGCTGGCTACTGGAAGATGATGATTCAAGCATCGATTCACTCGAAGTCTCAACAGAGACTGAAGAAGACTCCTCAGACGACTGAGTCGACGAAGAGGAGGCTGAAGAAGCACCTCGCATCGGCGCTCGCGAGCGTGAACTTCCCTCGGACGTTGAGGATGCCGGATCTAAACCATCCTTTTGATCCGCTTCTTT
>CAZEVM010000053.1:0-1863 GCA_964515645.1 uncultured Candidatus Peribacteria bacterium | reverse complement strand
CGAGGTGCTCGACGGTCCCGAGAAGGGCGCGCGCGCGGTCCCCGTGGAGGCGCGGCTCACCGTGGGCACCGCCGACGACGTCACGCTCCGGCTCAGCGATCGCGCGGTGAGTCGCTATCACATCGAGCTGGAGGCCACGCCCGGCGCGCTCTCGTGCATCGCCGCCTTCTGCGCCGCCACCGATGCCGACGACTTCGCGGCGGCAGCTGCCTTCACCTGGTTCGACAGGTCTGTGGGTGCGCTGATCAGCGCGGTAACGCCAGCCATGAACAGAGAGAAAATCGCTTCCACGCCCTGAGACTAGCGATTCCCCTCCCCTCCTCCAACTCCGACACGCTGGACGAAAAGACGCTACAATGGCGAAGACATGCCCTCCTGGAACGTCGACACCCCCGGCCGTTTGGACAGCTTTTTAGCTGCCTCAGAACCCGCCCTCACCCGGGCCCGCGCTCAGAAGCTGATCGAGCGTCAAAACGTGACCGTGAACGGCAAGCTCATCACTCGCCCGGCCCACATGGTCCGCGTGGGCGACGCGGTAGAGGTAGCCGATGTACCACTGGAATCGAACACCGTTGTTGAACCCGTCGATCTGAAGCTGACGATCGTCTACGAGGATGACCATTGCGTCGTCATCCAGAAGCCCGTCGGCCTGCCCGTGCACCCCGGCGCCGGCATGGCGCCCGGCGCGATCACCGTGCTGTCTGGCATCGCCTGGCTCTACAAGAAGTGGAAACTCCCCTTCTCCAGCGGCCACTGCCTGGTGCACCGTCTCGATAAAGAGACCTCTGGCTGCCTGCTCGTGGCCAAGACGCCCGAAGCCCACCTGGCCCTGCAGAAACAATTCGAGGAGCGCTCGGTGCAGAAGACCTACCTGGCCCTCGTAGCCGGCGTTCCCAAGGATAAGACTGCCCTCATCGATGCACCCATGGGCCGCCACGGCCAGAGCCGCACGCGCATGGCCGTCATCGGCGCCAGCAAAACACGCGAGGCCCAGACCACCTACACCGTCCTTTCGGCCGCCAAAGAGGCCAGCCTTCTTGAAGTAGCGCTTCACACCGGCCGCACCCACCAGGCCCGCGTACACCTGCGCGCCATCAACCACCCGATTCTCGGCGACGACGAGTACGCCACCGACGTCTCGCGACGCTTGAGCCGCGCGCTCGAGATCCCGCGCGTCTGCCTGCACGCTTGGAAGCTGATGTTCACGCCGCTCGGCGCCAAAAAGCCAGTGACGGCCTCCGCTCCCCTACCCGACGACATCAAAGCCGCCATGGCCCGTGCCGACGTGCCGGCCGTCTCGGCCTGAACGTTAGTACGTGACGTTGTACTGGAGAATGTCGAGGATGAATCCGTCCTTATTGCGCGTGACGATGCGGTAGGCGTTCTCACCCCTCTTCAAGTTGCCCATCGACTCACGGGCGATGTAATTCCAAGTAGTTTTGCCGGGCTTGTAGAGCTGGAGCTTGTAGCCATTGACCCAGACGCTGTCGGTTTCGACGATGGTCGTGCCTTCAATAAGCAGTTCGCTGCCGGTACCCGACATGACATGCGACGTGCCGGCCGTGGGCGCGATAACCTGCAGACTGCCGGCGCGGATAGGATCATTCTTCGGCAATTCCGCCTCCTGGACCGACGAAGTGGACGACGACGTCAGCACGGCGCCGGTGGAGACGATGCCTTCCTGACCAGCCTCGACGAGCACGACAAGGGCAGCGACCGGACTAGCCTTACTGGCCGAGTTATAGGCCACCACGCGGAACTCGTTGCGACCAGCGACGAGGTTGCCCAGGTCCGTACGAGCCAAGTAGCTCCAGGTAGTGCTGCCGGGTTTGAAGAGCTGGAGGCGGTAGCCGTTCACCTCCA
>CAZEVM010000052.1:0-2558 GCA_964515645.1 uncultured Candidatus Peribacteria bacterium | reverse complement strand
GTACCACTCGTGCTTTGTGCCAAAGAAAGTGGATACCAAAAAAGATAATAAGCCCCAAGAGACGCTGTTCTTAAATTGCGCGCAAAGAAGCGCCAGACCTTTTGATAGCATTTGCATTAGACATGTGTGGAAAACTTTGAACGAACTTTCCAAGTTACTACTCGGTACAACCTTTGACGACGAAGCAAGCTCACGCGATTGAAGCGATTCTTTAAACGGACGTATCATTCTCCTCCTGACATGATGACAACCGACACAGAGCAGGCCCTCACGATGATCCGCATGGCGCCGCGCATTCTGTGCGTCTGCCACAAGAATCCCGACGGCGACGCGCTCGGGTCGCTCTTGGCGTTGGTTGGACTCTTGCAAAAGGAACTCCCGGGCACGCAGGTCTCGGCGCACTGTGTCGATCCGGTTCCCGAGACGCTGCGTTTTTTGCCGAACCACGCCACGGTGCAGCGCACGCTCACCGCCCAGCCGGGTGATCTGGTCATCTTCCTCGATGCCGCCGACCGTCAATTGACCGGTCTGCAAGGCAGTCACCCCGAGCTCTTCGACGGGACGGTGGCGACGCTGGTGATCGACCATCACCATAAGAACCCGCGCTTCGGTACGCATAACTTGGTGCTCAACGCCTCGTCCACCTGTGAGATCGTCGCCGGCCTGGCCAAGGACTACGGCTGGTCGCTCACGCCTGACATCGCCACCTGCCTGCTGACGGGCGTGCTCACCGATACCGGCGGCCTGCTGCACAGCAACACCACGGCCGCCGTGTACCGCTTGGTATCCGACCTACAGCGCGCTGGTGCCCGTCACCAGCAGATCGTCCAGGCCGTCTTCCGTACCGCCAAACTTTCAACACTTCGTCTCTGGGGCCGCGTGCTCGAGAAGATCTCCGTCACCGACGACGGCGGGGCTATCTCGGCTGTGACGGAAGGGGATTTTCGTGCCACGGGCGCCGATCCAACCGAGCTCTCCGGCGCCATCGACTACGTGAACGCGGTGCCGGGCATGCGCTTCTCCATGGTTCTCTCCGAGCGCGGCGGCCAGGTGAAGGGATCGCTCCGCACGCTTCGTGACGATGTGGATGTGAGCGCGATGGCCGCGCAGTATCCGGGCGGCGGCGGACATAAGAAAGCGGCTGGCTTCTCGGTGGGCGGTAAGCTGAAGCAGGAGGTGAACTGGAAGGTGGTGGAGGAGAAATAAAAACCCGCACTCTTTCGAGCGCGGGTCGGTTTGCGGGGCGACCGGGTGGTCGCAGTGTTCGTCAGTTGCCCCAGCCGGCCATGATCGCGTAGTTCGCGAGCATGTAGATGCCGATGGTCTTCGTGACGGGCATCGTCTGCAGGGGGTTGAAGAAGCTGAAGTACGGCAGGCGGTCGGGCTCGACCCATTCCAGCGGCACGCGGGCGCGGGTGATGCTGTCGCCCTTGCCGGCGAACGGCGAGGCGACGCCGAGGAGGCCGTCAGCGCCGACATAGAAGGGGAAAGCGAACGACTCCAGGCCGACCTTCGTGGTCATGACCTGGATGTGCCACTGGCCCTTCACGGGCTCGCGCTCCTCAGGCTTGGCTCGCAGCTTCCACCCGGTGAGGCAGAGGCTGCTCAGGATCGGGTCGATGCTCGGCTCCATGCCGCGGGTACGCTGGAAGATCGGAAGCGAGTCGCGGCAGAGCTTCAGCGGCCGGACGATCGCCCCGACCAGCAGGTCAGCGGGCGGGGGTTCCATGACGAACCGGACGGAGGGCTGGCCATTCAGGCCCTCGGGATGAATGATGAACTGCGGCTTCTTCTGGATGGGCGGCGTGCTCGTGGCACTCATGCGTACTTCTCCTGGGTTCTGGGGACGGTGATGTGAACATCCCGCCGAAGCGGGCTGCGCGGATTGTAAAGAAGACTATACTTCCGTCAACTGTCTTCCTTAGGCTTTCGGCTCAACCGGCGGTGTCGGCTCGGTCGGAGCTGCTGGTGCTTCGGCGACCGGGGCAGCCGGAACTTCAGGCACAGCGGTCGGCGTGGGCAACGGTTCTGTCAGACCTTCCACTGCGGGCTGGGGAGCGCGCGGGTCGGGCATGGTGCCGGCAACGGGGGCAGGGGCAGCGGGAATGGCGGCACTCTGGGCGGCGACAGCCTCGAGCTCGGCTTTCTGCTCGGCCGGTACGGCGACCACCTCGAGCTTCTCGGCCTTGCCCTTCCGGGCCTTCTCAGCGGCGGCCGCGGCCTGCTGGGCCATTACTTCCTCGGGCTTGGTGGTGACGAACTCGGCCTCCTCCGGGCTGGCGATCACTTCCATGGCGACGTGCTTATAGCCGGCGAAGAGCACGCCCTGGCCGACGTCGGAGTTGAGGAGCGCGTACTTCTCACCGTCCGTCAGGTAGAAGAGCTTCTGCAGCGAGTCGATGGTGGCGGGGGACTGCTTGAGCAGGAACTGCATCGAGGAGTTCGTGATGATGGGGCGGCCGAACGGCGACTCCACGAAGTCATCCACGTCCTGCGTGATGGTGGTCACGCCGAGGTAGTACTTGCGGGCGCGCTTCACGATGCCGAAGAGGAAGCGG
>CAZEVM010000051.1:0-2572 GCA_964515645.1 uncultured Candidatus Peribacteria bacterium | reverse complement strand
CGCGCCAACGAGGAGTGTGAAGGCGCCAATGCCGATCGCTAGCGGCCAGAAGCGCGAGCGGCGTGGCAGCCAGGCAAGCGGCTTTTCCATGAGGCTGAGGATAAGGGCGACGTTGCTGCCCGAGACAGCCGTGAGATGGGAGAGGCCGGCGGCGCGGAAGTCGTCGGCTGCCGCTTGCGGCAGCCGTTCATCGCTGCCGAGCAGGAGTCCCGAGAGTAACGCGCTCTCGGGCAATGGAAGCAGGCGGTCGACGGTTCGTTCGGAGTGCCGGCGCAGGCGTCCGAGCGCGCTGAAAAGTGAGCTGCTGCCAGCCGTTGTTTCGAGTAGGCGGGCGTCATCAAGGCTGGCGACGATGCCCTGCGCGGTGAGGTATGGGAAGGGCGGATTGAGTTCACCAGTCACGCTGATGCGGTCGCCCGGTTCGGCTTCCGCCTCGGCACTACGGACCGTGACATAGACTGATCCGAGTGTCGTTCCGTCGTCGAGCGTCGCCTCATGCACGATGTAGCGGGTCTTGCTCCAGGTTTCACGCACGTCGCCGAGCGAACCGGTGATGGTGGCTGGACCAGGGGTGATGGATGGCAACGCAGGCAAGAGCTCGACGCGCAGGCAACCAATCGCCAGGCCAATGATGATCGCTCGTCGCCAACGCCAGGATGGCTTTGGAATGAGGAAAAACGCGATGATCACCCCAAGTGACCACCAGGGTGAGGCGAGCAGCATGAAGGCTGCACCGGCAGGGATGCCGAGGAGAAGAACCTGTCCGGGTGTCATCTCACGCGTCGGTATCTGCGCTTGGTTTGGGTAGTCGACGCGCAAGGTTGATCCACTCCTCTGGGGCGAGCGTCTGCGGTCGTCGGTCGCCGGCGATGTCGGCTCCGGCTAGTGCCTCTTCTCCGCCGGGCAAGCGACCGATGGTGGTGCGCAGCATTTTCCGCTTCTGATGGAAGGCCATCTTGAGCGTCCAAATGACGTGGTCGAGGGCGTCGGCCGCCACCAGCGGTGCCGGGTGGCAATCGATGTGCAGCACGGCCGAATCGACGGCTGGGGGCGGCAGGAAGCAGTTGGGCGGAACGTGTTTAACGATGCGGGCCTTTCCAAAGAGGGCGACGACAATCGTCAGTAGACCGCGATCCTCGGGGTCGGCGATGCGCTCGGCCACCTCGCGCTGAATCAAGAGCGTCAGCGTCTTTGGTGGAACAGGCGACTCCAGGAACGCGTGGCGCAGGAGCGGTGACGTGATGTGGTAGGGGATATTGGCGACGATGCGGTACGGCTCCTGCGGGAAGGGGACATCGAGGGCGTTGCCCTGCACCACGGTGAGGTTCGGGTGCGGCTTGCCGTCCTGGGCGGTGAACATGGCCAGCAGCGGCAGCATGCGTGAATCGAGTTCGATGGCTGTTACCTGCGCACCAGCTTGAAGCAGGCGCTCGGTCAACACGCCGATGCCCGGGCCAATCTCCAAGGCGCGCTCGCCCGCTTGCAGGCCGCTTGCGGCGATGATGGCATCGAGTGTCGCTTCGTCGATGAGGAAGTGCTGACCCAGGTCCGTATTGAGACGGAGTCGATGGGCTTTGCAGAAGTTGCCGATGCGGGCAGCCAGCGAGGAGATAGCGACAGCCTCGCAAAAAGAGAGCAAACCGTAAAGTACGGAAAATGCTTTCATGCCGTCATTTCGAGTGTCAGACTGCTGATCTGTACGTTCCCCACTGCCTATGAACCGCCGTCTCGTCGTCACTGCATTCGCTCTTGCTGCCTTACCGCTCATCGCACCAGCAAGTTCGAATGTTCCTGTCGCCCAAGCTGAGGGCGTCTTCGAGCGCGCTACCCGCCTGCGTCTGGAGCGGTTCTGCGCTACGCCTTTGGCGCAGCGCCGCCCGGCTGCCTGCCGCCGCTTACCGGGCTGGACTCCGTCCTCCTCTTCGTCATCTTCGTCGGCTGGACCAATTGTCCGTCCGCCGGTGTCTTCTGCCTCCTCGTCTCGCAGTTCGTCTTCGACGTCTCTCCAACCGGGTTTTGACCCTCGTCCCGCCGAGAATGTCGAGCCCCGCATTCAGCTACTTGGCACCACCACCCCCACGCTGGCAGTAGCCACTTTTACCAGTCTGACCGAGCCGCTCACCGCCGATTCGATGACTATCGAGTTCGCTGGCGCCGTTGATTCACTGGAGATCATCAAGATCTACGATATTCAGGGTCGCTTCATCGCCAACGCCTCGCTTGATCCTATCTATGCCAACCAGTACCGCGCGACTGTGCCGGTGGGAGCGCTGACTATCGACAAGGGTCAGGAGACGAGTGTGTACTTGCGCGGCATCCTGCGTGGCTACCAGAGCGGTGGCGTGAGCGGAGAGCTCATCACCGTCACTTCCGTCACGCTCGGTGCCACCGGTGATTGGAGCACGGAGCACTACGCGGTTTCCACCACTGAAACCATCCCGTCGTCGCAAACGGCGCGGGCGGCCATCACCTCCGTGACCACGAACAACTCCGGCAACTGGCCGCTCACCACGGGTTCGAACCAGATCCTGTGGGACTTCTCCATCGCTGGGCAGCACGGCGATGGCGAGGC
>CAZEVM010000050.1:0-2856 GCA_964515645.1 uncultured Candidatus Peribacteria bacterium | reverse complement strand
TCACCCAAGATGCCACCAAGAATGCTGCTCACAATGGCAGCGATGATCGCAGCGCCAATACAGCGGACGACGATGCGCAGCCACGAGCCGGTGGAGGCGCGCATGCTCTGGCGCACGCTTTCGGTGACGCCCTTATTGTGCTCGAGCAGATACAGGGGAGCCGCGACGAAGCGGGGGATGAGCACGATGGCGATGATCCAGCCGATGATCGGAATCCAAACGAAGGAGTGCAGGCCAAGCCAGATCCAGAGCAGGACGAGCGGGATTAAGTGCTTGCCGAAGCCCTGCAGGGCGGCCATGGGATCGGTGAATTTCTTCACCAGGACGACGGTCATGTAGGCGCGAGAGATGATGGAGATGACGATCATCACCAGGGCGCCGCCCACGATGGCAGGCAAGAAGGCCCAAATGCCTGCCTGCAGGGCACCAAGCTCCGCGTCGGGAATTTGGATGTCATCCATGGCGCTGGGATCACCTGCCTCCATGCGCTCACTCAGCGCTTCCATCTTCTGTTGAAATTCTTGCATCTGCTGCTCGAAGCGACCGACGCCGCTCAAGCCGACGGTGCCGGCCACGACGCCTCCGCCCACGACCACGGTAAGCAGGCCAAATGCCACTGCGCCTGCAGCAAGAGGGACGACTAGCTCTTTTACAAGAGCGAAGGAATCGGAAAGGATGTGAGACACCGATTTCGGTCCGGTTGTCATGGGAGGGAGGGGGAAATTATCCAAGATTCTACATGATCTCGCGATCATACACTGCCAAATATCGACATTTGACGTATACTGATGGCCAACGTGCTCAAGATTGAGATCACGATCGGCAGGCCGAAGACCTTACTGCTGTGGCTCTGCATTGCCGCCGCGTTCATTGTGTGGCTGCGTTGGGTCTCGACGCCCACCACTGCTTCGCTACTGCCGATGGCCTCGCCGCTGGCCGCAGACACCGGCGGACCCACTACCTCGCTGCCGGATCGCCTGGCCGCAGAGAAAGACCTGCGCGATGCCCGCGCCGAACGAGCGATCGCCGACAGTCGCGCCGACATCGTGCGCTACCAGCTCCAGGTGCTGGAGCAGCAACAGAACGTGGCACCGGACGATACCGCCACCGAAGCCGCCCTCCGTCGCGCCCGGCTCGACCTGCTCGGCCTGCTGAGCGACCAGCGTGAAGCGGAGAAGCGCATCGCCGAGGCGCTGAGCGCCTTCAGCGACGACAGTACCTTCGCCGGCCGCATCAGCCAGCGCTCGCAGGCTAGGACGGCCACAGTAGCCTTCACGTGGCCTGTCGAACCGCTGCTTGGCATCTCGGCACACTTTGAGGATGCCGCCTATAAGGCGCGCTTCGGCGTGGCGCACGAGGGCATCGATATCCCGACGAACCAGGGGACGACCGTAGTGGCCGCTGCAGACGCGGTCGTGTCGCAGATCAATGATCGCGGACTGGGCTTCAATTCAATCATCCTCTCACATGCCGGTGGCTACGCAACGCTCTACGGCCACGTGAGCGCTTTCCTCGTGAGTAAGGGGCAGGCGGTACGTGCCGGTGACCCGATCGCGCTCTCGGGAGGCACACCGGGCACGGCCGGAGCCGGCCTGCTGACGACCGGCCCGCACCTGCACTTCGAACTCCTCAAGGACGGCGCCCACGTCGATCCCGAGACCGTCCTGCCCGATTTCTGAGCAGCCTCAACACGGGTTACCCCGTGTGAGGTGCCCGTGCGACCGTTGCTGCCGGGTACGCTTGTCCCTGGAGCATCCAGGTGGGTGGCCGCGCCTCGACACCACGGTGCCAAGGGATTAAGCCTCCCGTAACAAGCTTTAGAGAAGAAACGTACCCGCACTGACGCATCGCCGAGACCGAAGGGGGATGATACCGGCGGTCTCCGGGATGGAAAAGAAGATCAACCGTTTTTTGCCCGCCTCACCGAGGCGATGGCTTGGTCGATCTCAGCCCGGATCGCGGCCTCGAAGCGAGCGCGTGAGAATCGCTCAGCGTGCCGGCGGATAGCCGCACGATCGAAGGTATGGCGCTGGAAATCGACAAGGGCAGAGGCAAAGGACTCGACGGTTTGGGCCTGGAGGAAGACACCAGTCTCCCCCGGCACAATCGCATCAATGGAGCCGCCTTCGGCATAGGCGATGGCCGGCGTGCCGCACGCCATGGCCTCCAGCAGGACCAGGCCGGCATCTTCGAGTTGTGGGAACAGGAATCCCTCCGCACCAGCCACGAGAGCGGGCAGATCGGCGTCGCTGACGTAGCCGAGAAAACGCACGGTCGGGCCGGCCATAGCCTTGAGGCGAGCTTCGTCTTTGCCCTGGCCCGCAATCCAGAGCGGGAACTTCAGCTCATTGGCTGCCTCGATGAGCAGATCGAAGCGCTTGTACGGCACGAAGCGCCCCATGGCAATGAAGTACGGCTCGGGGGAGGGGCCAGAACGAAGCGGAGCGGCGAAGTAGCGATCGGCCACCGGCGGCGGGATGATGACGGCTTCGCGGCCGTAGATACGCGAGATGCGTTCGGCCGTCTGGGACGAATTGGCAATGAAGCGATCGGTGCGCTTGGCGGCGGTGAGATCCCAGGTGCGCAGTTTCTTGAGTTCACGGCGTAAGAGGGGACGAAGCAGTTGGGGTACGCGGAAGTCCTGGAGGTACTGCTCTTCCATCTCCCAGGCGTAGCGCATGGGCGTGTGGCAGTAGCAAACGTGGACTGCCTCAGCCGGCGGGACGATGCCTTTACCCACCGCGTGCGACGAGCTGAGGATGACGTCGTAGCCCGAGAGATCAATCGCCTCCATGGCCGTTGGCATCCAGGTGAGCAGCAGCTGGTGACGCTTAATGAGACGATAGAGCGGCTGCA
>CAZEVM010000049.1:0-3346 GCA_964515645.1 uncultured Candidatus Peribacteria bacterium | reverse complement strand
GAGCTTGTTGGCGCAGGTCGCCTTGCGGAGACCCATAAACATCTCCTCGTCGGAGAGGGCGCCCGTCTCGAGGAACTTGTCGATGAGGTCGTCGTTGGCCTCGGCGATCTTCTCGATGAGGACGGCGCGGTACTCGAGCACCTGCTCCATCATGTCTTCGGGAATCGGAATCTCCTTCACCACTTCGCCCATCTTGCCCTCGAAGGTGAAGGCCTTCTTCTGCATGAGGTCGACCACGGCCTTGAACTCGTTCTCCGGGCCGATCGGCAGCTGGATGGCCACAGCGTCCTTGCTCAAGCGATCGTGGATGGAAGCGAGCGACATAAAGAAGTCGCCGCCGGTCTTGTCCATCTTGTTCACGAAGGCAAGGCGCGGGACGTTGTACTTGTCGGCCTGGCGCCAGACGGTCTCGGACTGGGGCTCAACGCCCTGCGAACCGTCAAAGACGACGACACCGCCGTCAAGCACGCGCAGTGAGCGCTCCACCTCGGCCGTGAAGTCCACGTGGCCGGGAGTGTCGATGATGTTGATCGTGATGTCGACCGGTGCGTTGCCCTTGCCGGGAACGAGCGCCTTCCAGTGACACTGCGTAGCGGCGGCCGTGATGGTAATGCCGCGCTCACGCTCTTGTTCCATCCAGTCCATGGTTGCCTCACCGTCGTGCACTTCGCCGATCTTATAGTTCTTGCCCGTGTAGAAGAGGATGCGCTCCGAGGTCGTCGTCTTACCGGCGTCGATGTGGGCGATGATGCCGATATTGCGCACGAAGGTCAGGTCCATACTGGAAGGGATAGGAAAGTGGATACGGCCCAAAGAGACCGTCCGAATGCCGGAGGAGTGTAGAGGCTCTAGACCCGGAATACAACCGCCTTAACGCCCAAGCGGGCTGTTTTTAGGCAACGCGCTTCGACTGAGGCATCGACCGCAGCAAGATGGGCTTGATCGCCTTACTCAACAGCCCCTGACGCTGATGGATACCCGGCACTTCCTTCAGGCGGACGAGGAGTGGTTGCACCTGACCGTAGACCGAGGCTCGCACTGGTTCGGTCACTTCGGCCACTGGAATCTCCGAATCGAGCAATAGGCTCAGACGCGCCTCATCGAGGGCGTTACCCAAAAGCTGCAGATCTTCGGTGGTGGGAGCGGGAGTCATCCCACCCAGCATAGACAAGGTCCTTTTAGGCGGCCAGTTGTTCAATGAGGATCATCATTTCGGAACGGAGGCACGCCTCCAGAGCAGCCGCTTCTTGTCCACTGCGGGCAGCTTTTAACCACGGACGAACGCGTTCAATGACGCTGTAGCGCAATTCATCATCCAAATCGCTAATTGGAATGCGCGATTGCCAGAGCAGCATCAAGCGCGCTTCATCGAAGAGCTTCATCAACATCTCATACTCGTTCAGCGAGAATCGCAGTTCCACGATCAGCGTTTCGGAAGTGGTGGCAGGCGACATGTATGGGGTGTGTATGAGGTAATTTTTTTGCGAAAATATTATACTGATTTTTCGAAAGTGCGCAAGGGTCTAGACCGAGTGATTACTGCAGCCAGGAGCGCTTCTCATGATTTGCCAATTCTCGGCAAATGACAAAAAAATCGCCAAAATTTCGGACTTCTTGGCTGATTCACGGCAACAAAAAACCGCGACGTGCGCGGTTCTTTGATTGGAGTCAGAATTCGTGATTCGCCTTACTTGGCGAGGTGGGCGAAGGCCTTGTTGGCCTGGGCCATCTTCAGCACGTCCTGCTTCTTCTTCACGGCACCACCCTGCTCGGTGGAGGCATCGAGGAGCTCGAGGGCCAACTTCTGGGCCATCGGGATGCCCTTGCGCTCACGAGCGGCGTTGATCACCCAGCGAATGGAGAGCGAGGTCTGACGCTTGGGGGTGACTTCGGTCGGAACCTGGTAGACACCACCACCGACGCGCTTGGGGCGCACCTCCATGAGGGGCGTGGCGTTGAGGAGAGCCTTAGCGAACACCTCGGCCGGATCCTCCTTGGTGCGGGTCTTGATGATCTCGAGGGCATCGGCGAAGACGCGGCGAGCCACGGCCTTCTTGCCGTCGTGCATCATGCAGTTAATGAACTTCTCAATGAGAGGCGTACTGTTCTTCGGGATGTATTGCTTCGGAAGGGTGGCCATACGGGCGGGTGGAGTGGCGGGTGAAGAGAGGGATTAGGCCTTGGGCTTGCGAGCGCCGTAGCGGCTGCGGCCCTGCTTGCGATTGCGGACGCCTTCGCAGTCCAGCACGCCGCGGATGATGTGGTAGCGGACACCCGGAAGGTCCTTCACGCGGCCGCCGCGAACCAGGACGACGGAGTGCTCCTGGAGGTTGTGGCCTTCACCCATGATGTAGGCCTTCACTTCGTGGCCGTTGGTGAGGCGCACGCGGGCGATCTTGCGGAGAGCGGAGTTCGGCTTCTTGGGGGTCATGGTCGTGACCTTGAGGCACACGCCGCGCTTGAACGGGGCGCCCTTATCGAGCGTCACAGGACGCATGTTGAGGGCGTTCCAGGTGTACTGGAGGGCCGGCGCCTTGCTCTTGGAGCGAGAAGGGCGGCGGGGGCGGCGGATGAGCTGGCTGATGGTCGGCATGGGTGCGGGGAGTATACGGGGCAAAAAGCAGGTGTAAAGCGAATTTTGCGTTAGTTGGCTTCGCCGGAAGCGGCCTCGGCGTCCTTGGCGGCCTGTTCGTGGAAGCGCTTGCGGTACACCTCGCCCGTGGGAATGAGGCGTCCGATGATGACGTTCTCCTTCAGACCGACGAGCATATCGATGCGCTTGGTGGTGGCGGCGTCGACCAGCACGCGGATGGTCTCCTGGAAGGAAGCACCCGAGAGCCAAGAATCGGTGGCGAGGGCCACGCGGGTGATACCGAGGAGGAGCTGCTCGTAACCGGCAGGGCGCTTCTTCTGCTTGATCAGGCGCTCGTTCTCGTAGTCCACATCGCCGCGGTCGCAGGTCTCACCGGCCAAGAAGGACGAGTCGCCAGCGTCCGTGATGCGGATCTTGCTGAACATCTTGCGGACGATGATCTCCAGGTGCTTGTCGTTGATGGTCTGACCCTGGGAAGCGTAGATGTGCTGGACCTCCTGCACGACGTAGTTCTGGACGGAGTACGCACCCTGCTTCTCGAGGAGCTCCTGCAAGTTGTAGTGTCCGGCATTGAGCGCCTGACCTGCCTTCACGATGTCTCCATTCTTCACGAGGATTTGTTCACGAGCGTGGAACTCGTACGTGCGCTCCTGGATCTCAGAATGCTTCACGACTACCTGGCCTTTCTCAATGTCCGTCACCTTACCGGCAATGAGTGTCTTGATCGTGGACTTGTCCGTGAGAGCCTTCGCG
>CAZEVM010000048.1:0-3551 GCA_964515645.1 uncultured Candidatus Peribacteria bacterium | reverse complement strand
TGTTGGCTGGGGAGGAGGGATTCGAACCCCCGTATGACCGCTCCAGAGGCGGTTGCCTTACCACTTGGCGACTCCCCAATTTGTGCCCGAAGATGGTAGCAAGGCTACTTGGCCCCGCCAAGGCTTAACCGAGATCCTGCTGATATTCCTCTCCGGCCGCATTCTGGGCAGCGGCAGCTCGTTTGGCATCCTGGACGAGCTTATCCGAAGATTGCTTCTCTTGGGCGGTTTGGACCTGTTCCTTGGCTTCATCGGCATTGCTCTTGGGTCCGAAGGTCGCCGCTTTCCCCTCCTCTTCCTGAACCTGGGCCGCCTGATTGGCCTCCTTTTCGTCCCGATCCTCCTCCTTGTTGAGGCTCTTAGCCGAGACCTGCCCCTTGAGCGCGGCTCGCTGCAACTGGAGCAGCTGGCCCTTGGCCGCCGCCTTCTTCTCGAGGTGTTCCTTCTTGCCGTGGTCCGCCCGGCTCAAGAACTCGGCACTCGAGCGGCTGGGCAGTTCGTCGTCTTCGTCGAAGGACATGCTCAAACACTACCAAAAGGCGTAGCATCCAGCCATGTACCTCACCTGCGTCAGCCACAAGGTCCACGACTACGCCCGCTTCAAGGAAGCCTTCGACATCAACGCCGCCCTCCTCTTTGAGCGCGCCCAGTGCCAAGGCACCTACATTGTGCAGATCAATGGCGACCCCACCGACCTTGCCATCATCAACCTCTGGCCGTCGGAGCAACACTGGAAGGACTTCCTCACCCTGCACGGCAGCCCCGAATTTGCGGGCAAAGTGAAGAACAGCACCGATGCCACTGCCATCGGCGAGGCCACCTTCTGGGGTGGAACGGTGGCGGAATAATGGCCTGCACAGTCCCCTATTCTGATTTATGCTGATGACGGTGCGGCCGTAGCTCAGTTGGATAGAGCACTTGGCTTCGAACCAAGGGGTCGTGGGTTCAACTCCTGCCGGCCGCACCATTAAGAAACATTCCACCCACTGCTCTACAACGAATCACAGCATCCTAGGCCCGGCGTAGCTCCGAGTGGAACGAGGAGCGAAGAGGGGCCGGCCGCACCATGAACAACAACCGAGTAGCTCAGTTGGGCCGCCGAGCCTTTAGGCGAGGCGCAAAAATACTAAAAACACGCGGCGGAGCCGCACTTGGCTTCGAACCAAGGGGTCGTGGGTTCAACTCCTGCCGGCCGCACCATTAAGAAACATTCCACCCACTGCTCTACAACGAATCACAGCATCCTAGGCCCGGCGTAGCTCCGAGTGGAACGAGGAGCGAAGAGGGGCCGGCCGCACCATGAAGAACACGACGAAAAAACACGCTGAGCTGTTCAATTCCACTCACCACCACACCTCCTTGAGACCTAGCAGGTAGGCCCCGATGTTCACGAGCAAATGCAGCAGTGGCGTGATGACGAGCGCGATCACGACCATCGTCCAATCGACGATGCCCAACGGCACCATCACCAGCGACGAGCCGAGGATGAAGTCAATCTGGTCCCAGGGGACAAACGGCTGTCCGGCCTTCACGCCTACGGCGCGCTTCACGCCGGACTTGAGGGCGTCGCCCACCATCGCCGCTAAGCCAATGAGTGCGCCGGCACTGAGCGCCACCACCCACGTCTGCGCACCGAACCATTCCCAACCGAGCGCGCGCAGCATGCCCGCTCCAACCAGTCCGCCAACCATACCCACCGCCAGTCCGCGGTAGGTCTTATGCGTACCAAGCAGCGTGGGGGCAATAGGCGACTCACCAGGCAACTTGAAGCCCTTGGCCAGCGGTGGGGCCATGTTGGCGAGATAGGCCGGTCCGTAGGCGAGAATCGTCGCCCCGAGCAGGGTCAGGAGGGAAGACTCCATCCGAGCAGGAAGAAATACGCCAGCATGATGCCACCGTGGTAGAGGCCGGCCACTTGGAAGAAGAGATCAAAGTGGTCCAACGTCACGACGCCGAACTGAAGTAGGACCACGGCCAAGAACATGAGGTAGCGACTGCGAATGACAGGAATGGAAGGGGGCGTGCCGCGAATATTCAAGATGAGCAGGTGCACCACTAAGAGAAGATAACTCGTGGCGTAGAGCAGTACCCAGAACGGATCGCCCACCCCGTACCACTGCATCGTCAGCACCGTGATCATGAGCGCCAGGTGGTCCACCACCACGTCCACGTAGGCGCCGCGCGCTGAGGTTTGGCCGAGACGGCGCGCCAGGGCGCCGTCCGTGCCATCGAAGAACATGTGCAGGCCGAAGGCGAGCAGCACGAACACCGGCTGCCCTTGGAACCCGAACGGCAACAGGAACATGGAGAGCAAACTCAGGAGCGAGAGCGTGAACGGTGTGATGCCGAGCCACTGGCAAAGCGAAAGGAACGGCCCAAAGATCACCGCCCGCACCCTCTGGAACCAGCGCTGATAGGGCGCTTCTTGCTCCGAGTAGATGTTGTACGCACGGATATCGATGGCCATACGAGCTGATTGTAGCACTCGGGACGTCAAAAACAGCCGCTTCCTTCTCGTCAAAAAGACCCCAGCCGTAGCTGGGGCCCCGAGGCCTATTCCTCTTTTCGTTTCTTGCCGCGGTGCAGTCGCTCGTCGATCTCGATGCGGTGCGCGTTGGCATGTGCTTTCTTGTCCTTCAGTGTGGCCTCGTAGTCGGTGGCACCATAGCCATCAAGACCAAGTGACTCGCGCACCGCGCTGAGTGTGCGCATGGCGCGGCCGCGACCATTGCGAACGATGGACGAAACATCGTCATACTGCTCATCGTCGATCATCACGGATGTCAGTTCGCCAGCGTAGAAGGAGAGCAAGACGTCACTGCCTTTCCAGGTAATGGCGAGCAGCTCAAGCGCACTGCCACCTTCGTATACGGCTCGGAAGCCGTTCGACTCCAAGACTTGCACGTCATGCGTCGACTCCGGCCGACGCTTGCGCGCGGGGCGCGTGACGGTTTGCACTTTCCACTCCGGCGAGACGACTAACACGGCGAGCAAGGCAGCGACATGACCGTAGAATCCCTTCGTGACTGCGGGGCGATCCCGCCGAAGCATCAACCGACCGACCAAGAGCAGACCCACGATGGCCAGGCACCAGGCCCACCACGGCATCAATGAGAGCAACCAGGACATACGACACCCCTTCCACGGACAGAGAAAAGAAAAGATGATGAAAACGAACCACTCCGCAGAGTGTCACTGACACTCTGGTGGCTCAAGAGGGTGGCATGCACATGCGCCACCAGCCCAAAAAAACGACTATCCTCAGCGACCGACACGATGGCGATCAACTGCCCACATACAGAAACGCCGCCAGCGTGAGCAGGCGGCGTGTCCGTAAGTACGAAAGAATGCTTACTTCTTCGACTTCTTCTTCTTGGCCACCTTCTTCTTCTTGGCGACCTTCTTCTTCGCGGCCTTCTTCTTAACCATCTTTGGAGGGGGAAAGAATTGGTAAAGCGATTTCAATTCTACGAACTCTTGGTCCGCTGTGAATCGAATCATGCGGCGCAGTTTTGAAAGTATGATGCATTACACAATCGATATTTGTACCG
>CAZEVM010000047.1:0-3615 GCA_964515645.1 uncultured Candidatus Peribacteria bacterium | reverse complement strand
TCTGCATCGCCACGACGGTGCCGCTGCCCGTCAGCGTGTATTCGCCGAGCGTGCGCCGCGACGTTCCGCTGCACGGCGACGAGCGCTCCGTCTGGAGCGGCGTCTTGGCTGCCACTCGTCAATCCGAGACGTACCGCTCGCAGTTCGCCTCGCTGCCGCCCGTCGTGCTCATCGATCATCAGCAATTGCTCCAGTTTGCCGCCGAAGACAGCCCTGAGGCCGCCGACCTGCTCGGGGCAGGTACGCACGTGGTGATCACCGATGCCTCAATGCTCGAAGACACGGCCACCCGCGCCTTCGGCGCCGAGTTGAACCTCGACGACCTGCGCGCCGCCAGCCAGGGCCACGCCGCCCTGACGAGCCTCTCGGACTTGCTCGCCATCTATGTGCAAAAGCTTGGAGGTGAAGATATTCGCTACTTGGTTCCGAACGATCTGGAATCACGCGAAGCCAAGGGGCTGCGCGAGCTGCTCGAGACACTGACGGCCGATGCCTCGCTGCCCGAACGCACGAAGTACCTCCTCGCTCAAGCTGTGCGCGTGCTCGAGCCCGATGCCTTGGAGGGCCGCCTGGCCTGGGTGGAGCACCGCCGCGGTGGCGGGCTCTTCCTCCACAGCGCCCCTGAGAAGGCTGCTGACCTGTTGCAGCAACATCTCTACGCCAAGGCCCCGACGACGCTCCTCCTGCCGCCTGGCAAAGAGGGCGACGAGTCACCAGTGGTCCCCCTCGACACCAAGAGCGAGCGCTTCGAGGCTGCGGCCGATCCACTGCCGATCGTGCTCGATCTCGCCGGCCCGTCGCTGGATGAGCTTCTGCGCGCGCCACCCGAAGGAAAGACGATCGTGCTGCTGGGGAGCAAGCGCGCCATCGAGATGGCGTTCATCCAGCACGCTGAGAAGCTGGAGGAAAAGGGTGTGACGCTCATCTGCCAAGGTATGAGCGGCGGCCAGGGCCGCATGGAGGCGGAGTTCTTGGCGGCTGAGGGCACGACGCTCTGGCTCGTGACGCCGTGGACGTACGAGGGCTCCGAGCTGCCCAAAGACAGCGCCGATCGCCTGATCATCGAGACCCTGCCCTTCGATCACCCGAGCCACCCGGTGCTCGGCCGGCGCGCCATGCGCTATCGCGATGGCTTCAGCGATTACATGATGCCGCGCCTCGAGCAGCGTTTGTTCCGCTTGCTTCGCACCTTCGCCCAGCAGCGCCGCGGTGCAGGGGAGGCGATGGTGCTCGATCGCCGCCTCTTCGGTAAAGACTACGGCAAGCGCGTGCAGGCCTACCTGGCCCGTATCGCTGCCGTGAAGGATGTCGAGCGGCGTCCTGAGCTCTCGCCCGTGCCAGCCGCCATCCACGCCAAGCCCGCCCAGAAGAAGCCGGCTGCGAAGAAGGCGCCGGCCAAGAAGAAGGGCGATGATGCGCAGATGTCACTGCTCTAAAATGCCCTCCTCGCGAAGAGGAGGGCAAAAATGACGCCGGAGACGAGTGACGTTAAACGGGGAAGTGAACGGCAGCAACCAGACCGAGACTCGGCGCTTGATGCCAGTCCGGGGTATCATTACCAATACACAGCGTATTGTTCCAGACACCGAGGCAATAGCGACCTTTCCCGTTTGCAGGGCCTTCTTGGCAGCGGACGGCGAATCCTTCAAGAGGATTGTCACCTGTCAGGAGACAGAGCAGCACGGCGGTGACGGCCACTGCCAGAGGAGCCGCTGAGGCGCTGGCGTCGACGCTCGCGAGTCGGGCGACCTGATTTTCCCAGGTGCCGTTGAATAGATGCTGCTTCAGTCGGTAGAAGCCAGGCGGAGCGACTTCGTTGTAGCGGTCTTGCTTCGGATTCACAGTCGGCAACATCTTCTCGACCGCCGGACAGACGCTCAGGCCTCGCACGCTCCAGCTACCGTAGTAGAGGACGATTTCATCCTTTCCAGCCGGTGGCGGAATATGGTCATTTTTTCGCGGAAATCCGAGCATTTCGGCCATTGTGGCCTCGGTAAACACTTGTCCTTGGAACATGGCAGTTCTCCAATGGTGTGAATGGGACCATATATAAATTTAAAATACTCTATTTTATCTGTCAATCAGCTCCCTTTCGGCCTAAGACCACCACCAATGTCCGCCACATCACCCACAAATCCAGCCCAGCGGTCCACTCTTCGATGTACTGCAGATCGAGACGCACCTCATCGGCGAAGGTGAGATCGCTGCGGCCGCTCACCTGGGCGAGGCCGGTGATGCCCGGTTTCACGGCGAAGACGCGGCGCTCGCGGTCGGTATAGAGCTTCACCTCGTCGGGCAGGTGCGGGCGCGGACCGACGAGGGAGAGGTGGCCGGCCAGTACGTTGAAGAATTGCGGGAGTTCATCCAGTGACCAGCGGCGCAGCACCCGTCCGACGCGCGTGATGCGTGGGTCGTTTTTCATCTTGAAGAGCGGGCCGTCGCGGCGTTCATTTTGGCTCATCAGTTCCTGCTTCAATTGGTCGGCGTTCTTCACCATGGTGCGGAACTTCAAGACGGGGATCAGCCCTTGGCCGCGCTGTCCGACGCGCTTGGAGACATAGAAGATCGGCCAGCCGCCGTCGATGAGTACGGCGATGGAAAGGATGAGGAAGAGGGGGGAGAAGACGATGATGAAGGCCAGGGCGAGCAGGCGGTCGCTGATGGCTTTCCAGATGCGGCCCCAGCCATCGAGCGGGGTGGGCTGGAAGCGGATGAGCGGGAGTAGGCCCAGGCGATCGACGGCCAGGAGGTGCGGCGAGTCGGTGAAGACGGGCGGCAGGAAGGCGTAGTCGACGTGGCGGCTGCGGCAGAAATCGATCAGCTGGAGCGTGTCTTCTTTGGCGGGGTCGGGGCAGGTTTCCACCACTAGGTCGACATGGCGTTCTTCGGCCAGCTTGGACGCCTCGGCAAAGGACGCCACGTGCGCGATAAAGCGGTACGAGAGCTCGCTTAAGAGCGGCGTCAGCACGCCCTGCGAGAGCTTCGGACCGACGGTGATCACTTGGCGCACGCCGTAGCCGAGCCTGAGCAGGCTGCGGTAGCCGAGCGTGAGGAGCGTGCGCGAGCAGAGCAGGCAGACGGTCAGCAGGAAGACCGCGTGCAGGAGCAGGATGCGCGAGTAGAAGAGTTGTTGGCGGACGAAGAAGTACCAGATCGTGACGATGACGAGCCAGGTGGCGACGGCCATGCAGATCTGGCCGAATTCGCGCCAGGCACTCTCGGTGCCCTTGAGCGAGTAGAGATTATGGAGCACCGCCGCGCCCAGGAAGATCAGGATGCTCGGCAGGATAAATTCGCTGCCGTACTGGGCGAAGTCAGGCAGCGTGGTGGGTGCCTCGAGCAGCTGTACGCCGGGGATGAGGTCGACGTTCGCCTCGCGCAGGCGGTAGGCCACGGTGAGGGCGAGGGCGACGGCCCAAGCGTCAGCCGGGATGCGTAAGGCGCCGAAGATCATTTCGAGCTTCTTCACGTGGGGATTATAGCGCTTTTGTCTCGTACTAAAGCCCTTTTGCAAGGGCTGATTTGCTATGGGGAAAGCTCCTGCCAGCCAACGGTATCCACTTTCTTTGGCGCAAAGAATGAAGGAAGGGTGGATGCTGCCGTTAGATATGGCAC
>CAZEVM010000046.1:0-3963 GCA_964515645.1 uncultured Candidatus Peribacteria bacterium | reverse complement strand
AGATTTTGCGTGATATGGAGGCAGACGTACCGATGAGCCGCTTGCTCGAGGGAGACGTGGGTTCGGGCAAGACGCTCGTGGCCGTGGCCGTCATCGCCAACGCCATCCGGCATGGCGGGCAGTGCGCGCTGATGGTGCCCACCGAAGTGCTCGCCCGGCAGCACGCCGAGAGCATGGGCAAGATGCTGCTCGGCTTCCATCGCTTCCTGCAGGACCAACCCGGTGCGCCGCCGTTCCGCCTGCCGAACGTGGCCTACCTCACCGGATCGCTCGCCGCCGGCGAAGGCGACGCCGTCCGACGAGCGGTGGCAGCCGGCACGGTGGACCTGGTCATCGGCACGCACGCCCTCATCGAGGACAAGGTGACATTTAAGAACCTGGTGCTGGTGGTGGTGGACGAGCAACACCGCTTCGGCGTGGCGCAGCGCCAACGCCTGGTAGAGAAGGGGAGTCCGCACGTGCTCGCCATGACGGCCACGCCCATCCCGCGTACGCTCGCCCTCACGGCCTTCGGCCACCACGACCTCTCGGTGCTGCTGCAGAAGCCGAGCAACCGCAAGCCCATCCAAACCCGCGTCATGGCGCCCTCCGACCGGAAAGTACTGGAGCGCTTCATCTACAAACAGATCGGCGAGGGGCGCCAGATCTTCGTGGTCTGCCCGCTCATCGGCGAGTCGCAAGCGGAAGAGATGCAGGAGATGCGCAACGTCCAAGCCGAAGTGGACCGCCTCACCGGCGAGTTTCCGCACCGAAGGATCGCCATGCTCCACGGCAAGATGCCGCCCGCCGACAAGGAACGCATCATGCAGGAGTTCAAAGCCAAGCAAGCCGACATCCTCGTTTCCACCTCGGTGATCGAGGTGGGCATCGACGTCCCGAACGCTTCCATCATCGTCATCGAGGGCGCCGAGCGCTTCGGCCTCTCACAGCTCCATCAGTTCCGCGGACGCGTCGGACGCGGCGAGCATCAGAGCTACTGCTTCCTCTGCCCCACCACGCCCGAGGGCGCGCGCTCGGAGCGTCTCAAGGCGATGGAGATCTACGACTCAGGCTTCAAGCTGGCCGAGGTAGACCTGCAGTTGCGCGGACCGGGCGAGCTCTTCGGCCTCAAACAGAGCGGCCTGCCCGACATGCGCGTGGAGACACTGCTCAATCCCGCCCTCATCATGAAGGCCCGCCGAGCGGCGGAGCGGTTCCTCGGCGTATCCGAAGAAGAGGGGCGGGTTGTCTTACCTTAAGGAAGGTTTTGGGGTAGAATGGAGCCGTTTTCCCTCCAGCCCATGGACCCCACCCAGCAAGGCAGCCAAACCGGTGATTCCGCCACTCCTCCGACTCCGCCGCGCCCCGGCGATCCCACCCCACAAGACGGCTTGGATCCGTCGATGGTCTTTGCGTCGCCGCCTCCACCTCCAGCGGGACAAGGCGATGACGGCGCTGGTGACGACGGCATTCCGGCCGACTCCGGCCCGCCGCCGCCACCGCGCGGCACCGTGGCCACCAAGGAGATGGGCTATGACGACGAGGACCTCCGCGTGCTCGCCGCCGTGGGCGACTACCGCTTCGGCGACTACGCCGCCGCGATGAGCAACGACAACATTGCCGTGCCGGCCCACCCCAACACGACCTTCGACGAGAATACGTTCCTCACGCTGCTGCGCGGCTCCATCTCGCTCACGCGCGACGAGAAGTGGCGCATCGTGCAGGCCATCCCCAAGCTGAGCCAGTTCCAGGTGGATGAGCTCCAGAAGATCCTCGACGAGGAGCGCATCAAGTTTAGTGAGCTCTCGCCCAAGCACTTGATCCAGCTCCAGAAGCTCGAGCACCGTCACGCCGAGGATTGGCGCGACCTGCAGGGCGTCTCGCAGCAGCAGGCCGTGCAGCAGCAGGACCAGTCAGAAGCCGACGAAATCCGCAAGCAGCTGGGCCTTTCCTGACCGACAAGCATCATTGACAAGGCGCTCCTTCGGCCTAGGCTGGAGGAGCGTTTTTCAACCCCTGTCCTTTCACCTTTGGAGGTGTCCCGTGCCAACCGCACCCGCTCCCGACGACGTCCGACCCGCGTGGTTCCACCGACATGGCGACAAGCTGGCCATCGAGCACTTTGACCACGAAAAGCTGGAACTCACCCTGAGTTCGACCGCTGCCCGTCTCACCATCACGCCCCACGGCAAAGGGCAGTTTTTGGTCCGCTGGCGGATCATCAACTCAAAGAGTGAGAGTGCGGAAGGCGTCATCGTCTTCAGCCAAGACCGACTCAAGGCCGCCTTCATGCAGTCCATTGCACTCCCGCCTGAGCACACGATGTTCCTGGCCAACCACGACGCCACGGATGGTGTCCCCGGCTACTTCATCCGCCGCGGACGCTTCCTGAATATCCCGTGCCCCGGTACGGCCTACGACGGTGATCCAAACCTCTCCATCTTCGTCACGGACGACATCATGGAGAAGGTAAAAGCCATCACCCGGCTAAAGGTGACATAACAACCACCCAGCTGCTCCGGCAGCGACTCCGAAGAACCCCGGCCTCGTGGCCGGGGTTCTTACTGCACGTTCACGGCGTAGAGCCACACGAGCACCGCGCCGATGATGGAGAAAGCGATACCCAGCAGCACACCCCCTTTGAGCGCGCGGTGGAGACTGGCAAACATCAGAAAGAGGAACGCGCCGAGCGACACGAGCAAGATGAACGGCGAAGTGATGAGATCGGTGAGGAGCGGGATTTCAAACGGCAGGATCTTCATGGCCTGGTAGCCGCCGAGCAGGTAGAGGCCGCCGCACCAGAAGAGCAGCCAACCCAGGTAGATGCTGATGGTGACCGAGAGGGGATGGTAGGCGCGCTCGTCATGGAACGACTCGGCTTCAGGCGCGAGCGCCGGCTTGATGGCGACCTGGGCCGGCGACTGGGGCGGGATGATGTCCATGGCGACGCTTCAGCGTGCGGCAATACGCTCGATGATGTAGCGCACGGCAGCTTCAAGGTTGGCCGGGGCCGAAACCACGAAGTGGCGGTTGTCGCTGAAGTCGCGGTAGCCGTAGACCATGCCGCCCAACACGCGCACATCACCATCGGTGGCCTGTGCAGAAGCGGACGTACCGGACGTTAGCGTGACCACCAAGGGGCCGCTGCCGGCCGTGTCGATCTCATCAGGGCTAAGCTCGACGCTCACCAGGCCGGATCCGCCGAGGAACGACTTAAACCACCAGTTCTTGTGCACCGGCAGACAGAAGCCGTAGCCGGAGGAGCAATATTCTTGCGTCCAGTTGGCGGCGGCCAGGTTGGCCTTAGCCATGCGGCCAGCTCGCTCTTGCAGGGCGGAACCCTGTTCGGTGCTGCTCGACGAGGAGGAGATCACCGAGGACGAGCTGCTCACCGAGGAGCTGGAAGACGAGGTGGAGGAGGAAACACTGCTCGAAGACGACGTCGGCTTCGACGAAGAGCTGGAAGACGAAACGCTCGACGAGGAGGAGACCACCGAGGACGAGCTGCTCACCGAGGAGCTGGAAGACGAGGTGGAGGAGGAGGAAGAGACGCTGCTCGAGGATTCCTCACTGGAAGAGCTCTCATCAGATGACGAGGACGAGACAGACGAAGCGGACGACGAGCGCGGGGCGATCTGCGACACCTTCACGATGGTGCCGCCGGCCTCCACT
Source organism: uncultured Candidatus Peribacteria bacterium (assembly GCA_964515645.1). Classification (GTDB taxonomy): domain Bacteria; phylum Patescibacteriota; class Gracilibacteria; order Peribacterales; family Peribacteraceae; genus JAGOUB01. Next base: position 312 of record CAZEVM010000046.1, on the reverse strand, counting down.
GTCTCGCGGGCCATGCCCGTCAACTCCACGCGCTGGCCGATGTAGCGGTTCAGGTTAGCACTGTCACTCTCGAGCAATACGAAGCGGCCGTCATCGAGCTCCAGGCGGTGCGTGCCCTCCATGTAGATGGAGATGCCTGCCGGCTGGACCACGCCGGTGTAGGTGGCAATGGTCGTGGCCATGGAACGGCTGGAAGCAGAGTCACCTTCGAACGAGGTCGTGAAGGGGCTGCAGGCGGCCAGAGCCAAGGTGGCGAGGGCGAAGAGAAGGGAGCGGCGGGTCATATGTCAGGTGGTGGAATGTGCCCATCAT
>CAZEVM010000045.1:0-4019 GCA_964515645.1 uncultured Candidatus Peribacteria bacterium | reverse complement strand
CAGGCCGATGGAGAGGGGCCCAGGCGCGCCAGCGTTTTTGGGTACTTTTGGCGCGCTGCCAAAAGTACCACTCGTCCTGACAAAAAGTGGCAGACCGAATGTCGGCAGACGTCTCACTGATGAGAAAAGCATGACAAAACCACTTGCCATCACCCAAATCCTCTTTAAAATCAGCCTACTTTTAGTGGGAGCCCGCTTCTAGGGCGCCTGCACCACTTCCCCCCCATCCCTATGGCCGACAAGCGCGCCCCAGGACAAAGCCCCCGTCTCAAGCGAGACAAAGTAACCGGTGTTGCCCGCAGCAAGAAGTACAAGGCTGCTGCCGCTTTAGTGGACCAAAAGAAGGTCTACTCGATTGCTGAGGCTTGTGACCTTTTGCCCAAGCTCTCGACGACCAAGTTTGACGCCACCGCTGAGGTGCACGTCCGCATCAACGCCGACACTACCCAGGCCGACCAGCTCGTCCGCACGGTCGTCAGCCTACCGAACGGTACCGGTAAGCAGGTGAAGATTGCGGCCTTTGTGCCGGATGATCTTGTGGCCGAGGCCAAGAAGGCCGGCGCCCACAAGGCCGGTTTCGAAGATCTCGTAAAGGAAATCGAAGGCGGCACCATCGACTTCGATATCGCCGTCGCCGTTCCTGCCATGATGAAGAATCTCGGTAAGATCGCGAAGGTCCTCGGTCAGAAGGGACTCATGCCCAACCCCAAGGCCGGCACCGTCACCGAGAACATCGGCAAGACGATCGAAGAGCTCAAGAAGGGCCGCATCGAGTGCAAGATGGACAAGTTCGGCATCATCCACGCCCCATTCGGTAAGGTATCGTTCGGCGCCGCCAAGCTGAAGGAGAACCTTGAGGCCATCCTCGGCGCCATCAAGGAGGCCCAGCCCGCCGGCATCAAGGGCGTCTACATCATGAACGTCACGGCCGCCCCGACCATGGGCCCGAGCGTGAAGATCGCACTCTGATTTTCGCTGATCTAAGCCTGAAAAACCGGCCTTGCGGCCGGTTTTTTGTGTTATGATGCTCGACCCCCTTCTTACCCCTTCCCCATGCTCGAGCACGCTCTATCCGCCCAGACCTTCGACCTGCTCACCGTCCGTGTCCGCGTCGAGGAGCTCACCGCCGCCGGGCTGCACGCACTACTCCAAGAGTTCCGTGGCTCCATCCGTCACGTCGTGACCCGTGCCGATGACCGATACTTCCTGGTGGTGGGACCCAAGACCTCCGGGCAGGCCATCCGCCTTGATATCGAGCAGCCGCGTGCGACGGAGGACTCAGAGTGGCACCTCAAGCCCGGCGTTATCCGCGTAGCAATCCCCGATGTTCGCCAGGCTATGCTCACGCTCGTTGGCGGCAAGACAGTGGACGGTGTCGTGGAACACTTCACCATTGAAGGAGAGGACACGCGCCAGATCCCTTTCGCCAATAATCGTGAAATTAAGCCGCTTAAACGGCTACTCGGAATGCCGGTCACCAGCGTCAATCCCCACGGATTGGGAAGTTTCGAGAGTGGCGACGTACAAAACTGGGAGGAACGTTAAGCCGCAGCCAACGTCGTCTCCGCTTTCAACTTCTCCCCTGTCTTCCGGACGATCTCCATCACCGCCTCGGGATCGTCCGTCGTCATCAACTGCGCGCGGATCTCGGCCGCGCCGTCGAAGCCTTTCACGTAGCCGCAGAGATGGCGACGCATCTCGCGCACGCCGCGCACCGGACCCTTCACCTCCACTGAGAGGCGGCAGTGCTCCAAGATGTACGGCACTTTCTGGCTGAAGCTCAGCTGACCGTTGGTCGGTGTCTGGGCGATACCCGTCTTGAACGACTCGACGATGTCGGCCATCACCCATGGGTTGCCGAAGGTGGCACGGCCGACCATGACGCCGTCGAGATTCTTCAATTTCGCCAACGCGTCGGCACCCGACTTAATGTCGCCGTTACCGAGTACCGGAATGTGCGGGAAAGCCTCTTTGAGCTTGTAGATGGGCTCCCAATCAGCCTCGCCCGTGAACTTATCGCAGTAGCGGCGGCCGTGGATGGCCAACGACGAGGCGCCGGCATCGACGAGGCCGCGGCAGAAGTTGATCAGGCCGTCTTTCTTATCCCAACCCAGGCGTGTCTTCACACTCACGGGAATGGAGACCGCCTTGCACGTGGCATGCACCAACTCGGCCGCCAGCTCGGGACTCTTGATGAGCGCCGCGCCGTGGCACGACGAGACAACCTTGGCGGCAGGACAGCCCATGTTGCTGTCAATGCCGTCGGCGCCCATCTGCTCCACCACCTTGGCAGCGGTGAGGAAGTGCTCCGGCTCATCACCGAAAATCTGGACGATGAATGGCTGCTCGATCGCAGGATTGAACTCCATCATGCCCATGGTCTTCTTGGCGCCATACGAGATGGCATCGGTGGAAAGAAATTCGCTGTAGAGGATGGTTTCCGGGCAGATTTTCTTAATGAACTGGCGATACGAGGCATCCGTCACACCGGCCATCGGGGCCAGCGCAACCATCGGACGCGGGGTCTTGGTCCAGGAGAAGCCAGATTTCGACGTTCTGTCCAGCGACATAAGAAGAGGTCCGTCCTTCCGAAAAAGGGCGGAAACGGGTATACTATACAGAGAGTTCATGATTCCTGCCCACAACAAACTCGGCGTTCGGTCCCTCCTCTGGATGGTCGTGGCGGTGGCCGCAGGCGTTGTCGCTGTGCCCGCCTCAGCCCAAGAATTTACTCTCCTCAGCGACAGCATCGCGGGCTGCGATTTCGCAACGGGCAACCTCGACGCCTCGTGCATTCCGAATTTCATTGGCTACCTGGTGAAGACAATCTTCGGCGTCACCGGCATCATCTTCATGATCAACATTATGATCGGCGGCTACCAGCTGGCGGTCAGTGGTCTCACAGATGACAAATCGGCGGGCAAGAGCCGCATCCGCTATTCTATCGTCGGCTTCATCGCCTGCGCCTGCGCCTTCCTCATTGTGGACTTTGTCGTTTCCGCCCTCATTAACGGATGAGCAACAAGAAGCTCCCCCAGTCGTCGGCCTTCGAATCGTTCCGCATCCTCGGTAAGCGCGCGCAGGACATTTTGCAGCGCACCCGTGAAGAACTGCATAAGCGCCAGAAGGAAGCGGCCGACGCGCCGCCTCCCGTGCACCCCGCCCCCAAGAAGGAGCCCCAGATGATGGTGGACCTCTCTACCTGGAGCGTGGCGCGCGCCGCTCTGGCTGTGCTCGCCGTGGTCGTGGGCGCGTGGCTCGTGATCCAGCTTCAGCAGGCCATCATCCTGCTACTCCTCGGATTCTTCGTCTCGGCCATCATGGACCCGAGCGTCCGCTTCCTCGAGAAGCTCCACGTCCCCCGCCTCTTCGCTATCCTCCTCCATTACCTGCTGGCGATCGTCATGATCGTCTCGCTCATGGTGTCGCTGGTACCGCTCATCGGCGCACAGCTGACCGAAATGGTGAGCAAAATCACACTCGCCGCCAACACCTTCGTGAACGATCCGCAGTTCATGCTGCCGTTCCTCTCTACCGAGGCTAACGTCCGCCTGCACGACCTGCTCCAAGCCACACTCGCCGACCCCTCGCTCAGCAACTTCAGCTTCGCCCTCCAGCAGCTCGGCCAGAACCTAAGCTCTGCCGCCCAAGGATCGCTCCAGTTCGCCTTCGGCTTGGCTGGATCGGCAGTCAGCTTCATCGCTGAGACCACGGTGGTCCTAGCCCTCGCCTGCTTCATCCAGCTGGAACGCGAGTCCATCCGCCAGTGGGTGCGCGGCATGCTCCCGGTCCGCTACCGCGGCTATCTCGATGACAAGTCGCAGGCCATCCACGTGAAGATCGCCCAGTGGGCGCGCGGCCAGGCCATCCTCGCTCTCTGCATCGCTGTGCTGAGCTTCGTCGCCCTGTCGATTGTCGGCTTGGACTACGCCGTCACACTGGCTGTCTTAGCCGGCCTCACCGAGTTCATTCCCTACATCGGACCGCTCCTGGCCGCCATCCCCGCCGTCCTCGTAGCC
>CAZEVM010000044.1:0-4082 GCA_964515645.1 uncultured Candidatus Peribacteria bacterium | reverse complement strand
CTTTTGGCGTTCCATCGTGGATCTACGGATTTTACCCCTACACACGACATTCCAGATGCCTCTGAGTGGCTCTATCCCGCTCGTTTCCGGCACAGACGCGGAGTTGAGCTCCGCGCTTTAACGCCAGACGTGGCAGGAAACCTGCAGACGCTTTACGCCCAGTAATTCCGAGTAACGTTTGCACCTTCTGTCTTACCGCGGCTGCTGGCACAGAATTAGCCGGTGCTTTCTCGTGAGGTACCGTCAAAAATTTCGTCCCTCACAACAGAAGTTTACACCCAAAAAGGGCTTCATCCTTCACGCGGTGTCGCTCCGTCAGGCTTTCGCCCATTGCGGAAGATTCCTAACTGCTGCCTCCCGTAGGAGTATGGACCGTGTCTCAGTTCCATTCTGGCTGGTCGTCCTCTCAGACCAGCTACCCGTCATAGCCTTGGTAAGCCGTTACCTTACCAACTAGCTGATAGGCCGCAGGCCCCTCTCGAACCGCTAAAGCTTTACCCTTTCGGGACCATCCGGTATTAGCCCGCCTTTCGGCGGGGTATCCCTGAGTTCGAGGTAGGTACCCACGTGTTACGCAGCCGTTTGCCGCTGCCTGGACTCTAGCCTCCATCTGAAGGACAGGGTCCAGGCCGCTCGACTTGCATGTTTTAGGCGCACCGCCAACGTTCACTCTGAGCCAGGATCAAACTCTTCGAAAAGAAAAGCTTGGTGGCTTTAAATGCGTTACGACAATGTCCGCCCCGAAGGGTGGGAGTCGATAACGACGTTGGTGAGCGGCCGACCGAAGTCGGGCGCGCTCGATTGTTCAAAGTAATAGTGAGAGATGCACGAGCCCCGAAGGGCGTCGGCATCCAATAAGGAGTTATCTCACCTGCACGATGTTGTGAATGAGCCGACGCTGCCTCCGCAGCCCGGTTACCCAGGGCGGAAGCAGGAGCCATCCTACCCAGTGGGAAAACGGAGTCAAGAAAGATTTTTCCAACCTGTCGCGCCCTGGTTGACTCCACCCCCCTTGAATGGCCTCGTACCCTGGCGGAAGGGCGAGAAATCGTCTATACTGAGGAGAAATCAATACTCAAATTCCCCTCATCTTATGCGTCGTGCATTTACGTCCATCGAGGCCCTGATGACGATCGGCATCATTGCCGTCACCGCCGGTGTCTCGGTCCCGCTCTACCGCAACGTGTTCCTGGACTCGGAACTGGAGCGGACGAAGGAGCAGGTCATCAAGGCGCTGCAGACCGCGCAGCTGAACGCCCAGGCCGGTCGCGGCCAGTGGGGCGTCTACCTGCCGGCCGGCACGCTCTACCGCGGTGAGACGTATGAGAATCGCGACGCCGGCACCGAGACCGTGATGGTCGAGGAATCAGCCACCGTCACGCTCGAGGGTCTGACGGACGTCTCGTTCCTGGCCGTCAGCGGCGAGCCTTCGACGGAGGGCGATATCTACGGCACCTCCCAGAACGGCCACCAGTGGATCATTACCATCCGCAAGCGCGGCGTGTTTGCCACGGCCGACAGTGAGGACCTCTCGAACATGAGCAGCATCGGTGTGTCAGATGATTCGTCCTCGAGTGCCTCGTCACTCGCGGCTACCAACCCCTATGCCATTCCTTGCGCTACGGGCCAGTCGTTCGTCATTCGCTCGTCGACCCGCCTCGACGGTTCGTTCCCGGCCCAGGCCGTGGGCGCCGGCCAGCAAGGCCTCACCTTTGATACCGCCCAGGCGTCCGTGACGGTCGCTCCGACGGACAAGGTGTACCTGATGGGCTACGACCCGACGGTCTCGCCCACGCCCGCCCAGCACTTCACCGATGACAAGGTCACGCTCTCCACGAGTGTCGGCGTGCGCACGCGCACCGTCGATTACAGCGGCGTCTCATGCCAGCCCACCCGCCAGTCGGCGCCGGTGGACATCACGAACCTGTTCCTCAGCGGATCTGAGACCTGGTCGGTGACCGCTCCGGTGAGCGCTGCCTTCCAGGATAGTTGTGGTGGCTTTGCCTCACACACCGCCTACTACCTGACGGTAGGTGCCTGCAGCAGCCTCGGCGACATGCCGGGCTCCAGCTCTAGCACCACAAGCTCGAGCACGTCCTCGTCGACGTCGTCTGCGACCACCTCGAGCTCCTCAGTGAGCACCTCGTCGAGCGCCGATTCTTCGGCCGCGACTTCCAGCTCCTCGTCCACAACCTCGAGCTCGTCTTCGGCCGGCTCCTCGAGCTCGTCGGATTCGAGTAGCACATCGAGCGCCAGCTCCTCGTCGACTTCATCCGAGTCCGATAGCTCTTCGAGCAACGGCGACTACGGCGACACCTGCGAAGACCGCTTCGTCCTCGGCGCCGACGGTGCAGTACGCCTGACGGGGAAGGCTTCGGTGAAGCTCTACACGCTCGGCACCAACCTGAAGTACAACGGCGTCGCCGTCCCGGTGAAGGTGTCGTACAGCGTCGATAACGGCATTACTTGGGGCACGCTCTTCGCCGGCGCCAAGATGGATGAACTGGGCCAGAAGGATGAGGAAACGCTGCAGAACCTGCCGGCCGGCACGAAGATTCTCTTCAAGGTCCAGGGTAGTAACGGCACCACCTACAGCCGCACGCAGACCACGAACGACGGCAGCTCGCGTGTCCGCCTCTTCCGCCGCGGCGACAAAGTCCCGGCCGTCTCCGCCCTGAGCGACGCCCTCTTGCCCACCTACCTGGCCGACTACGTCGCCGGTGGTAAGAGCAAGGCCGGCCGCTACGATCTGCTGATGCTCGCTTATTTGAACGACGTTACGGCCAGCAACGCCGACTACCTACATAGCTCAGTCGTCATCCACATCGATCAAGATCCGTCGGCCTGCTCGTCGAGCAGCTCTTCGACATCGAGCTCGACCGTGAAGGCCCCGCGCGTGAAGTTCATCTTCGAGCGCATCGAGAACACCGGCCAGGGCAACGTCGGACGCGCCGTCTTCATCGGCCCGCAGGCCACGGAGCGCGCCGAGAACGAATGGATTACCCTCGTAAACGATGACGGTACGCCCCGCCTGGACGCCGGCATGGTGGAGGACGTGAAGGGCCTGGCCATTGAGCGCCAAGGCACCGCCAAGGTGCTGCGCGTGCTCAACCACGGCTCGCTCAGCAACGGCAAGGAACTCGTGAACGTCCGCATCGTCTTCGACGGCGCCACCGTGGTCTCCGTGGCCGGCGACGTCACCCCGAACAAGCCCGAGTCCTTCGATGACGGTGTCATTACCGACGGCGCCAACGGCGACGAAGCTGTGATCGCCTCCGACAAGAAGTCGATCGTGCTCTACACGCGCACGACGACCTCCGACGACGGCGTCCGGATCAAGTGGGCCACGGCCGCCGCCAGCTCGTCCTCTAGCTCGTCCAGCTCATCGTCGAGTGCGGCCAGCTCGACTGGCTCAAGCTCGAGCCAGTCTTCCAGCACGTCCTCGTCCTCCTCTTCTTCGTCCAGCTCATCGAGCAGCGAAACGAAGGTCACCATCTGTCACGTGGTGGGCAGCGGCTACCAGAACCTGACTGTGGGCAAGAGCGCCGTCAGCGCCCACCTCGGCCACGGCGATAAGCTCGGCAACTGCACCGCCGACGAAGACGATGATGGCGTCATCAACCAAGACGACCTCTGCCCCGAGACCTCGCTTGATAAGCAGTTCCTCTACTGGGACGACCGCCTCGGCGTCGTGCTGAAGGGAAAGTCGTACCGCCAGGGCAAAAAGCTCACCATCTCGCGCTACACACTCGAAGATACCGAAGGCTGCAGCTGCACGCAGTTGCTCAGCGTCGCCGCAGGCACCAACCCGTACTACGTGACGACGGGCAACCCAGACCTCTACCTCCTGCTCCGTAGCTTGCCGGATTACTACATCAAGGCCGCCAAGAGCTTCGGTTGTGCCAAGGGCTTCATGGACAACGTCAGCCAGAAGTAACAGACAACAAAAGCCGCCCCACATCGGGGCGGCTTTTTTCTTGGTACAAAGGAAGAGCAGTACTTTTGCCAGGCGTGGCAAAGAGCAGCCTCTCTCGTGGCTGCTTCCCTCTCTTGGTATCCACTTTCTTTGGCGCAAAGAAAGT
>CAZEVM010000043.1:0-5931 GCA_964515645.1 uncultured Candidatus Peribacteria bacterium | reverse complement strand
TTTCTTCCAGCCCGCCGATCTGCGTGGTGGTGAGCGCGGCGATTTGAGCGGCATCCAGCGCGCCGACGGGTGCGGCTCGGCCGCGCGAAGCACCTCCACCACATCGCCGTTCTCCAGCGGGTGGTCCATCGAGACGATCAGTCCATTCACCTTGGCACCCTTATATGACAGACCGAGCTGCGTGTGCACCGAGAAGGCGAAATCAAGCGGTGTGGCCGCAAAGGGCAGTTCCACCACATCACCACGTGGTGTGAGAACAAAGATGCGGTCGTGCCCTTCGGCCTCAGCCTGACCACTGTCATCAGGGTCGGCACTGCGGCGGATACGACGATCGGGGCGCGGAGCAAGTCCTTCCTTGTAGCTCCAGTGTGCCGCCACGCCGAGCTCGGCTTCGCGGTGCATGGCCTCGGTGCGAATCTGCACCTCAATGAGCACACCCTCCGGCACGCCCGGCAAGTGCGTCAACGCCGTGTGTAGGCTCTGGTAGCCGTTGGGCTTGGGCAGGGTGATGTAATCCTTGAAGCGGTTCGGGACCGAGTGGCCCATCAGGTGCAGGTGACCGAGTACGCGGTAGCAATCGGCGGCCTCTGGGACGATGACACGTAGAGCAAAAAGATCGTAGACATCTTCGATGTCATTGAGCCCCTTCTCGCGCATCTTGGCGAAGATGCTGTAGGGCTGCTTGGCGCGGGCCTCGACGCGCACGTCAATCCCCTGGCGCTTGAGCGTCTTACTAAGGTCGGCGGCCAGCGCGGGGAGGAAGTCACCATAGCGGCGGCGCACGTTGGCGAACTGCGCGTTGATGCGCTCGCTGTCGGTGGGATAGGCCACCGGGAACGCTAAGCTCTCGAGCTGGTGCTTGAGTCCGTAGATACCGAGGCGGGCCGCCACCGGTGCGTAGACCTTGAGCGCCTCACGCGCGAAGATGGCCTGGCGGCTGGACGAGAGGAGCGTGAGATGGCGGAGCACCCAGAGTTTTTCGCAGAGAGTGGCGAGAATCGCCCGAGGATCGGCGGTGAGGTTGAAGTACGCAGCCCGCAGCTGACCAATGGCGATACGTTGGCCGCCGGCCTGCACGCGATGCAGGCGGTGGATGGCGGGCACCAGGGCGGCGACATCCTTGCCGTACGCGGCGAGGTCACGAGGCGAAAAGTCTTTCTCATCCGGCAAAAATTGGAGCAGCGTGGCCAGTACCAATGCCTGGTCGGGTTGGTAGGGTCGCAACTCTTCGACGATGCCGCAGACGAAATCGAGCCCCGACACGCCCGCGATCTCCATGGCTTGGTAGCGCGGCACAATTCGCTCCCAGACCTGGCGCAGCATCTTCTCGGGAACCGGCAGATTCCACGAGAGGAGGATCGCCAATAGGTTCTCAGCGTTCTGACCCATGGGGTAGTGCAGGATACTCCGGCCGTCGTTCCAGCAGCAACGTGACAGGCCCGTCGTTTGTGAGCGTGACGGCCATATGAGCCCCGAATCGCCCGCACTCGACAAGCGCCACACCGGCTTCTCGCAGACTGGAGACGAAACAATCGATCAGAGGGGCCGCCACCCCCGGAGCAGCCGCTGCCGTGTAGTCGGGGCGGTTTCCGCCCTTCAGGGAGCCCAAGAGGGTGAACTGCGAGACCACGAGGATGCCGCCGCCGGCTTGGATGATGGTCTGATCATTCATTTTCCCATCGTCGCCGGGAAACAGGCGTAAACCGACGATCTTCTGCGCTAGCCAGGTCGCCTCTTTTTCGGTGTCGCCAGCCTCGGCGCCCACCAGCAGCAGATAGCCAGTATTGATGGAGCCGATGGTCTCACCTTCGACGCTAACCGAAGCGGCGGAAACCTTCTGAAGGACGATCTTCATGGCGATATCCTAGCACCATAGAAAGAAGTCTTGACACTCTCTCCGTCCTGAGTACACTACGGATCAGTCCCGAAGACCGGAGGCACTAGGACGCAGTCCGAAAGTAAGCCCTCCCGAGGCATACAGCATCGGTCACCCGGTTCCGACTTGATGATTCGTGCCGTGTGCCTCGCTGGTCTCCCGGGCAAAGGGAACCAGCGAGTTTTGGTTTTGGTCCCTTTCCCACCACGACCTTCCTTTTTCCTATCTCTCCATGGCCCTCTCCCGCACCCAGAAATCGGCACAGCTCACCGAGCTGAAGGACAAGATGAAGAAGTCCCAGTCCATCATGTTCGCCCACTACACCGGCCTCAACGTGGCTGCCGTCAGCAAGCTTCGCGGCAAGCTGAAGGAGAGCAAGGCCGAGATGAAGGTGGCCAAGAAGAGCCTGATGCAGCTGGCCGCCAAGGAACTGAGCCTCCCCGAGATCAGCGACGAGACCTTGAACGGTCCGGTCGCCGCCATCTTCAGCTTTGATGATGCCCTCGCCGGCGCCCAGGTGGCGTTCGCGTTCGGCAAGGAGAACCCGCAAGTGAAGCTCATCGGCGGCATCTACGACGGTAAGATCGTCTCTGCCGAAGAGGCCGTCGCGCTAGCCAAGATCCCGTCGAAGCTCCAGCTCCTCGGCAACTTCGCCTCAATGCTCAACACCCCGCTCCGCAGCTTCGCGATCGGTCTCAGCGAGATCGCCAAGAAGAAGGCCGAGCCCTCCGCTCCGGCTCCCGCCCCCGTGGCGGAGGCCCCTGCTGCCCCGGCCGCCGAGGCCACCCCCACCCCCGCCCCCGAAGCTCCGGCTCCCGCTGCCGCCCCTGAGGCCGCCGCTCCCGCCGCCGACGCTCCGGCTGCCTAATCGTCACTCCCTTTATCCCCCTTTTCCCTTCTTATCATGTCTGACCAGGTTACCCTCTCCGCCGGTGAAAAGGCGGTCATCGACGCCCTCGAGAAGCTCAACGTGGTTGAGCTGAACAACGTCGTGAAGTACATGGAAGTTACGTACGGTATCTCCGCTGCCCCCGTGGCTATGGCCGCAGGTGGTGGTGCTGGCGGCGGTGACGCCGGTGCCGGCGAGGAGAAGAGCACGTTCAACGTCGAGCTCACGGACTCCGGTGCCCAGAAGATCGCCGTCATCAAGGTGGTCCGCGAGATCACCGGCCTCGCCCTCGGCGACGCCAAGGCGGCCGTCGACGGCGCTCCGAAGGTCATCAAGGAAGGCGTGGCCAAGGCCGACGCCGAGGCGATGAAGAAGAAGCTCGAGGAGGCCGGCGCCAAGGTTACCCTCAAGTAAATCCCGCCATTCAACTGCGAATAAGGGTCCGAAAGGGCCCTTTTTCGTGCTTTGGCGAATGTCGGGCTTCCTCTTCGGCAGCCACCCCTAAAACCCAGAAAATCAGTGGTTTTACGCCGAATCATTGACAAATATGCCTCTAGAGCCTATCGTACGCACGTACCAGTCCTTCGGTGTCCTATCGGTCTCCGAGAAACAGAAGAAGGCTTACGTACATCTTTACTACCTTCTTTCTGTTCCAGTATGGACCAGCAGATCCAGTGCCGCGACTGCGGTGCGACCTTTACCTTCACGGCCGGTGAGCAGGAGTTCTACAACTCCCGCAACCTTTCCGCTCCGCAGCGCTGCAAGGCGTGCCGCGATCAGCGCAAGACCCAGAAGATGGGTGACCGTCAGATGCACGACGCCGTGTGCGCTCAGTGCGGTGCTCAGTGCCAGGTGCCCTTCAAGCCTCGCCCCGTCGAGGAGGGTGGCCGCCCGGTGCTCTGCCGCAACTGCTTCTCGGCCTCGCGCCCTGCCTGATAGGACAACCTCCTATTCAGACACTCGCAAAGAAGCCATCCGCAAGGGTGGCTTCTTTCGTTATCGACCAAGGCCGGGCTAGGCTACGGCCATGACCGCCACGAACCGCCGCTGGGACTTGGATGCACTGCGCGGCGCGGCCGTACTGGGCATGGTGGCCTACCATCTCCTCTACGACCTGGCTGCAGCCGGACTGACCAGCGAAGATCCACTCTCGGACGGCTGGAAGCTTTTCGCGCGCATCGTGCTCGCTACCTTCCTCATGGTCAGTGGCGCCAGCGACGCCCTGATGGCCGCCCGCACCCCGTCCCGAGCTGAACGCTGGCGAAAGGCGAAGCGTCGTGCCCTCATGCTGGGAGCCTGTGCCCTCAGCGTGACGGCCGCCACGTAGCTCTCCGCCCCCGACTTCTACGTACGCTTCGGTGTCCTCCACTGCTTGGCCGTCGTCGCCCTGCTGCTGCCGCTCCTCGATCGCTGGTCGTCGCTCAGCATCTTCGGTGTTGCCCTTGGCATTGCGGTCGTCAGCTTGCCACTGCCGACGATGATCGGTTCATGGTGGACCATCCCCTTTGGCCTCACCCCTGCCGACTTCCGGACCATGGACTACGTCCCGCTCCTGCCGTGGTTTGGCGTAGTGGCTCTGGGTCACGGGCTCGGTCGCTCCCTCCAGAAGCGCCCCATGATGAATGCGCCGCCCGGCCTAGGACCGATCCGTTGGCTAGGTCGCCGGGCGCTCGCGGTCTATCTGCTCCACCAACCCGTGCTTCTGCTCCTCATCCACACCGTCACGACAAGAGGAAAATGACAGACGGAGGCCACAAAGGCTGCTAGAGTGTCCGCCGTCATGACATTCCGCAGCCGCAAGGTCAGCCAGGAGAAACCACCGGTCGTGAAAGCTGCTGGCAAGGCCGCATCTGAAGCGAAGAAGAAGCTGGGGGCTTTCGTCCAGAAGACCCTCCCGGCTACCACTCCACCTGCACCTACCGACACCGAACAAGATGCCGCCCAGAGCGAGCACCGCGTGAAGTGGCTCAAAGGAACACTCGTCACACTCATCGCCGTGCTGTGCATCGGCCTCGTAGCCAACTTGGCGCTTGAAGGCATCTTTGGCTTGAGGATGATGAGCATTAAGACCGTGCTCGGCTCCGTAGGCACGCCGCCACCGGTAGACCAGTACGGCCACACAAACCTGCTCCTGCTGGGCGTGGGCGATAAGGACCACGATGGCGTCGACCTGACGGACACCATCATGATCATGAGCCTAGACGCGAAGGAGACCGAGAGCGTGGCCATGCTCTCCATTCCGCGCGATCTCTGGCTGATGAATATCGACCACGTGGAGGACGGCCGCGTGAATACGCTCTACCGCGAGATCAAGTCCTACACCCGCCGCCAGAACCCCGATCTGGGCGAGCACGAGATCGCCAAGTTGGCGATGATCGGCACGGCCTCAGAGATCAGCCGTCTCTTCGGCATTGAGATCCACGGCGTGGTAAAGGCCGACTTCACCGGTTTTGTGGAAGCCGTCGACGCCATCGGCGGTGTGGATGTGGTGGTACCAGAGGACATCATCGACATGATGTATCCCGACAGCCAGCATCCCGATCAATTTGACCCTTTCCGCATCTCGGCCGGCCCGCAGCATCTCGATGGCGAAACGGCTCTAAAATACGCCCGCAGCCGTCATACCAGCAGCGACTTCGGGCGCAGCGCCCGCCAGCAACAGCTACTCGCGGCCATGGCCGACAAAGTGCGCGACCAGGGCATTTTGAAGAATCCTTCGACCATCCTGACGCTCCTCAAGATTGCCGGTGAGCATGTGGAGATGACCATGGGCTCGAGCGAGCTGATCGGCCTGGCCAATGTGGCCATGGGCCTCAACCTGCAGCACCCCTTCACCGTCCAGCTGTCGGATAACAGCCAGGCAGCCGGCGGCTTCCTCTATCCCCCGCCACGCGATGCCTTCGGCGGTGCCTCGGTACTGCTGCCCGAAGACGGCAAGCGCGGCTGGGACGAAATCCGCGGCCTGGTGGACCTGGCCATGCATCGCCGCATCCTCCTAGTCCCGCACCAGATCGCCGTGGAGAACGCCGGCGCCCGCTCGGGCCAGGCCCGGACGCTGGGCTTTGAGCTCATCCGCTACGGCTTCAACGTGCAGGATATCCGCAACCGTCCCAAGGCCGACGATGGCTCCGATAACGACGCCCCCCGCTCGGTGGTACAGATGGCC
>CAZEVM010000042.1:0-6542 GCA_964515645.1 uncultured Candidatus Peribacteria bacterium | reverse complement strand
GACGAGCCGCTCATCGAGCGGCTTGCGCTTGACGACGGCGGTCGTGGCGTGGTGGCCGAGGTGGGTGCGGACAGTGGTACGAACAGTGGTACGAATCATCGACAGACTCCAGCAGAGAAGAAAGTTGGGGCTCGCCAACCGTGGCGAGCACTCATGTTCCCCTTCAGAACACGACGGGAGAGAAGGGGCCGCTAGGCAGTCAACTGCACAACAGTCCGTCCTCGTGATGGTGCCAAAAATACGTTTTCGGCAGCCTATCCCTCATTCTCATCTTGTCAAGGGTACTCGACACCATCTGGAAAAAGGCCCCCTTTCGGGCATTTACCCCTTTCAGCAGCAGTCGAACCCGCGTACACTCCAGGGCTTGTACCCACTTCTGCGTGTATGTCCGCCCCAAAACCCTTCCGCCTCACCTCGCCGTACCAGCCCACTGGTGACCAGCCGAAAGCCATCGAGCAGCTGGTGAAAGGCCTGAATAAGGGTGAAAAGCACCAAACCCTGCTCGGCGCTACCGGCACCGGCAAGACGTTCGCGATGGCCAACGTCATCCAGCAGGTGCAGCGGCCGACGCTCGTGCTCGCGCACAACAAGACGCTGGCCGCCCAGCTCTGCAGTGAGTTCCAAGGTTTCTTCCCCGATAACGCCGTCTCATACTTCGTCTCGTACTACGACTACTACCAGCCTGAGGCCTACCTGCCGACAACCGACACATACATCGAGAAGGACGCCTCGATTAACGAGGAGATTGAGAAATACCGTCATGCCGCGACGATGAACCTGCTCACGCGTAAGGATGTGCTGATTGTGGCTTCTGTCAGCTGTATTTACGGCCTTGGAAACGTGCAGGATTACGAAGCACTAGCGATCAAAGTGGAGCGCGGCGATGCCATTCAGCGTGACGCGTTTCTCCGCCGACTGACCGACATCCAATACCGCCGCAGCAGCCTGGAGTTCAAGCAGGGCATGTTCCATGCACTCGGCGAGAGCGTGGAGGTGTTTCAACCCGGCGGCGACACGGTCATTCGTATCGAGATGCCCTTCGATGAGGTGGAGACGATCCAAGAGGTGGATAGCTTCACCGGCGAGGTGTTGGCCGAACTGCAAGAAGTGACCATCTTCCCGGCCGCCCACAACGTGACGACCAAGGAGAAGATCGACCGAGCCGTGGATGGCATCCTCGACGAGATGAAGCAGCAGGAACAGTACTTCCTGAAGCGCGGCGAATTGGTAAAAGCCGAGCGCATCCGCACGCGCACCGAGTACGACGTGGAGATGCTCAAGGAGACCGGTTACTGCACCGGCATCGAGAACTACGTGCGCTACCTCGAGGGCCAAGGCGCCGGCCAACCGCCGTCAACATTGCTCGATTACTTCCCTAAGGATTTCCTGCTCATCGTCGATGAGTCACACATCTCCATTCCGCAAGTGGGCGGCATGAGCGAAGGCAACCTGAGCCGCAAGAACACGCTCGTCGAATATGGCTTCCGTTTGCCATCCGCGCACGATAACCGCCCGCTGACATTTGAGGAGTTCGAGAAGCGTGTCGATCAGCGCATCTATGTCTCTGCCACACCGGGAAAATACGAATACGAGCACACCGCCAAGAAGGACATTGTCGAACAAATCATCCGTCCGACCGGACTCCTCGATCCGCCCGTGGTGGTGAAGCCGACCAAACACCAGATCGACGACATCATGTCCGAAGTGCAGGCCACCATCGCCCGTGGCGAACGCGCGCTCATCACGACGCTCACCAAGAAGATGGCCGAAGACCTGACGACTTTCCTCACAGAAGCAGGACAAAAAGTGCGCTACCTCCACAGCGATGTGGAGACACTGGAGCGCATCGAGATTCTTCGCCAGCTACGCATCGGTGACATCGACATTATTGTGGGCATCAACCTGCTCCGCGAAGGTCTCGACCTGCCGGAAGTGAGCTACATCGCCATTTTGGACGCCGACAAGCAGGGCTTCCTCCGCTCGCGCGATGCCCTCATCCAGACCATCGGCCGCGCCGCCCGCAACTTGAATGGCCACGTCACGCTCAACGCCGACAAGGTGAGCGACGCCATGAAGGCTGCCATGGACGAGACGAACCGCCGCCGCGCCATCCAAGAGGCCTACAACAAAGAACACGGCATCACGCCCAAGGGCATCTCCAAGGCCGTGCATGACATTGCCGAAGAAGGCCGCAAGTTGGAGCTGCGCCGCCCCAAGCACAACCATCAGAAGATTCCCAAGGACGAGAAGAAGCGCCTCATGGACGAGCTCAATAAGCAGATGGAAATCGCCTCCGAGAACCTCGAGTTCGAGAAGGCGGCTGACCTCCGAGACGAGATCGAGCTGTTGCGACGAGAGTTGATGAAGAAGTGATCAGAAGCCACGCAGACAGCAATTCTTAAACTTCTTTCCGCTGCCGCAGGGGCACCGGTCGTTACGACCAACTTTCACGGAGGACGAAGGTTGCAGCTGCGGCAATACTCTCTGCATTAAATCAGGTGTGACACGCACAACGAGGCTGCGCTGCCGCTCAATTCCCATCAGCACGTGCGACGCCTTATAGTAGGGATGTTCCTTCGAGAGCTTCTGAACCCGCGCCGCTGCCTCACGCCCACCGGCCGTCGTCATTGCGCTTTGGATGTCGGGGATAAAGTTTGTGACCAGGGCCGTAACACTGCAGCGTCGACCATGATCACCCGCTTCGTGATGAGGACGAACATCCGTTGATTCGCCGCGCGCGCCGGGGAAGGAGGGTGCGACGACAATCGATTGAATTGCCTCGTCACCATAGACTGGATGAACGTTAGGCTCGATCAAAATAAGCTCACCAACAGCGGACAGTAGGGCACTGCGAGAGGCTTCCAGATCGACTTGAAGCGGCACACCAAAGGCATGCACCATGTCGACGGCCGGGCTAGCGGGGATATTGCCATTCTTGAAATATGCTGCGTCGATCATTCGACCGATCTGCTCGGCCGTAAGTGTGCGTAACGACGCCTGCGGCAGTAGCAGCTCGCCTTGATCGCGCAGACGAGCTAAATCGCGCAGATAGATTTCATTCACGAACGGGGTGTAGACGTGGGCATGCTCGGCGCACAGCTCCTCCATGTCGACGTGATCGTGTGGATAGAGCAGCACCGAAAGACGATGCTGCACCAAGTGACTAACGCTCTCAGCCAGCTTCGCGGCGCGGACTTGCTCGGTGTCAGCAGGATCTAATTCCACGATCGGCAGTCCACCCTCGCGCGCCATTGCCGTACCAATAGGACAGGGATAATTGTCCCCGCCAATGTAGGCAAGAAAACGCTCGGTGCGGGACAATTCGGGTGACATAGAGTGCGCCAATCTGCCTACAGGGCAGCTTCTTATCAATGGTTCTCAACCCAGAATCGTTACTGCCTCCTTGTAGCCCTCTGGCGTGCCGGTATCCAAGCGCTTTCCTTCAAACTCGTAGCCGTAAATCTCTAGACCTTTCGGTAGCTGATGGATAAGCGCGTCGATGAGGCGGATTTCGCCGCCGTGGCTGCTCTTCACTTCCGGCAATGCCTCGAACACCGAGCGGGGCACCAGATACTTGCCCACGATGCCCAGCGTGGAGGGCGCTTCTTCGGGCTTTGGCTTTTCTACAAGCGACTTTACGCGCTTCAACCGGCTGGAGCCCGGATCAACATCGACGATGCCGTACTTCGATGTCATTTCCCGAGGCACATTCTGGAGGCACAAAACGGCCTTCTCTGCGTTGGAAGCCGGTAGACCCTCGTAGGCAGCCAAGAGCTGCTGAAGACCGTTCTGAGGGCCGGCAATGAGATCGTCACCAAAGAGGATGGCCACCTGGTCGGAATCAACCCAGCCGGCAGCCTGCAAGATGGCGTGACCGTCGCCGAGCATCTCGTTCTGGTAGACCACGTGGAATCGCACATCGTCGTAGGCAGTCAGCTCCTTGAGCGCATCGTGCTTGCCGCGGCGCTGCAGCTCGGCCTCCAGAGCTGGGTCTTGGTAGAAGTATTGTGGAATCGCTTCTTTGCCATGGCTAATGACGAAACAGATGTCGGTGATGCCCACGCTCAAACACTCGTCGACGAGCAAGGCAATGATAGGACGATTACCAATGGGCAAGAGTTCCTTGGGGACGACCTTCGTCCACGGGAGGAAGCGCGTGCCGAGACCGGCGACGGGCAGAATAGCTTGAGTGATGGGCATAGTGAGGCGCGGATGGCGCGTGCAGGACGCTATCAACAGAGCGCTCGCGAGACAACCGTGCGACCCGTATGAAGTGGCGGAAGGGCCGCTCTAGGGCCTCCCGTAGCCATGTCCTGAACGACCTGGTTTGACTTTGGATGGGATTTGCCTATAATGGGGAGAAACCAACACCCACTCTATGACCCCTTCCAGCTCCACGTCTTCGCTCGTCGACGCCCCGATCATCAAGCTCCTCGATGCGGTCTATTTCATTACGATGAAGCTCGATAACCCCTCGTTCGAGCGAGGTGAGAAGCAGCAGCTGAAGGACGCCATTGCGGTGGTGGAAGGTAACGCCAAGAAGTTTGAGAAGAAGCTCCAGGCCTATCTCGGCGCACTGGAAGAAGAGTCGCTCGTCGAAGAGATGCTGGCCCGCGCCTCGGCGGCCAAGAAGCTCGCGCGCTGATCAGGCGTCGCCGACGCGGATAATCTTGATCTTCTCTTCGCGCTCGCGTGGGACGAGGATCTTCAGGATGGATTCCTTGTTAAACGTGGCTTTCACGCGGCGCGGATCGACCGGACCGGGAAGGGTGACGCGGCGCTCGAAGGCGCCCCAGAAACATTCCTGCACCAGGTACTGACCGGGCTCGACGTCATCGGGCTGGCGACGCTCGCCACGGATGACGAGCACATTGTCGGTGATCTCAATGTCGATGTCGGACATACGGACGCCGGCAATGGGCGCCTTGATGATGTAGTAACCATCTTGCTCATGAATATCGACGGCTACCTGACCAACCGTGGCGCGAGCCGAAGTAGCCGGGACCGGAGCGGACTCCGTCTCGAACACGAGTTCTTCTTCACGTGCAGCCGTCTGCGCCGCCTTCGCCTGGGCGGAGATGGAGGAGAAGATCCCATGGAAAGAGTTTTGGCGTCCCATGGTTATCCATCATACGGATCGCGCATCTGGAAGCGCAAATGAGGAATACTGGTAAAAAACGCGAGCTATGGGATCGTCACTTTTAGCTGAGCGCAGTGACAGCGCGAAAATGAATCACTAGTCTCTCGGTCATGACCGCCATTCAAGCGCTCCTCCTCGGCATCCTTCAAGGCTTGACCGAATTTCTGCCCATCAGCAGCGACGGACATCTGACCATTCTTGAGGCTTTGCTACAAACACCGCTCAGCGGACGCGATTTGCTGGGCTTTACCGTGGTCTTGCACGCCGGCAGCCTCATTGCCCTGCTCGCCTGTTACCGCGCCACCTGGATGCGTCTCTTGCGCTGCCTCGCACCTGGCGGCGACCGGTCCGACCGACGCCTGGTCGGCGCACTCATTGTCGCCACCATCCCCGGCGTGCTCGCCGGCCTCGCACTCGAAGAACTTCTCGCCACGATGTTCCGCGGCCCCCTCTGGCTCGGCGCGTTCTTCTTGCTCACGGCGGTACTACTCATCATCGGTGAACGCAACGCACCGGCACACCGTGAGGAGACGACGGACCTCTCGAAGCTGACGATGCTCCAGGCGCTCTGCATCGGCCTTGCACAAGCTACCGCACTCCTGCCATCACTCTCTCGCTCCGGCTCCACGGTGAGCGTCGGCCGCCTGGCCGGACTCAGTCGCCGCGCCGCACTCGATTTCTCATTCCTCATGGCAGCGCCGATTCTCGGCGGAGCTGTCCTACTCGTCGTGCTCCAAGTAGCAAAAGGTGACGTCACGTTGCCGCCGCTGCCCATTACGACACTCGGATTTGTCGCCTCACTGGTGACAAGCATTGCCTGCGTGACCGGCCTGCGGCGACTGGTGGGTGGCACTCCCCTCTCGATTTTCAACTGGTACTTAGTGCCACTCGGACTCGCCTGCTTGTTGTGGGGAATTTCCTGAAGAACTAGAGGCGTACGAGCCTTTCTTTTCACGAGGCATCGGGTTCACCCTTGCAGCTCTCTGGCAGGTCAGTACAATGCGCGGGCCTGGGACAACACCAGGTTCACCCACCTCACCTCTCAACTTCCGATGGAATCGACCGTCACCCTCCAGAACCACATCCGCCGCCTCCGATTCGAGCGGCACATGACGCAGGAGGAGCTGGCTCTTCGTTCAGGCGTGAGCCGTCAGACCATCATGAGCATCGAGCGCGGCCAGACGAATCCGTCCGCCCTTCTTGCCCTCAAGATTGCCGCTGTGTTCAAGGTGCCGGTGACGGACGTCTTCTACATGGAAGGCGAGTTGGCCCCTGTCTGATTTCTTAAGTGAGTCAGATTGGTAGGTGTTTTTTTTGCGCGTCTAAGGTTACTGCCAACGTTCAGTCTGGCACTTCTTTGCGCGCAATAAGAACAGCGTCTCTCGAGGCTGCTTCCCTCTCT
>CAZEVM010000041.1:0-6703 GCA_964515645.1 uncultured Candidatus Peribacteria bacterium | reverse complement strand
CCGCGCTAAAAAACCTCAGCGCGGATGGGCGCTGAGGCGGGAGTGTTCGAGATCGGCTCACGAGGACATTATGGCCTCCATCCAGGTCGGTTGGTTCAGATCTTCAGCAGTTCGCCCTTGGCGGCGATGGCGTCGTCGAGGTAGCGGTAGCCGTGGCACTTTGCCACCGAGAAGCGACCGCCAGCGTAGGCCCAGGGCGCCTGTTCGATGAGCTTCTGCGGGATGGGCAGGAAGAGCGGATCGACGTTGGCATCCGGGGTGATGACGAGCTGGCCGTTGGGGCGGATGTGTGCCTCGAACATTAGGAAACCTGCGGCGGGCGGGACCCAGAGCTTGGGGACCACGACGGCGTAGTTGCTGTCTTGGCGGACGGGCTGGCCGTCGCCTTTCTTCAGGAGTTGGAGCAGTTGGAAGCGCGCGGAGCAAAAGTGCGCCATCGCGTTCACAGGGGACTCGGGGGCTGGTTGGACCAGCGTCGTGCCGACGCTGACGAGGACCCGGCCTTCGGCCAGGTGTGTGACGGCGGGGAGCTGCTCGGCGACGAGACGTCGTGCCGAGTAGTCCTGCCCGACCACGGCGGTGCGGAAAGGCGTCATGGGAATCTCCTCTACTGGTTTGGGTTAGTGAGCCGACACTGCGAACGAACACTGGGGTGATGCTACTCCTCCAATGACTCTGTGCACGATTCGGTCTGGCGAAGTCGGGCGGCAATGCGTTCCTGCTCTTACAGAGGCCAAAAAGAACCTGTGTTCGAAATCCCCCTGTTTCGCGCCGATAGAGGAATTGGCTTTCGGCAAGCGATCTTAGCAGGCGAGCGGCGTATTCTCTGCTTAGTTACCCCTCCCTCCTCCCCTCATGATGATGGCATCGTACGGCGGCCCCTGGTTCCACGCCCTTGGTTCCCTCTCTGGGCTCTTCCTTTTTGTCGGTGTAGTTTTGCTGCTCGCCTGGGCCGTGAAGCACCTGAGCGGTGAGCGTCAGAAGTATTGGGGCGGCATGTTTATCTTGGCGGCGATCGTCCTGTGGTTGGTTGGTGTCACTGCCTCCATGGCGATGAATGGCAAGTTTGGCCTACGCAGCTCTTTTGAGCCTCGTCCTACCGCGATGTCACCGCGGTATGTGGAAACGACGAGCAGTTCGTCCACCAGTCGTAGTAAGGCGAAAAGCAGTATTCGTAGCTCTAAGAAATCGAGCGCGAAGAGCAGCGTTCGTCGTGGATACTAAAGCTTTATTACTGATCCTATTTGAACGCCAAACGGCGCCTATGTGAAAGTTGGCGCCGTTTTTAGAGGTCGGCGTACGTGGCGCGCGTCACTTTCATCTTGGCGAGGAGCGCGGCGGCAGTGGGATCGGTGAGGGTCTGCAGTTCGGTCTGACGCTGCGGATCGATGTCGAAGTCGGTGCCGATGGGCGTCGGCGCGCCGGGGTGCACCATCAATTCGATGGAGCCTTCGTTCGGCAGGCGCGACATGGTGTGCCGGAAGTTCTTGGCCGAGACGCGGCCGACGAGCGTCAGTCCGCGGAAGGTGTCGGTGCCGGTGATGCCCTCGGCGGCGTAGCGCTCACGGGCGGCGTCGGCGCGAGCGGTGATGTCGCGGGCGATGGCGAGCTCTGCCTCAGGAATCTCGTAGCCGAAGGGCGGCAGGGGCTCGCTGGGTATTCTCACCTTAAAAATGCCATAACGGAGCAAAATAGGGGTGATCACCGTGATCAGGCTTGGGTGGCAGTGGACGTGGTCCACGCTCGAGAGATGCGTCGGCTGGCCGTGCACGTCGAGGCACCATTCGAGCTGCGCGCGGATCTCGCGTTCCAGGTGCGTGGCATCGATCTCGTCGTTCTTCAGGCGGCGCTCGAATTCCCGGAGTCCGGCGAAGGCGCCGTTCGGCAGCAGCAGACTTTCCACTGTCTCCGCCGGTGAGAGCGGCTCGCCGCTGGTGAGTGCCAGGTGCAGTCCACACGAGACGCGGCGTTCGCGGGCCCGCTTGCCAGCCTGGTCGCTGTCGCCGCCGTTCGGGAGTAATCCCGCTCCGGTGACGAGTCCCTGCTCGATGCAGAGGAAGATGCCGTGGGAGCGCGGGGGATTGGCGCCTAGGTCGTCGGCGGTGATGAGCAGTTGGCGGAGCACGTTTGTAGTGTACGGGCACGGGAAAAAGGATCCCAGGCGAACCTGGGATCCTGATCCGGAATCGTTGTTCAAGGGCGTCAGTCGCCTGGCCAGGCCACCGTGAGGTAGCCGAGCGTGACGGTCATGGCGCCGGCCACCACTACGAAGCTCGCCGTGAGGGCTTGGGCGACGTTGCCGCCTTCGATCATGGTGCCGATCGCGAGGCTGCTCACCGCCATGGTGCCCCGCATCGCGGCGCCCTGAATGGCTTGCGTGCGGCTGCGCGACTCGTGGGCGATTAATCGGTGCAGCAGGTCGCTGCCGATGGTGGCCACCACGCCGAAGCATCCACGTCCGATCACGATCAGGACGACGCCGACGATGCCGCCGACGAAGGCTAGGCCCGCGAACGAAAGGGCAATCACGGTTGCCGTGCCCACGAGGAGCACACGGTCGTCGACGTACTCTTCTAGATAATGCGTCCAATGGGCGGCACTAGCGGCGAGCAACAGGCTGAAGGCCTGCACCACGCCGATGCACCACTCCGGCAACCCGATGGCCGCTTGGTACGGTTGGGCCAGCCAGGCCAGGGCCGCTGTTGCCGTGATGAGCGTGATGTTCACGAGCATCACGGCGCCGATGGACCAGAGGCTGGAAGGAGTGACATCGTCCGCGGCGTCATCAGGAGATGACGGGGTTCCGTTCGGGGGCGAACGGAGTTGGAACGCGAGGGCCGCTCCGACGAGGAACATCGGCCAGGTGAACCAGATGGTGAGACGTAGGCTGAAGATGGCGACCAGACCGCCGAGTAAGCCGGAGACGGCCAGGGCACCGAGTGCCCAGCCGACCAGTCGCCCGATGGTCTGTCGGAATTCTCCTTCTCGACCCAGGCTTAAGAGCGTGCCGTAGGTCATGGCTTCCAGTCCTGCCGCATGACAGGCGATGAAGAGCCCGAGGAGCGCGTGGCCCGTGAGGAACCACTCATATTCCGAGGCGTTGGCTTGGATGGCGAGACCACAGGCGCCCGCCATGTATCCAGTGATGAGGACTGCTTTCGGTCCCAGTCGGTCTGCCAAGAGCCCCGCGGGTAATTGGCAGAGCATGACGGCGAATGTGAACGTCGCTTCCACAGCGAACACTTGCTGCCAGCTGAGTCCGTTCTCCCTCAGGAACAAATAGAAGACGGGGAGAAAAAACTGGCAGCCCTGGCAGAGCTGCATCGCGCGAAGTACGGACAGATTCCGTTCCATAGGAACCTCCTTCAATGTCAGTGGTTGATAGCTGAGCGTATTGGCGAAGGGCGCGACGAGCGCCCGACGATTCCGGATGTGTGAATGAACGCGAATCTTCTGAGAAAATTCGTGCGCGCTGTTTATGTGAAATTGATGTTTCTGTCAATGGTTGCGGTTTTCTCCGGCAGGCGCTTGGCCGTGAAATAGAACCACAAACATTTTTCTTGTCGCTTGTTTCTGCCATTTTCCAACCGTACCCTCCGGGCCATGATCTCCCTCCGCACCCTGGCGGCCGCCGCCGCTTGCACCTTGTTCCTCGCGGCCTGCAGCGCCACCATTGCCCCGCCCTACGGCGACGATCGTCCCACGCCCCCTCCGCGTTCCCAGACCTCAAAGTCGTCCAAGTCTCGTTCCTCTAAGGCGAAGAAGCCGAGCGCGACGAGTAAGAAGAAGGGTGCTTCCAGCCAAGCGCCGTGGGAGGGTAGCTGCGAGCCACAGGGTACCTGCGATCGTGTGGACCGCACCTGTGAAGCTGAAGGCACGCTCTGCGTCTTCGCTGATGCCGGCCCCATCGGCTCCTGCCTCACCATCGACCAACGCAAGAATTGCCCCCTGAACGAAGAGGCGCCGCAGTGAGATCTGCCATCAATAAGGGAAAGGGCGGCATGGGCCGCCTTTTTCGTCTTGTCACGTCCGCGCCACCTGTCCACGCTGATTTCTGTTCCTTCCGGGGAAGGTGGGACATGCTGGATGTATGCCTTCCAAATCCCTCCTGGCGGCAGTTTCCGTCGCCGTTCTCCTTGCTGCTTGCTCTGGCGATCGTCCAGCTGTGACCAGTCGCAAAGCACCTCCGCCGTTTTCAGCCTCGGCGAAAAAACATGCTTCAGCACAACTGACCGCCGCCATGTCCGGCCCACAGCCGGCGGCACAGTCGGGTCCTTGGCCTGCCGTAAGCAGCTCGTCTTCTTCGTCATCGAGCGTGCCGTCGGTTTCCGGTTACCCCGTCTCGTGCAGCGATCCCGAATGGTCGTCGACGACAAATGATTACCGCTTTACCAACGTGCCGGTGACCGTCACCTTCAGCGGCGGCGGCACCGTGCAGTACAGCGACGCGTGCGCCAACTCGACCAGCCTCCAGGAAGCCATCTGCGGCACCAACACCGTGACATGGATCAATGTGACCTGCGCCTATAACGGCACCTGCTTGAATGGCGCTTGCCAGCCTGTGTCCTGCACCGATACCGATCCGAAAGATGACCCGGCGGTGAAGGGGTCCGTTTCCGTGAATGGTGTCCTGGCCAGCTCCGATGGCTGCCAGACGTCGCCAAACGGAGCCGTGACGATCTTGAACCAAGCATCGTGCTTGCCGAACGTGAACCTGCTGCTCAATGGTCAACCGGTGATTGGTCCGAACTTCGTCTCCTCCCAAGTGCCCGGCGGTAGCGTCTGTCTCGACGGCATCGTGAAGGCCGGCTCAGCGAGTAGCGCCTCCAGTGCCACGTCGGTCTCGTCGACCGCTTCCAGCACCAAGGTCTCTTCGAGCGTCTCGTCATCGTCGAAGTCGTCATCAAGCGTGAAGTCCTCGTCGAGCAGCGCCAAGAGCGTCTCGTCCAAGTCTATGTCGAGCAAAAAGAAATCCGTGAAAAAGCGTTGAGCAACATTCCATCATCGATTCGAGCGGGCGCCCTCCAGGCGCCCGTTTTGTATGACTAAAAACCCGCGGAGCAGGGAAATGGTGGGTATACTGTACGACGCTTGAACTGAAGTCATACTTATCGCATTGCGTGGTGTATTTCTCTTATCAATGAAGCCCTTTACACATGACGGCTTCTTTGAAGTTTGCTCAAAATGACACGTAAGTGCCATGGTGCTCACTTGTCTCACCTGGAGGAATAGAGATTCCCTGAAAGAATGATGGTATGAACCTCCTGCAATCTTTCTCGGAAGTCTGACATGCGCAATTCAAGCTGGGCTAAGAAGTCATGCCGCTCTTGCTGCTTGTCTCTCCATGCTTCGTCTTCTCCATCCATATCTCGTACAAAGTTCTCCATGTGAAAGTCAAAGAGCATGTGTCTTTCTACATTCCCCCTCCATGCAGATTCCACCAGAGCGTCGCCCAGTGCTTTGCGATCAAGTACGCCAAGCTCATCTACTAGACGATGGATAAAGTGAGATTCTACTTCAATGCTCACTTTCGCTTTTGTGTCAGCAGCAATCAAAGCGTTGCGACAGGATTTTTTTAATTCTCTCATGATCCTCATCACCAAGCGAAACTCATCCAATTCTTTTGGGTCAAGGTGGAGAGAAAGGGAGGTGTGCTCGATAGTCGCACCGCGCAACACCTTCTTCTGTAGCCCTGAGAATTGTGAGGGATGCCATTGATGTTTCACCTGCGACAGCAGCGTCTGCTTTGCAGCATGAAACATTTTCTGTTTCTCTGGCGTGGTGGGGGGCGGAGGTAGTTCCAGCATAAAGTGGGATTAGCCTTGCTTGCTCGTTTGTCCATTTACGATGTCGGTATACAAACCTTCCAGCTTATCGCGAAAAGGTTGTTTCTTTTTTGCGATCAGCTCGAGGCATTCTTCGGTATTGCCATCCTTTGCCACCCACTCGTTATCAACATCCTTGACAATGCGGTAATGAAAGAAGTCATGGCTCAACCAGTGGCTCCATTCTGTTTTGATGAAGTAGTCTGCAAGCGCCTTGCGATCAAGAGGGTCTAGTGTGTCTATCATTGATGTAATGAGCTGTGCGTCCATTTTTACATGAACATCGGTTTTGACCTCAGAAGAGCCAAAAACATCACGACAACGCTGACGTACTTTGCGAAAAATCTGCATATTGTACTCGTATTTCTCCAATTCTTCCGGCATTACCAATAGCCGCAAATAGACGTGCTTTGGTTTGGCGGTACGAATCGCCCAATTTTGAGAACGAGATAGCTCTGGCACTGGAACAAGGCTCTGCGCTTTGGCTATGAGCACTCTCTTTGATGCCTTAAACATCTTCTCTTCTTCTGGCGTTGGTTCGCGTGGTGGTATTTCAAGCATAGTATGTAATTCTAGCCATCTTTTTTTTCGTACCAAATCGTTATTTTGAACGATTGTTGTACCAAGTTGCATCCTATGGCTCCTGCCAAATTGAAATCATACCATCGTTGCGAGTGGTAAGTACCTTGCGCATCTTGTCGTCCCTCAAAGGTTATGCCTCTTGCGTATCGTAGGTGATTGCATCATCGGAAATGCTCTTATTCGAAGGTGCGATGAAAAAAGTCCTTATCTACAGCACTTTCAAAAAAGGGGGCGACCAGAATGGTGGACGATCTCGGATTCGAACCGAGGACCTTTCGAATGTGAATCGAACGCTC
>CAZEVM010000040.1:0-6786 GCA_964515645.1 uncultured Candidatus Peribacteria bacterium | reverse complement strand
CGATGCCGAAGAGGAAGCGGGCGGAATCCTCGTACTGCATGAGGTTCCAGGCTTCGTCGATGACCAGGATGCGCTTCTTCAGCTCGGCGCGGATGCGGTTCCAGAGGAAGTTCAGGACGATGTAGATGGCGATCGGGCGAAGTTGGTCTTCAAGGTCGCGGATTTGGAAGACGACGAGCTGGTTGCCGAGTTCCACGTTGGTCTTCTGGTCGAAGAGACCGGCAAAGGAGCCCTTGGTGTACTTCTGGAGGGTCTGGGCCATCTGCTCGCCGCCCTCGGTGGTGGAGAGCACGTCCACCAGTTGGCCGAGCGTCGGGGGCTCGAGCTCACCGGGGTTCGGCGTCTGCATCGTGATGCCCGAGAGAGCATAGGTGTCGAGGATGGCCTTATCGAGGATGCCGTCCTCGGCCGGCGTGATGGCGCCGAGCATCAGCTTCAAGAGGCCGTGCAGGTTGATGACGGCGGCGCGGAGCACCTCGCCCTGGGCGGCGTCGTCGCCGCGGACGGCGGCCGGCAGGTCGAAGGGGTTGATGCGCTGGTCGCTCTGGATGGAGAGGGGCACGAATGAGCCGCCGACGGCTTGGCAAAGATTGGTGTACTCGTTTTCCGGGTCGACCACGAGCACCTCGGTGCCGATCATCAGGTGGCGCAGGATCTCCAGCTTGGCCGTGAACGACTTACCAGCACCGGAGGTGGCGAAGATGTTGGAGTTGGCGTTGGGGAGGTCGAAGCGGTCGAAGATGATGAGCGACGAGTTGTGACGGTTGAGTCCGTAGAGGATGCCGTGGTCGTCGGTCAGGTCCGAGCTGGAGAAGGGGAAGCTCGTGGCCAGCGGCGACGAGTTCATGTTGCGGTTAATCTCAATCTCGTCCTTGCAGAGGGGGAGCGTGCTCGTCCAGGCGTGCTCCATCTGGAACATGGCCGGCTTGGTGAGTACGAGCTTGCCGCCGAGGATCGATTCGATATCGGTCTGGACCTTCTTCAAGCGCTCTTCGTCGTCGGCGTAGATCGACACGTACATGCCGAACTGGAACAGCTTCTCGGCGCCGCGCGCCAAGAGGTCGCGGAGTTCTTCGGCGTCCTGCAGGGCGGCTTCCAACGTCGGATCGCGGACGATGCCGCGCTGCTCGAGCATACGGATGGACGAGCGGAGCTCGGCGACTTTCTTGCGGAGCATCTTCATGATCGCCTTGTTGCTCGACGGGTAGATGAAGTGGCTGACGTCGATGGTGGCGTTCAGGTTTACCAGCTGGGCGAGCCAGTTGGGGTAGATGAACTGCGGCCAGTTGTAGGCGTAGAGCGTGCGGACGAGCTGATCACCGAGCACGAGTTCCTTCTTACGCACCTCGAGTGCCGACGGAGCAATGATGTCGAGCATCTTCTGCAGGCCCTCCTCGTAGCTTTTGAGGATCTGCTTCTCTTCGGCAGTCAGGCGTTCATCTTCGCCGGCCTTGAGCACATCTTTGGCGTCTTGCTCGATACCCAGGATCTCGTCGAGAGCCCGCAGCACGGTGTTCGAGCGGTTCTTGGGGTCGACCGGGGTCGATGGGGCCGGGGGGTTGGTGGGGGTATCAGGAATCCTTTTAGTATAGCAGAAAACCTGCCTTCGGACAATCGCTCAGAAGGGCCGGAAACCGCCCTGGGAGCTGTATTTTGAGCTACTGCCCGCCTTCAAAATCCCTAAATAGGGCGTTTGGGGTAAGTCCACCACGGTCAAGCCTGCGATCAGGATTTCGCGATTAGCCTCGATGGCCGCACGTCGGGCCACGGCTGTACCGCCGATGTTGCCCAGGTTCTTCTGTGTTTCCTTATTCACCTGGAGCTGGCGGTCGGTCTCGTCGAGAATTCGTTGCGACTCGTCGAGCTTCAGCTGTAGGTCGCCTGCTAATTGAAACTGATTATTCTTCGTCGCTTCCTTTTGTTGCTTGCTCAGGTCGCTGATATCGGATTGCAGTGTTTTGCGTTTCTCGGTGAGAGATGCTGTCTCGGCAGTAAGGTCTTCATTCACGCGCGCACCCTTATTGATAATGGCGGTGAGTTGGAGAACATATTGATCAAGCGTGGCGGCTCGGTCGGTGGATCGGTTGAGCATGTCGGCCACGTCGACGTTGACTGCAGTCTGCATCTCGGCGAGGAGGTCGTAGATGGTCATGCCGCTGCCGTTGGCCTTCGGTTCGTTCAAGTCATTCAGTCGTTCTTGGGCCGTCACGCCGGCGAGCGCTGAGCGAATGAGGTTGAGGCTTCCGGTCTGCAGATAGTCGGCTGTGAGCACGCCGAGCATGGCAGAAGGGCGCCCGGCCTGGAGCGCGAGCGAATCGATGGTGCTAAGGTTGGTGGCCCAGCCGGTCGCTTCGAGCACGGGCAAGACAGTGAGGAGCGTGCCGGTGCCGCCGGGCACCGGCGTACCGCTCGACCCGCATGCGGTGAGAGCGAGGGCGAGTCCGGCGGCGAGGAGGGAGGGGCGGCGCACGGAGATCATGCTAGCAGGTTTGCCACCTTTGTCAGGCGCGACAAAGGTGGCGCCAAAGCGCTGGCGCGCAGAGCCCCTCTCCATCGGCCTGCTCCATCGTGACGCTGAAGACCTGAGATGCAGCATTGATCGTGCCCCTTCACCCCCGGCACTGCGCGCTGCCCCTCCGTTGCCAAAGACGCGACCGTGCGCCGGAGGCGATCTTCGTCATATGTTTCCACTCGCAAAGCGGAAGCGACCTGCTACAGTACGGGCCGAACGGTTGAGTATCAGTTTTGTTCAACGATGTCCGCCACCCTTTCGAAAGCAGCGGCCGATCATCTCGCTTCCGCCTTCGGCGCGAAGGACCTCGAGGTGACCTGGCAATCGCCGACGGATCGGCAATTTGGTGACACCTGCACCACCGTGGCGTTGCGCCTTGGTAAGCAGTTGGGAAAGAATCCGAAGGAGGTCGCCGACTCGTTAGCGAAGGCGCTTTCATCGCATCCTGATGTGGAAAAAGCCGAGGTGGCCGGTGCCGGCTACGTGAACGTGACGCTGAAGCCGCTCGCTCTGCTCGCTGGTCTGAGTGAGACCCTGGCGGCCGCCGTCTCCAAGCCGGTCGATACGACAAAGGCACCTGTGATCGTAGAGTACTCGCAGCCCAACATCGCCAAGCCCCTTGGTATCCACCACATCATCGGCACGGTGGTTGGCCAGGCCGTGAGCAACCTCTACGAGCACGCCGGCGAGAACGTGATTCGTTGGAACTACCTCGGTGACTGGGGCACGCAGTTCGGCAAGCTTGCCGTGGCCTACACAAAATGGGGCACCAAGTCGCCCAAGGACTGCACGCTCGACGAGATGCTCGAGCTCTATGTGAAGTTCCATCAAGAGGCCGAAGCGCATCCGGAGTTGGAAGATGAGGGCCGTGCCGCCTTCAAGAAGCTCGAGGCCGGCGATGCTCAAATGCGCGTCTTCTGGGAGGAAGTGGTCGGTGTGACTAAGCGCTCCTTGGCTTCCATCTACGACCGGCTGCACGTGGCGTTCGATCTCGATTTGGGCGAGAGCTTCTACGAGGACAAGATGGCGCCGCTCATCGAGGACGGAAAGAAGAGGGGAGTGTTCAAGCCGGGCGAGGGCGGTTCGCTCATCGTCACCTTTCCGGAAGAGACAAAAATCCCGCCCTACCTGATCGTGAAAGGGGACGGAGCGACGCTCTACTCCACGCGCGATCTGGCGCAGATGCGCTACCGCATGGATGAGTATCACCCCAAGGCCATCTACATCCTGACGGACATCGCTCAGAAGCTGCACTTCGAGCAGTTGGTCGCCACGTGCGAGCAGCTGGGGTGGACGTTGCCCACCTTCGAGAACGTGCTCTTCGGTCGCATGCGCTTCGCCGATGCCAAGATGAGCACGCGCAAAGGCAATATCTTAAAGTTGGAGCACGTGATCGACGAGGCAGTGGACCGCGCGCGCGATGTGATCAAAGAGCGTGGTGAGGCGATCCAGACCGACAACCCCGAAGCACTCGCTGAGATGATCGGCGTCGGCGCGCTCGTCTTCGGCATCTTGAGCCAGAACCGCAAGATGGAGCTGGTCTTCGACTGGGACAAGTTCCTCTCCTTCGACGGCGTGAGCGCGCCGTACCTGCAATACTCGTACGCCCGCGCCAAGTCGGTGCTTCGCAAGGCCGGCGATGAAGCCGCGGCCGTGCCGTCGTCGGTCGAGTCGCTCGAGAAGCACGACCGCGCGCTGGTCGCCACGCTGCTGGAATTCCCGGAGGCGATCGCCAAGGCGACGAATGATCGTTTGCCGCATACCTTGGCCCAATACCTCATCCGCCTAGCCCAAGAATTCAACGCCTTTTACGGGGCGTCGCCCATCCTCACTTCCGAGGGGGCAACGAAAGCTCTGCGCCTTCACCTGACGTCTGTCACTGCGTCCGTCCTCGAGACTGGCGCTAGACTGTTGACGATCCGGCTTCCCGAACGCATGTAACCCCTCCCTTCCATGTTCACCTCCACGCTCCGACGCCCGGCGTCACTCCTCACTGTCCTCCCGCTCGTTGCGGCCATCTTGCTGAGTGCCTGTTCCGGCGCCAACACCGATGGCGGCGACCAAGAGTTCGTCTTCACGGCGGACGACGCGGCACGCTTCGACCAGTTGGTCCGCGATTCCGATACGGACGGCAGCGGCGCGGTGTTGGGCATGATCCCGAGCTCGTCTTCTTCCTCCGGCAGCGGCGTGGTGCTGACGGCCCTACAACCCACCGCCACGGGCGCCGTGCTGACGGCCATCGATCCTGCCTTGGTGATGCGTTATAACGCCCTGCGCGCCGAGGCCGATAGTGACGGCAAGGACCGCGTGACCGTCACCAATACCTTCGTAAACCTGCGCGAGCGCGCCGATTCCAACTCGGGCCTGCTGGCCAAGGTGGACCAGGGCACCGTGCTCGACCTGGTAGAACTGCCGAGCGCCGCTTGGGCCCGCGTCCGCACGGCGGCCGGCCTGGAGGGCTACGTCTCGCTGCAATACGTCTCCATGCTCGTCAGCTCGGATAAGCTCGATGAGCTGAAGAAGCGCTATGAGGGTCTCTACTTCGTCGACTTCGCCTTCCTGAACGTGCGCACTGCTGCCGATAAGACCGCCGAGAAGATCGGCGAGCTGCCCGGCCAGTCGTTCGTCCGCCCGCTCTCCATCAACGGCGCTTGGGCGCAGGTGCCCTTCAACGGCAAGACCGGCTATGTTTCCACCCAGTACCTCAAGCCCTTCCTGCCGCCCATGACGGTGCGCCAGGAGACCTTCACCGTGCCCGTGCTCCAGTACAACGCCTCGCAGCAGGGCGTGCTGGAGGCCATCAGTGGCCATCTTTCGCAGCTCAAGAAGGACGGCGTGACGCTGCTCACGCTCCGCGAGTTTGCCGACATGCTGGAGAAGCAGTCGACGGTGCCGGCCAAGGCCGCCATCCTGACGGTGGTCGGCGCCACGCCCACGACCATCGGACCGATCACCCAGAAGATCTCCGCCGCCGGTGAAACGGCCACCGTTTTCGTGCAGACCAAAGACATCGGCCTCTCGGGCATTACGCAGCAGACCGTGAACGCGCTGGTGCGTGGCGGCTTCGAGCTCGCTTCCTCCGGGCACACGGGTGACGACCTGCGTTCGCTCACCGACGCCCAGCTCGATCTCGAACTCCGCCAAAGCCGCCAGCTCCTCATCGAGGCCGGCGCCAATGTGCTGGCCATCGCCTATCCCCAAACTGGCGTGAATGACCGCGTCATGCAGCACGCCGCTGCCGCGGGGTACCTGTTTGGCATCGGAGGCACGCCCGAGCGCAGCTTCCGCCGCTCGCAGCTGCTGAAAATGCCGAGCCTGCCCATCACGTCGAGCATGCTTCCCGAAGAGGTCTCGCGCGTGGTGACGGGACTCTGATCAGCGACGGTCCTGCACCTGGAAGCTCGAACCGGACGGTAACTTCGCGCCCTGCATCAGCTGGTCGATGAACGACTGCTGCATCTGCTGCTGCGTCTGGGCCGTCGTCTCTTTGATGAGGTATTGGATGAGGTCGGAGCCGTAGAGGTAGAGGTAGACCGAACTCAGAAGCAGGATGAGGGTCGGGATGATGGTGACGGCACCCTTGATGAACCCACCCACTGTGCGCCACTTGTCGCGGCGGTTCATGTGATCAAGCACGGTGATCACATGATCAAGCCTCTCCTCGATGCGGGAGACGGGATCGGTCGGCGGCAGGGGATTTGTGTCAGGCATTGGCTTCAGTATAGCGGAAAACCATCAGGTTGTCAGCGTGCCTCAG
Source organism: uncultured Candidatus Peribacteria bacterium (assembly GCA_964515645.1). GTDB lineage: Bacteria > Patescibacteriota > Gracilibacteria > Peribacterales > Peribacteraceae > JAGOUB01. Next base: position 517 of record CAZEVM010000040.1, on the reverse strand, counting down.
AACCCTCGCCGCCATTTCCGCACCAATTCGAAGGCCCGAGTCAGCCGATACATCGGCGTGAGGGGAATGTCGAAGCAGTGGACTAATGGCAGCAGATCGCCACCGAATCCGGTCTTAAAGGTTGTCACGCCAGCGAAGGGGTGGCTCTTATCCAGCAAGCGGCGCTCGCCTTCCTCATCCACGTGGGTGGGCGCGATGCCCCAGAAGTTATAGACGCGGTCGCCGCGCTTGAGGGCGTCCTCGATGGCGCGCCACTGGAGCAGGTAGCTGGCCGGCACCTTGCTGTGCGCGGCGCTGCTGGCGCCGTGGTGGTAGCTCGTCTCGCCGAAGGCCGTCATGTGCACCGAGGCAGCGATCACCTCGTTCTGGTAGTGCGCCAGATAGACGGTGACTTGGCCCTTCTTCATGAACTGCTCCACTTGCGCGCGGAAGAAACGGTTGCCGTAGGGCGTGAAGCCGTGGCGCTTGCGGGTCTCGTCGTGGAGGCGGATGAACTCCTTCAGGCCCACGTCGGGAT
>CAZEVM010000039.1:0-7164 GCA_964515645.1 uncultured Candidatus Peribacteria bacterium | reverse complement strand
CCTGCGCCAACAAGCTCTACCCGGTGCTCTGTGGCTCCTCGCTGCAGAACATGGGCGTGCCGCTGGTGCTCAACGCCGTCACGGCCTACTTGCCGTCGCCCAACGACCTGCCTGAGATCAAGGGCACCGATCCCGCCACCGGCGCCCCGCTGACGCGCAAGCACAGCAACGACCAGCCGCTGGCTGCTCTCGCCTTCAAGATTGCGACCGACCCGTTCGTCGGGCGCCTCACCTTCATCCGCGTCTACTCCGGCATCTTCAAGACCGGCACCCCGCTGCTCAACACTCGCAACGGCAACACCGAGCGTGTGGGCCGCATCGTGCGCCTGCACGCCAACTCCCGCGAGGAGATCCCGCAGATCGAGGCTGGCGACATCGGTGCCGCCATCGGTCTGAAGGACGTCCGCACCGGCGACACCCTCTGCGACCAGGATCATCCGATGCAGCTTGAGGCTATCTCGTTCGCTGAGCCGGTCATCTCGCTCGCTGTCGAGCCCAAGACCAAAGGTGACCAGGAGAAGATGGGCATTGCCCTCCAGAAGTTGACGGAAGAGGATCCGACCCTGCGTGTGAAGTCCGACGAGGAGACCGGTCAGACCGTCCTCTCGGGAATGGGTGAGCTCCACCTGGAGATCATCGTCGATCGTATGAAGCGCGAGTTTAAGGTGGAGACGACCGTCGGTAACCCGCAGGTCGCCTACCGCGAGACCATCCGCAAGACCGTAGAGGGTGAGCACAAGTACTCCAAGCAGACTGGTGGTCGCGGACAGTACGGCCACGTCGTCTTCCGCCTCATCCCGCAGGAAGCGGGTAAGGGCTACGAGTTCGACAACCAGGTTGTCGGTGGCCGCATCCCGCGCGAGTTCATCTCGCCGTGTGATAAGGGCTTCCAGGAAGGCATGAGCCGCGGCATTCTCGCCGGCTTCCCGGTGGTGGATGTGAAGGTAGAGCTGCTCGACGGTTCCTACCACGACGTCGACTCGTCCGAAATGGCCTTCAAACTCGCGGCTTCCATTGGTTTCCAGGAGGCCGCCAAGAAGGCCGATCCGGTTCTCCTCGAGCCGATCATGAAGGTGGAAGTCACTTCGCCCGAGGAGTTCCTCGGCGACGTGATGGGCGACCTCTCGTCCCGCCGTGGTCTCATCCAGAACCAGTTCGACCGCGGTACGGCCAAGATTGTCGAGGCCCTTGTGCCGCTGGCCGCCATGTTCGGTTACGCCACGGAGCTGCGCTCGATGACCCAGGGCCGCGCCAGCTACGCCATGGAGCCGAGCCACTACTCCGACGTGCCGCGCAACGTGGCCGACGAGGTGATCAAGGCTCGCGCCGGCGTCAGCCAGAGCCGCAGCAACGGTTAATTCATCCTTTTGTCCTAAACCCTCCACCCCTGTGCGCCATCTGGCGGCAGGGGTGTTGTGTATGGTGGATTTGTCATGCCATACTGCATGTAAGGATTTGTCCAATAGATCGTTCAACCACCAATAACGGGAGAAATTGCCATGTTCCAGAAGTCGATCGAAGTGATGGCCGGCAACGGCCAGATGGTTCGCCTGCTGGTAACCAGCGAGTCGGAGGCGGCGGTCCGGGCGGCGTTCGCTCAGGTTCATCGCATCGACCTGCCGGTGACCCACCGGGTGAATGTCCAGCACGGCGGTTACGGCATGTATAGCCGCTATGATTTAGTGCAGCACAAGTATGCCGGTAGCGATAGTGAGTGCGGCATCGGCGGCTACATCGAGGCCTTGGAGATCCGCGACCCGCCCGACGGGTACTGGCCCTACGTCTTATACGAATGGATTAGTGATCGCGGCGGTACCTTCGCGGAGTTCAAGGATGTGGAGACGCTCGTGGCGGCCTATGAGAAGATCTGGGGCTTTGATCGTAATCGCTCCAAGCTGCCGGGCTTCCGGCGGTCCGTGCGCTGTGGCTTCCTCCAGCCGTGGTTCTACGCCGTTGGCGACGAGCATCTGGTGGGGGACTACGCCTGTCCCCAGCACCTCGACGACGATCCGGTCTTCCGTCTGGGCCAACGGTGCGTGGTGTACGACGACAAGGGCCGTGGTAGCGTCAAAACCTGCCTCGGTACCGCTCGCACCAAAGAACGGAAGGGTGGTGATAGTGGCGGCTACTGGTTCCACGATCACGGGGAACCGAGTCGTCGGATCATCCACTTCGATGACGGGACGATCCATGACGAGCGTTGTTTCACCCGCCATCCGCCAAGGCCACTCCGGTCCGATGAAGAGTGGGTGGACGCTGCGGAAACGGAATTCCGGGCGCTGCTGCACGGCCAAAAGCGTTCCGGTCAGGTCCGTCTCCAAGACGGGCACGAGGTGCGTGTGACGTTACGCCTCAACCCGGCCGCCTTCGGCAAAGCAGGTACGTACTTCGCGATCGTCCGCCTGGAAGGGGAGAAAAAGCCCCGCGAAGGAGCCTTTAAGTTCGAGCCCAACGGCGACGTGGCCGACGTCCAAACGGCGATCCGGCAAAAGTTCGCCACTCATAATAAAAAGGTGAAATCGATCCGGATTACCGAGTTCGATGGTGAACCCATCTACGACGGCGTCCTCCGCAAGGAGGCAGTGCCAACCGATTGAACCAAGACGTCAGGCCGCAGGGCCTGGCGTTTTTTTTATTGGGCGCTGCTCACCGGGTACATCACGCGGTTGCCGATGCGGTAGGCCCAGGTGGCCACCGACCGGCGGAAGGCCAAGAAGGGTGGCAGGGCGCCCGAGGTCTTGTAGGTCTCGACGATACGGGCGAAGGCGGCGGCCTTCTTCTGCATACGCTCGGGCAGGTCAGTCCGCTGGTCCAAGACCAAGCCGAACTTGCCGCGTCCGGGCAGGCACTTGGGTTCAAAATGGCGGCCCACCACACTGGCGCCGTAGTACTTGAAGGCCTCGGAGACGTGGAGGGTGGTGATGTTGAGGAGGGCCTTCCAGGCGATGAGCGGTGCGCCTCCAGTGAAGAGGAAGTAACAGGGCTTGTTGTTCATCTGTCCTTTGCTGTGTGTGGCCTGGTCCAGGCAGACAGCGCCCAGGTGGTCGATGGCGTTCTTCAGGTGGGCCGGGACGGAGAAGTTCCAGACGGGGCTGGCAATGACGATGCCGTCGGCCTCCTTGATGGCTTGATGCAGCGTGTGGGTGTCGGGGGTGGGGGAGTGGGTGGGGTCGTACGCGGCGAGTGTGAAGTGGGGGATATCGAGGTCGTTTAAGTGCAGCTCTTGAATCTCCACATCGGGGATCGCTTGGCGAAGTCCAGCGGCGAAGATCTGGGCGAGGAAGGCGGCGTTGCTCGGGTGGTTGTTTCCGGCAGTCAGGATGGTGATCTTCATGTCCTGAGCATACAATGATTTTTGTCAGTACGAAGCCATAATTTCTTAAGGAGTTTTAATCTATGACACCACAAAGCCAAAAACCTGTATTCCTCGAGAAAAATCCTCGCTCGATGAAAACTTTTTTTGAAAGACCGTCGTCATTGAGGAACTATTTCCCCGGTCATTCGCGTCTTTAAAAAATGTTCTAGTACATGAACCGTAAGAGATTGCGTACGCAAGTCAGCGGCGTTGAATGCGCGCTATATTTCTATATGTTGTGCTCCTGGAACAGGGACACACACTATATGGTGTGTTTCTGGACTGAAGGGGCTTTTTGGCCTCTCCCTCCCGCTTCCTACTCTTTTTCCCATGAATCCGAACGCCGCTGCCCAGGTGAAAAACGCTCGCAAGACCGACGAGCAACTCAGTAGCGGTGACGGTGTGAAACAGCGTCACGGCGGTCTGTCCGTGCCACGCCTCTTCACCACGCCGGGCAGCGACCCGCTCGACGAGGTGACCTACGAGAAGCGCACCAGCCGCGTGACGAACACGAACGGCTCGGTGGTCTTCGAAATGCAGGACGCTGAGATTCCGGCGGAGTGGAGCCAGGTCGCCACCGACATCGTTGTGACCAAGTATTTCCGCAAGGCCGGCGTGCCGCAGTACAACGCCGACGGTTCGCCTAAGATGGATGAGAAGGGCCAGCCCGTCCTTGGTCCCGAGCGCAGTGTGCGCCAGGTGGTCCGCCGCCTCGCCGGTTGCTGGCGTCACTGGGGTGAAACGTACGGCTACTTCGCCACGAAGCAAGACGCTCAGGCCTTTGAGGATGAGCTCTCTTACATGCTCGTCCGTCAGATGGCCGCCCCCAACAGCCCGCAGTGGTTCAACACAGGCCTGCACAGCGCTTACGGCATCACGGGTCCAGCCCAGGGCCACCACTACGTCGACCCCGACACGGGCGAGGTCCGCAAGAGCGAAGACTCCTATACGCACCCCCAGCCCCACGCCTGCTTCATCCAGGGTGTGGCCGACGACATGGTGAACGAGGGCGGCATCATGGACCTCTGGGTCCGCGAGGCACGTCTCTTTAAGTACGGTTCCGGCACTGGCTCCAACTTCAGCCAGCTGCGCGGCAACGGCGAGCCCCTCTCGGGCGGCGGCAAGAGCTCCGGCCTGATGAGCTGGCTGAAGATCGGTGATCGCGCCGCCGGCGCCATTAAGTCGGGCGGCACCACCCGCCGCGCCGCGAAGATGGTCTGTCTGGATCTGGACCATCCAGATGTCGAAACGTTTGTGAACTGGAAGGTGGAAGAAGAGAAGAAGGTCGCCGCCCTGGTGAAGGCCGGCTACGACAGCGACTTCAATGGCGAGGCGTACAGCACAGTCTCGGGCCAGAACAGCAACAATTCCGTGCGCATGTCACAGGAATTCTTCGAGACGCTTGAGCGCGATGGCGACTGGAATCTCTACTGGCGCACGGAGCAGCGCAAGGCTGCCAAAGAGGGGCGTCCTGCCAAGCCTTGCAAGACCCTCAAGGCTCGCAACTTGTGGGATCAGATTGCCTATGCCGCCTGGAGCTGCGCTGATCCGGGCGTGCAGTACGACACCACCATCAACGACTGGCACACGTGTCCCGCCGACGGCCGCATCAATGCGTCAAACCCCTGCAGCGAGTACATGTTCCTCGATAACACCGCTTGCAACTTGGCGTCGCTCAACCTCCTCACCTTCTTCGATGCCGAGAACGGCACCTTCGCTGTCGAGAAGTACCGCCATGCCATCCGCCTCTGGACGATCGTCCTTGAGATCTCGGTGCTCATGGCTCAGTTCCCGAGCAAGGAGATTGCCGAACTCAGCTACAAGTTCCGCACGCTGGGCCTCGGGTACGCCAACCTTGGCGCCATGCTCATGCGCATGGGCATTCCCTACGACAGCGAGCAGGGCCGCGCCATCTGCGCCGCCCTCACGGCCATCCTGACGGGTGAGTCCTACGCTGCCTCGGCCGAGATGGCCCGCCACCTTGGTGCCTTCCCTGGGTACGAGCCCAATCGCGAGCACATGCTCCGCGTCATCCGCAATCATCGCCGCGCCGCGTACGACGCTCCGGTGAAGGAGTACGAAGGTCTGCACGTCCCGCCGGTCGGCATCGACCAACAGGCCTGCCCCCCAGGCCTCCTCACGGCCGCCAAGGAGTGCTGGGACCGCGCCCTCGAGATGGGTCAGGAGCACGGCTTCCGCAACGCCCAGGTGACCGTCATTGCTCCCACGGGCACGATCGGCCTCCTGATGGACTGCGACACGACCGGCGTGGAGCCGGACTTCGCCCTGGTGAAGTTTAAGAAGCTCGCCGGCGGCGGCTATATGAAGATCGCCAACCAGTCCGTCGAGCCGGCCCTGCGCGCCCTTGGTTACGCCGACAGCGAGGTGCGCGACATTATGCGCTATGTCATGGGCACGCTGAGCCTGGAGGGCGCCCCGCACATCAACCGCCAGTCGCTCAAGGACAAGGGCTTCACCGACGCCGACATCGCCAAGATCGAGGGGCAGCTGCCGAGTGTCTTTGAGATCGGCTTTGCCTTCAACCGCTATGTCCTCGGCGACGAGACAATGAAGCGTCTGGGCTTCACTGATGCCCAGCTGGCCGATGAGTCGTTCAACCTCATCAAGGCGCTCGGCTTCACTAAGGACCAGATCGACGCCGCCAACGAAGTAATCTGTGGTCAGATGACCGTGGAAGGCGCCCCCCACCTGCGTGATGAACACCTCCCCGTCTTCGACTGCGCCAACCGCTGCGGCAAGAACGGCAAGCGCTACATCCACTACGAAGGCCACATCCGCATGATGGCCGCTTCGCAGCCCTTCATCTCCGGTGCCATCAGCAAGACCATCAACCTGCCGAGCGAGGCCACGGTGGAAGATGTGAAGAGCGCCTACCTGCTCAGCTGGAAGCTCTCGCTCAAGGCCAACGCCCTCTACCGCGACGGTTCCAAGATGAGCCAGGTGCTCTCCACCTCGTCCGATTCAAAAGACGAGAAGGGTGGCGAGACGAAGGTGGTGGAGAAGATTGTTGAGAAAATCGTCTACAAGGAGGCTGCCCGCCGCCGCAAGCTGCCTGACGAGCGCCCGGCCCTGACGCACAAGTTCTCCGTGGCCGGTCACGAGGGCTACCTGACGGTCGGACTCTTTGAGGACGGCCAGCCCGGCGAGCTCTTCATCAAGATGAACAAGGAAGGCTCAACGCTCTCTGGTGTGATGGACATGTTCGCCATGTCGATGTCGATGAACCTACAGTACGGCGTGCCCCTGCGCGTTCTCTGTGCGAAGTTGGCCCACTCGCGCTTCGAGCCGATGGGCATGACGACCAACAGTGAAATTCCGATGGTGAAGTCCATCATGGACTACATTGCCCGCTGGATGGCCCTGAAGTTCCTCACTAAGGATGAGGCCATGCAGCTCCACAACCATGAGCTCGTGGAGAAGGCCTACGCCGAGGGCAGCAAGAGTCGTGACGCGTTCGCCATGCGCCTGCCGGTCGTCGACGAAGGCCAGAGCGTGGATGCGCCTGAGGCCATCCAGAAGGGCATGGCCGCCGATCTGGCCACCGAGGAGGAGGCCGCCCCCAGTAAGACCGATCTGGCTAAGCTCCAGGGCTACACCGGCTCGATGTGCAGCAGCTGCAGTAGCCTGAAGATGAAGCGCAACGGTTCCTGTGAGGTCTGTCTGGATTGTGGCGTGACGTCTGGCTGCTCCTGAACCATTGTGAATGAATAGAAAGAGAGGGCTTCGGCCCTCTTTTTTTATTTCCTGTGACTTATCAAAGAACAGCGTCTCTCGTGGCTGCTTCCCTC
>CAZEVM010000038.1:0-7292 GCA_964515645.1 uncultured Candidatus Peribacteria bacterium | reverse complement strand
GCGGGCGGCGCGAACTCGGCCCGCGCTCTTCTGCGGAAGCGCGGGCCTCAAACAGTGCGCCGCCGCTATTCGCAGCGTTTCGCCAATCGCGTGACGGCGCTCCACTGAGGCGGCCAACCCTATTAAGGGATGTCGACAAGAAGAATGACTCCCAACGAAGATCGCCTCAGGCGCACGGTCGGGTCTTTGCCTGCGGCCTGCCGGCCGTAGCCCAGAGGCGAAGGCTGGAGGGGGCGCGCCGAAAGGGGGTGAAGGGGCACGAAGTCAGGCAGCCACCTGGGTCTTTACCGTCACGCTGTTAGCAGGCCGATGGAGAGGGGCCCAGGCGCGCCAGCGTTTTTTGCTCCACTTTTTGGCGCGCTGCCAAAAAGTGGAAGACCGTCAGTTGGCACGAGTCTTAGATTATTCTTAACCCGCGATCTTCTTATCACGCACCCGACTATCTTGCCTCACCGGCAACGGGAAGGCGCGGATGGCGGTCTCCAGCTTATCGAGAAGTTTGATCGGATCATCATCGAAGACCATGTTCGGCGGAATCTCACGCAAACAGAGATCGCGGATGATCATCTGAACGTGGTTGCTGATGCCACCGGAATTCGTCACGACGCCAATCGGACGACCCTCATCGTACGCAATGGTCAACTCATTGAGCGTGCCGACGCCGCCGCTAATGATGACGACTCCGTCCGCCGAGCGGATGTTGATGACGTCGCGGGACATGAAGCCCATGCCCGTGTAGATCAGGAAGTCGTGCTCGTGGGGTGAAAGGTACTCGTTGGTGTGCTCGTATTCCGAGAAGGCGGGCGAAATACCAATGGTGAAACCACCCTGCTCTTTGGCGGCCAGCATCGCGTCGTGTGGCAGGCCAGGGCAGGCACCGTTGATGAAGATATGGCCACGCAAACCAATCTCGCGACCGAGTACGCGGGCTTTCTCACGCGCCGCCGGGTCTTCGATCAGTGGGCCGCTGGCCGCGCCCATCACGCCGATCTTCAGCCGGTGATAGTGTGACGTGCCTTGTCCTGCGAGCGGATTCATACGTTTGGTGTAACCTCTTTAGTATAGCAAAAATTTAGACGAATGGCTAGACCTGCGCATCATGCAGCGCTTATTATAAATATGTACAAAATATAAATTTATGATATAATAAGAATATATTCCTCAAACACACATGAAAACGCCTAAACATGTTCAGCCTCTCACTGTGCTGTTTTCGGTATCCGCCCTCTCCTTGCTGGGCATCATCCTGCTAAAGAGTGAGACACTCAGCGTCAACCTCGCCTCAGCGTCCACTACAGGTCGTGAGCTGGCACTGAGCTGTAGCATGCCAAACTGGACTGAAAGTTGGAGAGTGGCCGTTACCCTACACTGTCCCAGTCGACCATCGACCGACTGTGAGTGCACATTGGCCTGCTCAGTCATGCAATCAATGGGCATGAGCACTCCTGAGTGCGCACGGTTCTTCGATGGTTCCACTTCCACCACTTCGTCTCAGGCGTCATCTGCGAAGCCAGTTTGCGGCAACAGCACTCTCGAAAACAAAGAGCAATGTGATGACGGCAATAAAAAATCGAAAGATGGTTGTAGCGCGAGCTGCAAGATCGAAAGCGGCTATACGTGCTTAGGCACGACTTGCACATCCCTTTGTGGCAACGGCCAAAAGGAAAATAGTGAGAAGTGCGACGACGGCAATAAAACGCCTGGCGATGGTTGCAATGCTTCCTGCAAAATCGAGAGCGGCTACACCTGTTCCAATAACGTCTGTACTCCTAAGCCGAAGTGCGGTAACGGCCTGAAGGAAGGCAATGAAGAGTGCGACCTTGGCACCTATAACGGCCCCAAAAACCAGAGCGACTGCAGCAAGTCCTGCAAGATCAATCGGTAATGTTGACCATGTCTGCCCCGCCATCCGGCGGGGCTTTTTTCAGACCGTGAACTGGCCCTTCTCGAAGATCACCTTCGTCGAACCATCGGGTAGCTCGGCCGTGACCGTGCGGTCGGTCGTGGAGACGATGTCGGTGTGTTCAGGAGAGTCGTTGAAGCCCATCGCTTCCCATTCTTCCTTGGTCGGCTGGCTCTGGTCGCCGGCGAAGCTGTCTTTGTACGCCTTACCCACGGCCAGGTGCGTGTTGCCGAAGGGGCCGCCCATATTTTCGTCGAAGAGCGTGTCGGCCATGAAGCGGCTGATGCGTGAGAGACGACGGTCGGTGAGCGAGAACTCGCCGATCTTGTCGGCATTCTCACGCGCGATCATCGCCTTAAGGAACTCCTCACCCTCGGAGGCGGTCGCTTTGACGACACGCCCCTTCTCGAAGGTGAGCTCGACGTCCTTCACCAGGTTGCCAAAGCGGTAGAGCGGCTGATTGAAACGGACGACGCCCTCGGTGCCGCGCCAATCGGGTGAGATGAAGAGCTCGTAGCTCGGGATATTCCGACCGCTGCCGCCGAGCCACTGACGATCGGCACCCAGCTTCACCCAAAGATCGATACCTTCTGCCACCACGTGCACGCGCTCGATCTTGAGAGCGTTCAGCGCGCCCTTCACCCTGTCCTGCTCGGCTTGGATCTTCTGCCATTCCGCCACGGGATCCTCGCGGTCCAGGTAGCAAGCCTCGATCACCTGCTGCCAGTACTCTTCAAGCGACATACCTGCCTCGGACGCCATGGCTTCGGTGGGGTACATGGCGAGCGTCCAACTGTACTTCCCCATGCGCTCCTTCTCGTCGTACCACTCGCGCAGCTTCTTGCGGCTGTCGCTGGCCATGAAGAGGCGCTTGGGATCGATATCCTTCAATTCGAGCGGATCGCTGTCGGCAATGATCGCAACGTTGTGATCCACCAGTTCCATCTCCGCCTTCTTGAAGGCTTCGGGGAAGAACTTCAGCTGCTCGTCGGAGGCGTACGTGAAGAAAATTTTCGACATCCCCTCGGGGATGAACTGCTGCTTCACATGCCCGCCCGACTGATAGACGGCGCGCATCAGCTCCGGCAGGAGCGGCTTGGCGCTGTCGGGAACGGTGAGCTGCACCACCTGGCCGGGCTTAATGCCTTGGCAGCCGCCGAGAGCGAACTTCACGAGCAAATCGGCGTACTTGGCGAGAATCTTCTGATCGGGGACGTAGGCGTTTGGCATGGCGCGCAGGATAACACGCGCCGCCAGGGCCGCCAGCGTTTGCGTATTAGAGGTAACGGGCTTTGTTGGCGTTATGCTCTTCGAGCGTCCGTCCGTAATGGATCTGACCGTTTGGCGCGTGTAGGTAGTAGTAGTACTCCGATGCCTCCGGCGCGAGGGCGGCAACGATGGCGCCGAGGCCTGGATTGCCAATGGCTCCCGGCGGCAAGCCGCGCACTCGACGAAGGTTATAGGGCGAATCGACCGCCAGGTCAGCGCCCGTTGGGCCGCCGCTAGTCGATTTGCCGACCGCGTAGAGCACAGCAGCGTCAACGCCCAGCTGCATACCCTCGTCGAGACGCTTCCAGAGGATACCGCTCACCACCTTCTGCTCATCCTGACCGCGCGACTCGAGCTCGAGCAACGAGGCCATGGTAACGACGTCGGCCAGGCTGCGTCCGCTGGCCTGCAGTTCGGCAGCCCTGCCTTCGATCACCTTCGACTGGAACGTACCGAGTAGGCGAGCCACGAAGGCCTGCACATCGAAGTTGATGGTCTCCACGTAGTACGTATCGGGATAGAGGTAGCCTTCCAGCCGGTTGCCCGGCTCCACGACAGACGAGGCTGCAGGCACAAAGGGGAAGGCCGATAAGTCGCAATTCTTGGCGCAAAGCAGGAGAGAGCCGGTATTCGCCAGGCCCCTCTTGACGAGCAACGCGTCGATTTCTGCCACGGTTGAACCCTCAGGGATGGTGAGCACGGTCTCCTCGGCTTTGCCGGTGGCGATGGTCTCTACTACTTCGTCGAACGACATCGACGGGCGCAGCACGAACGTGCCAGCCTGGAGCGCGCCGGCGTTGCCGCCGAGCGAGAGATGGATCTTGCCAGCCAAGGCGGAGCGGATCACTCCCCTTTCCTCCAGGCGCGCGAGGATGGCGCGGGCCGACTCGCCCGACTGCACATCAAAGAGCTCGCGGCGATCGCTGCCAGGATCGACAGGCAAGAGCGCGCCCTTGTACCAAGCGAGCGCGGCGAAGCCGACCGCGATAAAGACAATGAGCAACAGCCAGAGTCGGCGCGCGCGGCGGCGGCCCGGGGCGGGATCCCGGAACTGGGTGCGGCGGATTAGCATTAGGCCTGTCCGGAAAGTCCCATCTGATCCATCACCGGCTTCATCTGCTCGGCGGCCACCACCTGTGCCTTCTTGAGGGCGCGGTTCAGGGCGTCGACCAGAGAAGATTCGAGCTTGGCGTGCGGCACGGCGGGATCGAGCTGTACGCTCACCACCTCCTGCTCGGCCGAGACAACCACCTTCACGCCCACGGCCTCAGCCTCGACGTGAATGGACTTGAGTTCGTTCTTAATGCGCTTCGCCTCTTTCTGGAGGCGATACATGTCTTTCATCTGTGAGAATGACGGCATGGCGTGAGCCTATCATTCCCCCCGCTGGGCCGTCGACTCTTCTTTTAGGCTTTCCGAAGCGATCCAATTGGTCTTTCCCCAAACTTGCTTTTTCTAAAATGTCAACTATAGTACCGATGACGGTCCTTGGCACCACCAGCTGCCTCTTCTGCACCAGCTCATTCGTTATGAATTGGTTTGGGAGAGGCACATGTGCGCCCCTCCTTGTTCGACCCACTCCTACTTACTTGGAGGTTTCATGACAGCTGCACCCGTACCCGCCAAAGCGGGTAGCCACGGACGGAAGACCAAGACGATCGATGAGCTACTGGACGAGATTCACATGAAGGCCACGAACATGGCCGAATCTGGTCTGCGTCGTGATGATCTGCTGGTCACCGAACTGGATGTCCACGGCTGGACGGTAATCACAGCCGTTCCTGCAAAAGGGCAGTCGGTCACGGCCGGCTACCCGAAGCTGTCGCTCACCAAGGGCGACAAGCAGACGATCGAATTCCACTTCCCGACAGTTCACACCGGCGACTGCAACCTGACTCGCAACACCCGTCAGATCGTGATCCGACAAGGCAAGATCGAGAGCGACACCGGTGGCGGGGACGACGCCCAGCCAGTCGATGACCTGCTCGCGAACATCTTGCCGATGCTCCGCCGCATCAACTGACCCGGTCAGTACCGCACACTTCTCCCATACGAGCGCTCCGTCACCGTCGACGGGGCGCTCTTCCTTGTGCGTGCAATCAGAGCGAAAGCGGCGGCAGGCCACTCGGCGGCGTGGCCCCCTTGCCGATGCCGATGCGGTCCTCAATCTCCTGGTTCACGAATTCCTTCTTGCGACCGTACTTGGTGCGGCTGTATTCCTTGATCAGCGCCGAGAGCTTCTCGTTGCGGTCGGACTCATCGTAGATCGTCTTCATGCTGAACGGACGGCTGGTCGTGTTGTTGATGTTCAGCTTGCAGTAGCAGTGGAAGTTCGGGATGCCGATCACGTCCTGCTCGGAGAGCACCGGCGCGTATTCCTTGGCCATGTACTCGGCGTCCTCGGCGCCGATCTTGAAGCTCATGATGGTGCCGACGTTACCGAAGACGGCGTCGCGGATCTTGGTGTTGGCCTGCTCGTAGTCGCCGGTCTTGCCCGTCAGCTGGCCGATGTACTGGTGAGCCATGATGAGGCCGAGCTCGTACTTGCGGGCCTCGGAGAGGATGGAGGCGAAGGCGTCGGTGATGAAGTTCTGGAACTCGTCGACGTACAAGTAGAAGCGCTTGCGCTGGGCCTGTGGGATATCGGCGCGGCTCATGGCGGCCATGTTCACCTTGTTCACGAAGATGAGGCCGAGCAGCTGCGCGTTCACGTCGCCGATCTTTCCCTTGGAGAGGTTCACAAGCAGAATCTTGCCCTCGTCCATGATCTCGCGGACGTTGAAGGCGCTCTTGGGCTGGCCGATGATGTTGCGGATGGTCGTGTTGGTGATGAACGGTCCGAACTTCGCCGAGAAGTACGGGATCATCTCCTCTTTTTCACGAGCGCCGGTCTTGGCGATTTCGTTCTCCCAGAAGCTGCGCACCACCACGTTCTTGCACTTGCTCACCTTGTAGCGCTGGAACTCATCGTCCACGAACAGACGCGGTACATCAATGAGCGTGGCGCCTTCCTGCTCGTCGTCCATCAGCGTCAGGCAGCCGTTGCGGAAGTAGTGCTGGATGCGCGGGCCAAAGATCTCGTTGCCGTACATCTTGATGAAGATCTCCATCGCGTCGAGTGAGGCGCGGTCCTTCTCTTCGGGAGTGCTGGCTTCAAGCATATTCAGGCCCATCGGGCGCTCAATATCAGCGGGATCGAAGAGCACCACGTCCTTGGCGCGCTCTTTGGGCACGTGAGCCAGAATGTCTTCGATGAGGTCGCCGTGGGGATCGACGACGCAGAGTCCGGCGCCGGCCTTCACGTCCTGGCGGACCTGGTAGTTGAGCAGCGCGGACTTACCCGTACCCGACTTACCGATGATGTACTGGTGGCGGGTGCGGTCGGTATCGAGGAAGCGCACCTCGGTCTTCTGCGCGCGGTAGTCGTTGATACCGAGGAGGATGCCCTCCTTCGGAACGTTCGGCGGCGGCGGGAGCACGCGGTACGTGATCCACTGGATGACCGGGATCTTGTTGTAGCGGCTGTCGGGGAAGTGGAAGAGCGAAGCGAGTTCGCGCTCCACCATGAGGCACGACTTGGTCCACGGGAAGAAATCGTTCAGGCGATTCTTCCAGATCCAGTGCATGATCGGCGCGTTGAGCGACAGGGGGAAGAAGTCGACGAGGAAGCGACGGTTCACAAAGAAATTGCCGTAGAGATCCTTGAAGACGTTGAAGGCGACCTGGATGTTATTGGTGATGTCGATGGCGCGCTCCCACGTCTTGGCGGCGGCCATCACGCGGATGCTGGTGTGGAAGGGGCTCATGCCGGCCTTCTCGCCGATGCGCTTGTAGAGCTCTTCTTCCGGCTGGATCATGCGGACGAACGAATCGCCTTTACTGGCGCCGGGAGCTAGGCTCTGGCCAGCGATGGTGATGGCGCCGGTGAAGAAGCGGATGAGCGGCGAGAGGATCGGGATGTGCTCGATCCAGAGATCCGACTTGCCCTTGAACTTGGCCGACGCGAAGCGCTCGGCGATCTTGCCCCACTTGTTACTGAAGCTCGGAGTGATGGTGACCTGGATGGTGGCCAGCTCGCCATCTTCAAGCTTGCTCAGAACGTTGCTCAAGTCGTTGAGCG
>CAZEVM010000037.1:0-7826 GCA_964515645.1 uncultured Candidatus Peribacteria bacterium | reverse complement strand
AGTGGAGCGCCGTCACGCGATTGGCGAAACGCTGCGAATAGCGGCGGCGCACTGTGTGAGGCCCGCGCTTCCGCAGAAGAGCGCGGGCCGAGTTTGCGCCGCCCGCCCGGCGAGCCATTTCGGATAGGCGCGAGACTGTCAGCGGCCTGTTTCTTTCTCCACTTTCTTTGCGCCAAAGAAAGTGGATACCAAATAAGGGAAACGACCTGAATGGACGCTGTTCTTTGTCGCACCTGCAAAAGGTGGCGTTCCCTTAATGACGGTATACTCGAAAAAGATGGAATTCCCCGTCACCCTCAAACCCGGCCTCCTCGAAAAAGCCGCCTCACTCGGAATCCGAGCGGAGGACATTGAAGAATCTTTTGTGAAAGGCAGTGGCAGCGGCGGACAGAAAGTGAACAAGACCAACAGCGTGGCTGTCTTGTTGCACCGTCCCAGCGGTACACTCGTGCGCTGTCAGAAGAACCGCGAGCAGGCCCTCAATCGACAAGCGGCCTACCGCATGCTGATTGAAAAGATCGAAGAGCAGAAGCTCGGCAAGCAATCCAAGCTGCAGAAGAAGATCTTCAAGCTCCGCAAGCAAAAGATGCGCCGCAACCGCCGCAGCAAGGAGAAGATGCTCGAGCAGAAACACCACCGCAGCGAGATCAAAGAGGGTCGCAAACCCTTGGCATAAGAAAACCGCCGACCCAGTTGGGCCGACGGTGTTGGAGTCTCGGTACGGAACCGGACCTTAGTCCGAACCTTCCGCAAGACTCTGACGACTGGCGATGATGACCCACTCTTCGCGGACGAGATGGGCATCATCCGAACCATAGACATCGAGGCGCAGCCGCAGGTCTGCCCCGTCGGGGTGCACCTTGGGCCGCGAGATCGGCCAGGTGCGCTCGGCCTGGCCGGGCTGCAGCTCGAAGCGCTGTTCGCGCGAGAGGTTCGACCGGGCAACGGTGACGGCCACCACCTTCAGCTTTTTGGTGAGACCAGCCAGCGACAGCTTCATCCAGTCGCCGTTCTCGTGAATGACTTGCACCGTGATGGTGCCATGGGGCGTGACGATCTGCTTCATCGTAGGTACTCCAGGGGGGCGGGCGATGAGAATCAGACACGGTGACAGCGGGATCTCGACGGGCCGAGCGATAAACTGTGGAACGAACAGGTCCTCCGTCGTAACGGAGGCGGCAATACTAAAAAGGAATGAGGCAAAGTCAACGTTATAGCCGAAAGAAACCGCCAGCCACGAGGGCTGGCGGTTCACATCATTCCCTAGGACGTCGATGCAACTCTGCTCGGGTGGAGGCGTATGGCGCCGCCGAATTGATGGAGAGGACCGAGCGTTTGACGCCTGGGGTGCCGCGGTGAAAATCCCCTTCAGGAATGACGTGCCCGAGCTTTATACTCAATTTTGAACGCTCTGCAAGGAAAACTAGACAAAAAAAGAACCCCCTGGCGATACCAAGGGGTTCGTTCGTCTCGAGATGCTGAGAGATAGGTTCGGTGACCTGATTGGGGGTGTGAAACCTGAAAGCTTTGTGGGGACAAAGCTTGTCTGAAGTGTCAGACGACAGCATCTAAGAAACGAACTATGCACATAGTACTATATATGCATACTTTGTCAAGTATCCTTCTCACCCAAATTACAGAGTCTTCTCGGCAATCGCGTAGGGCTCGTCGGTCTGGTGGAGCGAGGCGATGAAGCCACAGAGGAGACCGAGAGACAACATTTGGGCCCCAAACAGGACCGAGCCAATGCTGATGAATAGCAGTGGACGCTGGCCGATGGGCATGAACGCCGAGGGTTCAAAAAGACGGACGACCCACTCCACTCCCAGCACGCCCAGGCCGAGTGCTCCAGCGGCAAAGAAGAGGAAGCCAATGCCACCGAGGAAGTGTTGCGGACGACGGCCGTAGCCGGTGAGAAACAGGATCGTGAGCAGATCGACGCTACCCCAAAGGAAGCGCTTGGCGCCGTACTTGGAGCGGCCGAACTCGCGCTTGCGGTGGTGCACGGCGATCTCCGCCACCTTGAAGCCGCGGGCGGCGGCGAGCACCGGGATGAAGCGGTGGAAGTCGCCGTACAGACGTAGCTCCTTCGCCACTTCGGCGCGCATCGCCTTAAGACCGCAGTTGTGGTCGTGCAGCGACATGCCGGTACAGCGGTTCACCATCGCATTGAAGACGCGGCTGGGCCAAACCTTGTCGACCGGATCGAGACGCTCGGCCTTCCAGCCCGAGACGAGGTCGTAGCCTTCGTTAAGCTTGGCGACGAGATTGCCGATCTCGGCCGGATCGTCCTGCAGGTCGGCATCCATCATCACCACGATCTCGCCGCGCGCCGCCTTGAAGCCGGCGGTGAGGCCGGCGGCCTTGCCGAAGTTCCGGCGAAAGCGGATGCCGTGCACGCGTTGGTCAACGGCACAGAGTTCCTTCACCACGCCCCACGAGCCATCGGTGCTGCCGTCGTCTACGAAGATCACTTCCCACTCCACCGCCAACGCGGCGGTCGCCGCCGCAATCTGGGCGAACAGCGGACGGAGGCTCTCTTGCTCGTTATAGAGGGGGATGACGACCGAAATCACCGCTTCATGGTAGCAGAAGACGGGAGACGCTAGTCTGACCGCATGAGCGGACGATTCATCGTCATCGAGGGGCCCGACGGCTGCGGCAAGACCACGCAGACCGAGCGCCTGGTGGCGACGCTCCAAGCTGAAGGACGCGACGTCGTTTCCACCTTCGAGAACACCCCCGGACCCGCCGGCGCGCTCATCACCCAATTGCTCACCGAGCACCGCGTGATGCATCCGGCCGCCATGCAGCTGCTGTACACCGCCGATCGCGCCGACCACGTGGAGACGGTCATCAAGCCCGCGCTCGCCGCCGGCAAGACCGTCGTCAGCAGCCGCTACCGCCACTCGAGCATCGTCTACGCCCGAGCGCTCGGCATCGACCACCGCTGGATTCAGAAAGCCAACGAGCCGTTCCCGATGCCCGACGCCACGATCGTGCTCCTGCCGCCGCTCGAGATCTGCCTGGAGCTCATCCGCAAGCGCAAAGCCGCCGACGCCTACGAGAAGGCCGCCGACCTGCAGCAGCGCGTGCATGACGCCTACCGCGAGCTGGCCGCCGAAGACCCGACCATGACCATCCTCGACTCGTGGGGTTCCGTCGACGAGATCGCCGTGCAGGTACGCGCGCTGGTGGGGTAAGATTGCGGCAATGCCAGCCCGCCATCTCGAAGGAAAGACCCCCGCCGCCGCCATCCTGAAAAAACTTTCGCGTGTCGCCGAAAAGAGCGGCGCGCGCTTGGCGATCGTGCAGGTGGGCGAACACCCGGCGAGCGAAGCCTACGTGGCGCGCAAGCTCACGGCCGCCGCCAAGATCAACTTGCCCGCGGTGCACGTGCGCATCCGCGGCGATGCCGGCTTCGATGCCACGCTCTCGTGCCTGCACGAGCTCTCGGCCGACGAGAGCATCACGGGCATCATCCTGCAGTTGCCTCTCCCCAAGCAGCTCCAGAAGCACAAGCGCCAACTCCTCGACGCCATCGATCCCCTCAAGGACGTGGACGGTCTCTCCGCCATCAACCTGGGCAAGCTCCTCGCCGGCGACGACACGGGCCTGCGCCCGGCCACGCCGACCGGCATCGTCGAGCTGCTCGACCACTACAAGATCGCGATTGCCGGCAAGCGCGTCGTCATCGTCGGCCGCAGCATCCTCGTGGGCCAGCCGCTCGCCGCCCTCCTCACGCAGCGCGACGCCACGGTCACCGTCTGCCACAGCAAGACGAAGACGCTCGCCTCGTTCACCAAGCAGGCCGACATCCTCATCTGCGCCGTTGGTCGGCCGCACCTCTTCAAGCCGGCGATGGTGAAGAAGGGCGCGACCTGCATCGACGTGGGCATCACGCGCCAGAAGTCGGGCATCAAGGGCGATATCCACCCGTCCGTGGCCAAGGTGGCCGGCGCGCTCACACCCGTGCCGGGCGGCGTGGGCCCCATGACCGTGGCCTGCCTGCTGCGCAACTGCGTGACGGCGGCCGAGCGTCAGGCTCGCTGATCAGAATCCAGAAGCTTTGTGCTGGCGGAGGCAGCGCTCGAGATTCTTCACCATCTGCTCCGGTGGCACATCGGTACCCGCGCGGCAGCCGCCGCAGCGAAGTGATCCGCCGTAACTCGTCGCGGGATCGAGGGCTTGGAGATCGGCCAAGAGTGACGGCAGGTGGACATCGAGGGGCTTCTGGTCAGCCGAGACGAACTGCGGATCGGCCAAGTTGTACGAGTAGACGTAACGGCCGCGCGCCGGTCGGACCTTCACAAGCAGCTGCTTGCCGCGGTGCAGCGCGCCCACGCCGAGCCACTCGCCGTTGCGCGGATCGGACTCGTCGACCAGGCACCAATCTTGCTCGTCGTGCAGCGGATGAACGTCGGTGGAAATGGCGCGGCTCTGGCGCTCACCACCGACGAACGCGCCGAAGCGTGCGACTGTTTCCCTGATGATGTCGCTCATCACGTACGCCGACCATTCACGGTCCGCGGCGCTCGGATTGGGCGGCAGGTTGAAGAGGCTATCGCGGCGAGCCGTGGAGTAGGCCTCGTTGATGTACGCGTTCCACTTCAGCTGCGGGCTCTCCGGATTCACCGGCACCATGGCCGCGTAGCGATCGAGGAGATCTTGGATAGCGAGATATTCTGTTACTTCGAAGAGCTGGTCGTCGGGTAGGGCAAGGATGGCCGCAAGATGCTTGGTCACTGCGACAGTGGTGGCCACGTCTTGATCGGGATCGTTGGCGCGCAGGCGAATGTCGAGCGGACGGTGATCACCGGTTTCAAGCTTGGCCTTAAAAACACGTAAGAGATAGCGGAGCTTCTGTGCCACACACGAAGGCATGGTCGGCGCCGAGCCCTGGTGATGTTCAAAGTTCAACACCTGCAGGCTGGTGCCGTTAATACCAAAACGCGCCACCCACGACGGCTCATCAAGAATGCCGTCAATGCCCGAGACAATCAGCTGTGTGCCCGGCTTCCGTTCTTCCTGCTGGGCGTGCTCGATGAAATGCTGGCGTGTCCACACTTCGTGCGGGTGCACCGTGACGCTGCTCGTCAGTTTGTCGCGCATGAACTCTGAAAGTCGCAGTCGTTCCGCAGTCGGCATGCCCAAAAGTAGCCCAGGCACTTCGGACCAGCGGTCAAAACGAGACGATGCCTCTGGCTGAAGCAGGCGCGCGACGCGGTCGCGGGCATGATCGTAGAGAGACAGGTCGAAGAACGAATCTTCAACACCAGCATCAGACGCGGCGACCTCAAGCGGTCGCCCACTAGGGTCGTCGTCGGCTTTCGCCGACACATCTCCGTTCTCTGCAGGTTTGGAATCCATAAACCGGCCCATAGTGGACCATTGGCGCCACTCGTCAATCCCCTTCAGCTCGGATCAGAAAAGCAGTGTTCCCGGCTAATAAACAGCCCACTTCAGACAAACTGACCTGATTTTTCAGGCTACATCCGCGGTCTTTCGGTCCAAATCGGCTTTTTGCAAAGCAGAGATGATAGAACCAATGTTTCCCTCCAAAATAGAGGGGAGATTATGGAAACTCTGTTCCAAGCGGTGGTCAGTCACGCGGTCCTGCGGCACGTTATAGGTGCGAATCTTCTCGCTGCGGTCTCCGCTACCGATCTGACTTGAGCGCAGCGTACCCAGTCGCTTCTGTTCCTCTTCTTTCTTCTGCGCCGCAAGGCGACTGCGCAACATCGTCATCGCCACCTCGCGGTTCTGGAGTTGACTGCGTTCTGTTTGGCAGGCCACCACCACGCCAGTGGGCAGGTGTGTCAGGCGCACGGCCGATTCGGTCTTGTTCACGTGCTGTCCGCCGGCACCGCCACTGCGGTAGGTATCCACGCGCAGATCTTTAGGATCGATGCGGATTTCACCGTCGTCTTCCACTTCGGGCAAAATCGCGACCGTGGCCGTGGAAGTGTGAATGCGCCCCTTGTTCTCGGTGGCGGGAATACGCTGGATGCGGTGCACACCCGACTCAAACTTCAACTGGCCATACACACCGTTACCGTCGATGCGGACCACGCCTTCCTTGGCGCCGCCGGATTCCGACTGTGACAAGTCGGCGAGCGATGCCTTCCAGCCTTGTTCCTCGGCGTAGCGCAAATACATGCGAATGAGTTCCGAGGCGAAGAGCGCGGCCTCATCGCCGCCTGTGCCGGCGCGCACTTCGATGATGACACCCTTGTCGTCATCGGGATCGCGAGGCAGTAAAGCGGCGCGAATTTTTTCCTCAAGAGCAGGCAGGCCTGCGCGCGCCGACATTGCTTCCTCGGCGGCGATTGCTTGTAACTCTGGATCATCGACGGACAACTCTGCGGCAATGGCACGCTCAGCCGACTCGTATTCGGCGAGTAACGCCTCTTCCGGCTCGAGTGCGGCAATGCGCTTGCCGAGACGCTTGAGCGCGGCCGGGTCACTGACAACGGCAGGGTTCTGCCACTCCTCGCGAAGCTTCTGAAGCTCGGCGACGTGGCCGCGGAGGCGGTCTATCAGCACACTATCCATCTTAAATGGCGGCCGGCTTCAGTGGCGTCGGATAATTGGGCGCCAGGATGTCGACCGTGTAGCAGAAGCGGCCGGACGGATGGTCCCACGAGATGTCATAGTCGCGCGTGCGCTCCTCGGCGAAAGTGGCGCAAAGCTCGATCGTGTCGCGGTCCTTCACGATGTAACCGTAGGGTTCGGATGTCTCAGGGTCGACAATGCGCAGGCGCTGGTAGAGCGCCTCGTCAGCCACTTTTTGCAGCGTGGTCGGCAAGGGTTTCAGGAGTGCCGGGGCCGTGGCAGCATCACGCTGCGGACCGCGTACCTGCTGGGCAATCTCATTTACGATGGCCTGCAGGTCGGAGACGCGCTGGTCGTCCAGACGGATCTCGCGCTGTGTGGCGGGATTGCCGACTAAGCCAAAGGCCCAAGCCAAGCCGACCACCACGAACGCCGTTGCCTTCCACTGGAAGAGTGCGCCGAGACGGAAACCAAAAACACTGCGATCGTTCCCCTCGGGGCGAAGGCTCTGTAGATAGTAGACGAACGTCATGCCGGCGAGCGCCAACACAATGAGTACCTTGAGCATAAAGCGCACAGTCAGCTCGCCTTCGAGGAGGTACCAGACGAGTGTGATGGCATCAGCAATCAGAATGAGCGCCGTGGCGAAGAGCGTGAGATAGGTCAGCCAGCGACGCAGTCCGCTGCGATTCTTCTCCGGGTGCTGGCGGATGTCCTGCGCAATGATGCGCGAGACCCAGACGAACACCGGGAAGGTGACGATCACCATCGCCATCTGCCAGCGTAGACCGGACCAATCGGTGGTGGCAACGTAACGGCCGTCGAAGGCCGGATCCGGGAAGAGCCAATCGAGACAGCTAAAGTAGAGGAAGATCAGACTGCCGAGGCCAATGTAGAGACAGGCAAAGCTCAGTAAGTGCAAGAACGCCTCGCGCGCGCCTCCCACGTCGGGAGCGGGCGGCACAGGCATATCGAGCGTCTCGGCCACGAGGGCGCGCTCGACCTCGCGCTCCTTCCAACCGGAAGCCACGAGGAGCGATTTGATCGTCTGGAAGTCCATGCCCTTTTGGCGGGCGGCGGCAATGAAGGAGGAGAGTTGGTTGTCCATAAGGGGAAGTGTAGCACTACTCCTTTCTCTACGTATTTCTTGGCCAATGGTTACATTCAATTGTAAGTATGGCACTTCTTTGCGCGCAATAAGAACAGCGTCTCTCGAGGCTGCTTCCCTCTCTTGGTATCCACTTTCTTTGGCGCAAAGAAAGTGGAGAAAG
>CAZEVM010000036.1:0-7868 GCA_964515645.1 uncultured Candidatus Peribacteria bacterium | reverse complement strand
GAGCGGCGTGGCTAAGAGCTGGCCGATAGTATCGGCGCCGACTGCCTGCTCGCGCAGGGCGACGGTGCCGGCAGCCGGCGGATCGAGATCAATCACTTCACCCGCACGCTCCGTGGGGCGGCCACGCTCCATCTTGAGCCACTCCGGTGCCTTGGCGGCGCCCTTTTTTGGTAGGACGGAAGCCAACGCCTTGAGGCCGAGCGAGCTCTTAGCGAAGAGCATCTTCATCGCCTGGAGCTGCACGTCGGACAGCTCCGCGAAGCGCTGGCAGCAGGCCTCGTAAAGGGCTGTGGTGGCGCGCACGTCGCCGAGGGCGCGGTGCACCGGTTCGTGGGGCAGGCCGAGGATGCGGCTCAGATACGAGAGCGAGAAGCTGCGCGCCTCGGGGAACGCGAGCGAGGCCAGCATGGCCGTATCGAAGGTGGGGTAGTCGGACAGGTCGAGCCCCTCCCCTTTGAGCATTGAGACATCGAACTGGATGTTCTGCCCGATGATGATGGTTTCGGGCGTGAGCACGGCTTCAAGCTGGCCGATGACATCCTTGAACGCCGGCTTGCCGACAAGGTCTTCGGTATCGATGTGCGTCAGCACCTCCACCATCGGCGGGATCGGATCGGGGATGCCGAGCAAACTCTCAAACTCCTTCACGACCGCACCGTCCTCGAGCAGCACCCAGGCCAGCTCGATGATCCGGTGCGTCTTGGGGACGAATCCGGTCGTCTCGGTATCGAGGATGACAGCGCGCAGAGGGGGCAAGGGCATAGGTCTTTCCGACACTACGGGAAGGCCGCGGCCCCGTCACGTTTCAGCCGACCAACTCCGTGAACACCGCGCCCAGGCGCTTGCGGGCCACGTGCAGGCGACGCTTGATGGTGCCCACCGGAACCTCTTCTTCCGCTGCCATCTCCTTCAAGCTGCGGCGCTCAAAATAGAAGGCGAACAAGGAGCGCCGATCCAGCTCACAGACTCGTGCCAAAGCGCTCTGGACAAACGTGGCACGCTCTTCGACCAAAGCGATCTCAACCGGATCCTCTGCGGCATCCGTCGTCCCCCAAAGCTCATTCTCGCCCCGGTCATCGTCATTGTCAGGGATAGTACATTCACGACAACGCGCCCAACGATTGCGAGCCCGCGTCCAAAGAATACGACGCACCCAGCCCGCGATCGCTTGTACGTCGCGGAGTTGATGCAAGTTCTCATGGGCAATGATCCACACGTCCTGTAGAAGGTCATCGACGTCGCCATTCTTCACGCCAATTTTGAGGCAGTAGGCGAAAAGGTAGTTGCGGCATTCACCGAACGTCCTGACCAGCGCTTCTTCGCGCTGAGCGCGGAGCTCATCAACGGACGCATCAGACGCTGCCTCGGGAGGATCTACTTCAAACGGCATTGGCAGGCGATTTTCCCCTTGTTTAGGCTGAAGTCAACGACTTTCCGGCCGCCAAAAAAGCCCCGCTCATCGCGGGGCTTTTGAGATCGAGAGAATGGAGTCTCAGGCGGCCGGCGGCTCGTTGGCCTCAGGCTTCTTGGCAGCCTTTTTCTTGGGCTTATCAGCGGCGTGCTCAGGCGTCTCGCCGGGCGTGCCTTCGACGGTCTGCTCGGCGTTGCCCGTATCGACAGCCATGGCGGCACCGGTCTCGTCAGCGGGAATCTCGGCGGTCGGCTCTTCGGCCGGGGCTTCGCCCACGGCGGTCTCCTTCACCACGCCCTCGGCATCGGCAGCGGCATCAGCGGCCTGCTCGGCCTCGAGGTTTAGCACCTCAGGCTCGGGGACCGGCTCACCGCGCAGCTCGGCCAGCTTGGCCTTAAAGGCGGGCAGTTCCTCGTAGTTGTACATGTCGAGCTCGAAGCCCGTCAGGTCGGTGGCGAGGCGGATGTTCTGGCCCTTCTTACCGATGGCCATCGGGCGCTGGGCCTCCTCCACGAACACGGCGGCGCGCTTCTTCACGCGGCGGCCCTGCTCGTCGACCTGCTCCTTGTCGTTGACGATGATCACGGCCGAGATGGCGGCCGGCTGGAGGGCGGTGGAGATGAGCTTGATGGCGTCCTCGCTCCACTCGAGCATGTCCACGCGCTCGCCGTTGATCTCTTCCATGACGGCCTGGATGCGCACGCCCTTCTGGCCGACGCAGGCGCCGATCGGGTCGATGCGGGGATCCTTGCTGAGCACGGCCACCTTGCTGCGGAAGCCGGCGTCGCGGGCGATGCCGCGGATCTCCACGTCGCCGTTGCGGACCTCGGGAATCTCGAGCTCGAGGAGCTTCCTCACGAGCTCCGGGTGCGTGCGCGAGATGCGCAGCTGCGGCCCCTTGCCCGTGAATTCGACAGTATCGAGGTACACGCGGATGCGCTTACCCGTGTAGTAGTGCTCACCGGGGATCTGCTCGCGCCAGGGCAGCGAGACGGTCATGCCTTCGATCTCGAGCGTGACCCAGCTCGTGTCCACCTTGGTGACGGTGGCCGTGAGCAGCTGCTGCTCGCGGTCCTTGAAGCGCTCGTAGAGGGACTGGCGCTCGGCCTCCTGCAGCTTTTGCAGAATGACCTGCTTAGCGGCCTGCGCGGCGATGCGGCCGTAACCGGCCGGCGTGACGTCGATCGTGATTTCGTCACCCTCCTCGACGTCGGGCTTCACGCGCTTGGCGTCCTTGAGGCTGATCTCGAAGTTCTCGTTCTCGACCGTGCCGACGACCTCTTTCACCACCAGGATGGTGGGCAGGTCCTTTCCGTCTTCAAAGTCGACGCGGATCTCCTGCTCTTTGTTGCCGTAGTCCTTGCGATACGCGGTGGCGATCGCTTGCTTCACGGCTTCGAGCACCTGATCAGCCGAGACGTTCTTCTCGGAGCAGATCTGGTTGATGGCGGCGAGGAATGAGGCGCGCATGATGGGTTGGGGGATGATGGCGGAGACCGGGGAATCGACCGTTCCTAGTCAGAAGGAACAGTCTCAAATTGCGATCACCGTTTTCCCCATCCTAATGCAACAAATGCGCTTTTGGCAAGTGTTTTCAGCGCCAGTCGATGGTCGCCATGATCTGCCGGTGCTGCAGAATCTGGACATCGGAGATGACGTCGGCGTCATCCGGGCGGCTGGCAAAAGCGCAGAGATGGCCATCGTGGAGGAAATACGTCGCCACTGCCGTCAGGCCGGCGGCCAGGTACTCCTCGCGGCGCTCCACGGCGGATTGCGCATTGATCGTGACGTTCTGCGTCGTCTGTACTGCGACGCTCGGTTGACCCTCCCAGCCCGTCGCATTAGCGGCATCGCGCGCCTGCAGACCGGCGGCGAGCGACGCGAATGTCTCGGTGGTGCACGAAACCTGCATCGCCACCGGCGGGGTACCGCCGCTGTAACGCGTGCTGTCCGGCTGCGCCTCTGTCGTCCAATCGGCGGGCAGGGCGATGGAGAACTGGAGGGCTGCGTTCTCCTGGCGCTTCCAACCATCCGGCGTCATGACCGATGAGGACGAAGAGGAGCTTGAGCCCGGCTGCGGAGCGGGTGCCGAGGCACTGCAGGCAGTGAGCGTGACAACGAAGAGGAGAGGGAGGAAGCGGCGCATGGCCGCATGGTACGGCCGCAACAGACAATCGCAAACATCAAAAAAAACCCGGCGGACGTGCCGCCGGGCTGATGCCATCGGTGTTTTAGGCCAAGACTTCAGCATTTGGGGCCCAGACCGTCACGTAGGCCTGACGCTCCGTGTTTGCCGTCTCAGCAGGGAGAAAGGCGAGCAGGGCGAGGCGAGTGTCATCCCACGACAAGCTGTCGTACGCCGATCCGTTCATGTTCGGCACTCTGGCAATTTCTTTCAAGCCACCTTGGGGATAAAACGAACAGACGTACAACGTCTGGTCTTCTTCATCCATAAAGGCGATGTAACGACCATTCTCGCTAATGGCCATGAGTCGACAGTGTACGTAGAGCGCGAGATCGAACGGGATCCAATGCCCTGCGGGGCGAGTATCGATGTACAGACGATGGTCTTGGCAACGGAGTCGGTGGTAACCGTTGCGCGAAACAACTTGGACCATGATCGCATCCTTTCTATAAACGTTCCGATGGAGTGAGAGGATCAATGCTACGGCGATTCTACGACTGTTATGTCAAGTTGTCTAGACACGGCGCAAGCCGCGCAGGAACGCCCGAGAATGGCGTCCGCGCATGGTTGGAAGCCACGAGAGAAGCTCGTACGCCCAGCGCTTCCAACCCTGTGGTGTCACATGCAATTCCGGCGCGATGGTCTCGATGTGCACGGCCGAACGTCCGACCGTCTCCATGCGCTGAAGCGAGTCGGCGAGTTCTAAGTGATGATGATGGAGCGCTGTGGCGTCGGGTTCGTAGACGAGCGGCAGGCCCTCTTTCTTCAAGCGCAGTCCCCACTCGATGTCTTCCCAGCCGTAAAGCGAGACATCCTCGCGGAAGGCGACGCACTTGGCGTCCTTTGTGGGCAGGCTGATGTGCGAGGTGTAGGTGTAGCGGTGCTGCATCTCGGCCGGCACGAGGCGATGGGCGTAGGGCTTGAGGTGCGGGTACCCAAACTGCCAGCCCGTGGCCTCGAGCCACGTCATCACCGGCGTGATGCCGCAGGCGGGATCCCAGGTGGTGAAGCCAAGCACCACGACGCGCGGGAACTTGCCGTGCGCCACCACGTGCACCGCGCAGGCGTTGGGCGCCAGGAAGATGTCGTCCTGGGCGAAGAGCACGACGGGCGACGTCGCCTTGGCCACGCCGCGGTTGCGGGCGATACCCTGCTGGCACTTGGGAATCTCCAGAAATTGGAACACCTCGAAGCGGCGCTCGCTTCCCTGCTCTCGTTTCTGAATCTCAGTCGCCAGCTCGCGTGTGGCCGGATCGGGCCCATCGCTCACCACGATCACCTCCAGATCGCGCGCGATCGTCTGGCGCTCCAGGTGCTCGAGCGAGCGCCT
Organism: uncultured Candidatus Peribacteria bacterium; assembly: GCA_964515645.1. Classification (GTDB taxonomy): domain Bacteria; phylum Patescibacteriota; class Gracilibacteria; order Peribacterales; family Peribacteraceae; genus JAGOUB01. The sequence continues at coordinate 2,942 of CAZEVM010000036.1, read as the reverse complement.
CAACAAGGAGGCACGTTCGTGGGTGGGGATGACGACGGACAGGGCGGGCACGTCCAGATTGTAGAGGAAGGACTTGAAGTAGGCAGGCGGACCGCTAGGATGCGCGACCTGCATCGGCAGGACCATCCACTCATCACACCACCGGAGGCCGCCGTCATGGCACCCACACTCATCCGCTTCGCCGTCCACCTGAAGGACCCCCTGCAATTCGCCTGGTTCGTCCCGTACGTCCGCTTCATGGGCGGTGAGATCTTCCGCCCCCAAGACACTCGCGGCGAACGCCCTCAAGGAGCACCAGCCTGGGACCACTGGGTCCGCGTCGGCGTCGAAGCACCGGCCGCCCTGGCCGCGCAGATCATCAGACAGCTACCGAGCGAAGCGAAAGCCGAGCATGACTACCAGACCCACGAACCCACGGATCTGATCACCGACTGATCAGCTCACGAGAGACCCGGCCCCGCGCCGGGTCTTCCCCCTGCCCATAATTTCGATACCCTCCTCAGCGTGAAGATCCTCTTCCTCGACCTGGCCCACCACGACGGCTCCGTCGCCTGCGTGACCGAGAAGCAAACCATCGTTCGCCGCGTGGTCGATCGTCGTCTTCGCGATGATGGCCTCGTACCCCTCATCGACGAAGTGCTCGCCGAGGCCAAGTGGAAGGCCGAAGACCTCACATCCATCGCCTGTGTCACAGGACCGGGCGGTTTTACGAGCCTGCGTGTGGCCGTCGCCACCGCCAATGCCCTCGCCTGGGAGCGCAAGATTCCCGTCCGCGCTGTGCACGGCAGCGACCTCTGGGCCGCCCGCCTCGAATCGCCCGACGCGCTCTGGTTCCACAGCACGCGCCTGGACCAAGTGTTCGCCCGCGGCTTCGGCACGCACGCCACCCTCTGGTCCGACCCCGCCCTCAAGACCTTGAACGACATCCTCGCCGCCGCCCCCAAGGGCGCCGCCTGGGTGGGCGAGCTCATCCCCGCCCACGCCGAAGCACTCGCCCCGCTCGGACTCTTGCCTGCAGCACTGAAATCCATTGAAGAAGTACTTCCGGACTTGTTAGCCCGTGCCCCAGAAGCACCCGCTCCGATCGATCCCTGGTACGGACGGGGCTATTAAGCGAGAAAAAGGGGCAACCTGGGCGCGCCGGCGGGACAATGGGTATAGTGTGTGCTCCAATGACTATCCTCGACCACCTCAACCGTTTGTTCGGCGACACCTCCCGCAAAGAAGTGCAGCGCCTCCAGCCCACCGTCCGCCGCATCCGTGAGATCCAGGCGTCGGCCGAATTCCAAGCACTCACGCTCCAGGACCTTCCGAAGAAGACTGAGGAGTTTAAGCGCCTCATCGCCGAGGGCGAGACGCTCGACGAGATGCTCCCCTGGGCCTTCGCCTTGGTGGTGCGCGCCTGCGAGCTGCTCAAGGGCACCAAGATGACCATCGGCAAGCAGGAGCTCACCTGGGACATGGTCCCCTTCGACGTGCAGCTCATCGGCGGCATCATCCTGCACCGCGGCAACATCGCCGAGATGAAGACCGGAGAAGGCAAGACCCTCGTCTGCACCCTGCCCGTCTACCTGAACGCGCTCGCCGGCAAGGGCGTGCACGTGGTCACCGTCAACGACTACCTGGCCAAGCGCGACGCCCAGTGGATGGGCCTCCTCTATGGAGCGCTCGGCATGACTGTCGGCACCATCGTCCACGGCCTGAACAACGACGAGCGCCGCGCCGCCTACGCCTCCGACATCACCTACGGCACCAACAACGAATATGGCTTCGACTACCTGCGCGACAACATGGCCCCGTCCATCGAGCAGCAGGTGCAGCGCGGCCTCAACTACGCCATCGTCGACGAAGTGGACTCCATCCTCGTGGATGAAGCCCGCACGCCGCTCATCATCTCGGCCCCGGCCGAGGAGTCGACCGCCAAGTACGCCCAGTACGCCTTGCTCGTGCAGGACCTGCGCGAGACCGAGCACTTCACCCGCGACGAGAAGCAGCGCGCCGCCATCCTCACCGAGGCCGGTATCGCCTACCTCGAGCAGAAGATGGGCGTGGACAACATCTACACCGATAAGGGTTTCCAGGAGGTGCACCACATCGAGCAGGCCCTCAAGGCGCATGCCATCTTCAAGCGCGACATCGACTACGTGGTGAAGGACGGTGAGGTGATCATCGTCGATGAATTCACGGGACGCCTCATGCCCGGCCGCCGCTACAGCCACGGCCTGCACCAGGCCATCGAGGCCAAGGAGCGCGTGGAAGTGCAGCGAGAGAGCCGCACGCTGGCCACCATCACCTTCCAGAACTACTTCCGCCTCTTCCCCAAGCTGGCCGGCATGACCGGTACGGCCAAGACCGAGGAGGAGGAGTTCGAATCGATCTACAAATTGAAGGTCGTCGTCATCCCCACGCACCGCCCCGTCACGCGCCAGGACCAGCCCGACGCCATCTACCGCACCGTCGAGCACAAGTTCCGCGCCGTGGTGCGCGCCGTGAAAGAGCGCCACGCCAAGGGTCAGCCCGTGCTCGTGGGCACCACCTCCATCGAGAAGTCCGAAGTACTCTCCAAACTCCTCGAGCAGGACGGTGTGCCGCACCAGGTGCTCAACGCCAAGCAGCACGAGAAGGAAGCCGAAATCGTCGCCGGCGCTGGCCAGCGCGGCTCAGTCACCATCGCCACCAACATGGCCGGCCGCGGTACCGACATCATGCTGGGCGCGGGCGTCGCCGAACTCGGCGGTCTCGCCATCCTCGGCACCGAGCGTCACGAAGCGCGCCGCATCGACAACCAGCTCCGCGGCCGCACCGGACGCCAAGGCGATCCGGGCGAGAGCCTCTTCTTCGTGTCCATGGAGGACGATCTCATGCGCCTCTTCGGCGGCGATCGCCTTAAAGCCATGATGGGGCGTCTCCAGGTGCCCGACGACGTGCCGCTGCAGAACGGC
>CAZEVM010000035.1:0-10233 GCA_964515645.1 uncultured Candidatus Peribacteria bacterium | reverse complement strand
CGTGCGCCAGAGCATGCGCGCCACCACCGGCGCGTGGCTGCGCATCGTCCTCCCCTGTATCGCCGCTGCGATCATCGCTGCCATTGTGAGCAGCATTCTTGGTGGCATCTTGGGTGATTCCGGCCTCATCATCGGTGCCGTGTTGGCAGTCGCCAACGAGCTCCTCTCCGCCTTCGTCATCCCCACGGGCATCGTCGTCGCGCGTGACGTGATGGCCCACCCCACGGCCAAGGTCATCGGCTGAGCCTCTAAACCTCGGCGGCTCCCGTTTTATCGCTGCTGCAAGCCCATCCTCCAGGCGCCCCGTCATCGCTTGAGAGGGTGGGTTTTTTCGCCATACTGACGCCTTCGTCATTTTCCCCGTTCTCCCATGTCGCCCGACGTTTGCGTTCCCGAGCAATCCCTCGAGTTATCCGTCATCAAGGACAATGTCGTCATTGCCTCCCCCGCCGGACGCATCGATCCGGTCGATGCCTTCCGCCGGCGCATGGGGGATCGGCTTCAGTTGCTGGGTCCCGATTGGCAGAAGCACCTCTCGGTCCGCTGTTTCGACATGGACGAGGAGTGGGCCAAATAAAAACCCGCCGTGATGGCGGGCGTTGGAAGATGCACATGGCAGGCGCGGCAGGGCTCGAACCTGCGACCCTCAGTTTTGGAGACTGATGCTCTACCAGCTGAGCTACGCGCCTATGTCCGACCGATGATGTGAGAGACGTTCTCTACGAGCTGCTCTTTTTGATCACGCCCTGCTGCGCAGGGCTAGGCAGCTGAGCGACGCGCCTTTGCGCACCCCGGAACCGTCCGGAGCCCCCGTAGTGTACTCATCTGGGGCGGGCTAGCATATCCCTATGTCGCCCCTCGATGAATGCCGTGAACTCGAGGTTGCCCTCTCGGCCTATGCCGACGGGGAACTGCGCTGCGAAGGCCTCCGTTTTCGCGTCATGCGACACCTGCGCCTCTGTTTCGCGTGCCAAGAAACTCTGCGTGACTATGGGCAGCTTGCCGCCCTCATGGTCGAGACCCGCCCTCCTGAGGTTCCGGACGAGCTTTCGGCCCGCATCTTGGCAGCCTTAGCCGCCAAAGAGCAGCAGGACAGCGAGTGATACAAAAAGAGGGCCGTGCGGCCCTCTTGGGGAGGCGATGGTCGGCTGATCACTTCTTGCGCCAGTTCCACCACGACTTCTTCTCGGTCGGCTGGCCGCTGCTCAGCATCAGCTGCTGCTGCAGGCCCTTCATCAGGATGTTCATTTCGCGCTGACGCTCGCTCAGGCCGTCGATGGAATTCTGCAGGGCCTTGATCTGCTCGTCCTTCACCTTGAGCTGGTCCTTAAGACCCTCGGACGTCTGCTCGAGCAGGCGGAGGTACTCGGTGTTCTGGGCGGACGTGCGCGACGACTTGGAGGACTCGCCGGCGAAGTGCTTCTCCAGCAGCTCGGCGCTCATGCTGTAGCTGAACGGCTTGCGCTTGGCTTGGAGTTTCTTGGCCTCAGCCACGTCGGGCGTGATCAGGTGGCGATCGGGGGACTCGGCGTCCTTCACGATCGAGCGCACCAAGCGGCGGATGGTGATCTCGGCCTTCTGGTACCGCTCAGCGGCTTCCTTGATGGAGAGGGTGGTGGACAGGGTTTCCATGGGAGGTGTTCGGGGGAGTGATCAAGAACAGGCTCATGCTATGGATCATGATCATGATCAGCGAGAAACATCTCTCGTCAGAAAGTGGCGATCATGATGTGATCACGGCAGATGTGAGCTGTACTTCACTTGGTCGGAAGCTCGAAATCGCTCCGAGACGTGCGCGGCCTTCGAGCCCTGATGCTTGAGCTTTTTCTTGCCTCCCTTCGGCGGGAAAAGTGATTCACTCCTCTATGTATAGTCATTCGGTCCGGTTACATCCTCTTCAATAGCGCGAAACGGTGCCCAGCCTGATCATGGGGGCTTTGATCACGGTGATGACCACCGGTCAGATCAGCGGCGACCCTTGCCGCGCCAGCCGCGGCTGGGCGACGCGCGCTTTTTCGCGAGCAATTCGAAGGCTTGTTCCTCGGTGATGGTCTCGGGCGACATGTCCTTCTTGAGCGAGGCGTTCGTCTTGCCGTCGGTCACGTAGGGGCCGTAACGGCCGTCCTTCACCAGCACCGTGGCGCCCGATTCGGGATCCTTGCCGAAGGTCTTGATGGGTTCAGCCGCCTTCTTCTTCAACTCCTTGGCGTTCTTAAGCATGTCCACGGCTTGGGCCAGCTCTACCACGGCGGGGTCGACATCCTTGGGCAGCGTGAAGGTCTGCTCGCCGCACTCAAGGTAGGGGCCGAAGCGTCCCAAGTGCACAATCACGTCCTTGCCGCCTTCCTTGCCGAGGGTCTTGGGGAACTGCAGCTGGGCCAAAGCCTGCTCGAGGGTGATGTCCTCCAGGCTCAGCCCCTTCTTAATCGAAGCGGTCTTCAGCTCGCCGCTCTTGCGCATGGCCTTGGCTTCCTTCGCCTCCTTGGCGTCGACGCGTCCGAGCTGCACGAACGGACCAAAGCGACCCATACGGGCCACCACTTCCTTGCCAGAGGCAGGATCCACACCGAGCACGCGCTCCTTGAGCACGTCCTCCTTCTTGATCTCCTTCGTCTTGCCCTCAACGAGTTTGTGGAAGGGCTTATAGAAATCGCCGATGAACTCGCGGTAGTCCTCTTCGCCTTCAGCCACGTTATCGAGCTTCTGCTCCATGTCAGCCGTGAAGGTCAGGCTGACGATGTCCGGGAAATGCTCGGTGAGCAGGTCGGTGACCACGAAGGCCACGTCGGCCGGGATGAGCTGCTTGCCCTCCTTCTGGATGTAGCCGCGGGCCTGGATGGTCGAGATGGTCGGAGCGTAAGTACTCGGACGGCCGATCCCCTCCTCTTCGAGCTTCTTCACCAGGCTGGCTTCCGTGTAGCGGGCCGGCGGCTTGGTGAAATGCTGCTCCGGCAGGATCTTGTCCAAGCTGAGCGTCTCGCCCACCGTCAGCGGGGGCAGGAGCTTATCGCCGTCGTCCTGGGCGGAGGCGGCCTCGTTATCCTCGTCCTTGCCTTCGGTGTAGGCGCGCAGATAGCCGTCAAAGGTGAGCGTCTGGCCCGTGGCGCGGAAGGTATAGCGTCCGGCGCTGATGTTGGCGCCGATGCGCTTAAACTCGGCCGGCGGCATCTGCGTGGCCATCGTGCGCTGCCAGATCATCGTGTAGAGCTTAAGCTGCTGGTGATCCAGCACGTCGCTGAGCGACTCAGGCGTGCGGTCGAGCTCCGTGGGGCGGATGGCTTCGTGGGCCTCCTGTGCGCCCTTACTCTTGGTCTTGAAGGTTTTGGGTGCGGCCAGCACGTACTCGCGGCCGTAGAGCTTCTCGATCATGCGCTTGCTGTCGTCGAGCGCCTTCTGGCTCAGGTTCACAGAGTCGGTGCGCATGTAGGTGATCAGACCGGCCGAGCCTTCGCCCTTGCCCAGTGCCACGCCTTCGTAGAGCTGCTGGGCGATGACCATGGTCTGTTTTACGGAGAAGCCGAGCTTGCGGGCGGCTTCCTGCTGCAGGGTCGAGGTGGTGAACGGGGCCGGGGAGTGACGCTGTACCTCTTTCTCTTCCAGTTCGGCCACGGTGAAGTCCTTGTTCTGAATCTCAGCCAAAGCTGTATCCGTCTCCTCTTTAGAACCGGGCACGAACTTCTCGCCGTCGCGTTGACTCAAGGAAGCGGTGAATTCTTCCTTCTTCGCCGTCTGCAGGGCGGCATCTACCGTCCAGTACTCCACCGGGATGAAGGCTTTAATCTCGCGCTCGCGGTCGACGATGATGCGTACTGCCACCGACTGCACGCGTCCGGCTGAGAGGCCGCGGTAGACCTTCTTCCACAAGAAAGGAGAGAGGGTGTAACCCACCAGGCGGTCGAGCACGCGGCGGCCTTGCTGGGCGTCGACGAGCTTCATGTTGATCTCGCGCGGATGATCCACAGCATGTTTGATGGCGGTCTCGGTGATCTCGTGAAAGGCGATGCGCTTCACGTCGGCCTTACCCTTGGGATCGAGTAGTTGCAGCAGGTGCCAACCGATCGCCTCTCCTTCGCGGTCTTCATCAGTCGCGATCCAGATGGTCGAACTCTTCTTCGCCAGGTCCTTCAAGTGCTTCACCACCGTCTGCTTTCCTTCCGGCACTTCGTACTTCGGTTCAAAACTCTTCTCGGTGTCGACGCCGAGTTCACCCTCCGGCAGATCACGTACGTGACCCATGCTTGCTTCCACGGTGAAATCTTTTCCAAGGAATCGCTTGATGGTCTTGGCCTTCGCGGGGCTCTCGACGATGACGAGCTGAGTCATGGGCCCAGAGCCTACGGAGTGCGAGCTACGCTTGTCAAAGATAGACAATAAAGGCACAAAAGTGGCAAAATACGCATTTGTGAATGATCATTGATCACCCTTTGTATTCATCTTTTTAGGGCTCAGCTAAGCCAAAACGGCTAAGGTAAGCCCTATTTTTCGCTTCACTTCGAGAATGTGGCTTGCCTAAGCGATATCGCTCGTTAGACTTTCCTTAGTACTTCTTCTTCCCCCTCCCCTATGTCTCTGTCCAAGCAGGACCTTATCGCGACGATCGGCAACGCTGCCGGCATCACGAAGCGCGCCGCTTCGGCCGCTCTCGAGGCTCTCACCTCGACGATCACCAAGGAGCTCAAGAAGGGCAACGCGGTGACTGTCACGGGCTTCGGCACCTTCCGCATCAGCAAGCGTGCTGCTCGCATGGGTGTGAACCCGCGCAACCCGTCGCAGAAGATCTCCATCCCGGCCATGAAGGTTCCGTCCTTCAAGGCTGGCAAGACGCTCAAGGACGCCGTCCGCTAAAACCGCTCTCGCTTCAATGCAAAAAGGCCTCCGTAGTCGGAGGCTTTTTATTAGTATTCAGTATCAAGTATTAGGTATTACGTATCATGGACAATGATATTTCCGAGAAACGCGGAACCCTTTTATTCGTAATACCTAATACCTAATACTTCCCTCATTGGCATCTCGCTCGCCGAGCACTATCATGCCCGCACTATGGTGCCAGCCACCCTCGTGGAAGACGTGCTCAAGAACCTGCTCACGCAGGCCGGCCTTGCGTTCACCGATGTGAAGATCAGCTTCGAGGAGAAGACGAACGCCACGCGCGTCGACATCACTGCCCCCGAGCCCAGCCGTCTCATCGGCTGGCACGGTGAGACCCTGAACTCGCTCCAACACCTGGCCAAGTCGATCGTCCGCGCCCAGGAGAAGGGTGACCAGAATCCGTTCATCATCCTCGACGTCGACGGTTACCGCCGCGTGCAGGAAGAGAAGGTCCGCAAAATTGCCGAGCAGAAGGCCGACTTCGTCCGCCGCACGGGCAACCGCGTGGCGCTCTCGCCGATGAGTCCGTACTTCCGCCGCATCGTGCACCTCCACGTGGCTGAGTCCCCTGCCATGCAGGATCTCACCACCGAGAGCATCGGCCAGGGTGACTACCGCCAGATCGTCCTCAAGCTCAAGAACGAGAAGGAGGCCAAGATCAAATCGGGCGAGGAGCTCTCCCCCGTCATCCCGGCCGACGACGGCCTGGAGAACCTCGATATCTGAGCTCAGCCTACTCTCTGATCAGCGACCAGCGATCATGAAAAGAACAGGCTTCTTTGGCGTTCTAAGACACACCCTGTATCAGCCCATGATCAATATGGATTTTTCCTGTATGGCTGGGCTCGGGCGCTGATCTCGATCAGGCCTTGATGTCGCGCCACTGCTCGAGCAGTTTCTTCTCCTCGCGGCTGATCTTCTTGGGGATGATGATGTCCACTTGTACGTAGTGATCACCGTGCTTCGATGAGGAGAGAACAGGCATGCCCTTTCCCTTCACGCGCATGATCTGACCAGGCTGCGTTCCGGCTGGGATGTTCAGCGTGACAGGCCCCTGCACGGTCTCCACTTCGATATCGGCACCCAAGATGGCATCGATCACCGAAATGGTAGTGACGGCATGGATATCATCGCCCTCACGCCGGAAGCGATCATCGGGGCGGACACGGATGTGCACGAAGAGATCACCCGCTGGCTGGCCCGGCAGTCCTTGATCACCGGCACCGCGCACGCGCAGGCTCTGGCCGTCGGCAATACCGGCCGGGATCTCCACGGTCACATCGTCGCGCTTGGGCACGCGTCCTTCACCCTGGCAGGTGGCGCACGCCTTCTCCGGCACCTTGCCGCTGCCGTGACACTTGGGGCACATGCCGCGCTGTTGGATTTGCCCGAAGAATGATTGCGCGATGCGCGTGACCTGGCCCGTACCGCCGCACTGATCACAGCTGATGATTTTGGCTCCTTTCTGGGCTCCATCGCCTCCGCAGGTTTCACAAGCCGCCTGGTGTTCAATGCGGATCGTGCGCTTGGCGCCGCTCACCGCTTCGGCCAGATCGATGGTCACGGCCACCTCATGATCAGCCCCCTTGGTCTGTACCGATCCCCTGCCCCCGCCGCCGAAGAAACTGGAGAACAGATCACCGAGATCACCCATGTCCCCGCCCTGAAAGCCGGAGAAGTCGAATCCGCCGTTCCCAAAGCCACCCGTGCCCGGTCCGGCCGAGCCGAACTGGTCGTACTGGGCGCGCTTCTTCTGATCACTCAGCACCTCATAGGCTTGGTTGATCTCCTTAAATTTGTCTTCGGCGGCCTTATCACCCTTATGCTTATCTGGGTGCCATTCCTTGCTCAATTTTCGGTACGCCGACTTCACCTCGTCGGGCGAGGCAGAACGGGAGACGCCGAGAATGTCGTAGAGATCCTTTGCGATGCGCACAGTGTAGCGCCAATGTCCACTTCGCAGATAGAGAAGTCTGTGCTATACTGGGGGGATGGCATCGAGCCTCCTCATCAACACCAAGACGGCGATCAAGGCATTCCTCCTCACCCTCCTGCCGGTGGCAGCCGTGGTAGGCATGATGACTCTCTCCAAGGAGGCTCATAAGACTGCCCGTGAAGCCGATCTGGCTCGTCTGCTGCCCTCAAGTACGAAACAGAAGGAGATTCCATGGGTAGTCATTGAGGCCGACGAAGTCACTGAAGGTGCCGATGTTCCCGCCGATACCAACGTCATCTTCCATGTGCCGCTCGACATCGAGCCGATCAACCGCGAAGTGCTGCTCGGTGGCCGTGGTACGCAGGTCCGTTACTGGGGGTACTGCATTCCCGAGAATTACGAGCCTGAGGTGGCCGAGAATCGCCAAGGTTTCCCCGGTTTGATGTTCCTCTCAGAAAAGGAGCGTAAAGAGCAGGCTGCTGCGTCCTCCTCGTCCGTTGCCCGCCGCTCTGTCTTTGATATCAAGGGCGTGCAGGATTCGCTGAAGCAAGAGCAAAACACCAAGCGCTCCGGCTTTCGCCACCAGCTCAATACGTTCGATCCCGGCTCGCTCTGCTTCATCATGAGCGAGTCGCCTCTGCCGATCGGTCTTGATGCCGATGGCGACCAGCTCAATGGCAAGGCCGAGCTCGCCGCCAAGACGGATCCGTTCAATCCTGACAGCGACGGCGACGGTGTGCCGGATGGCTTGGAACTGCGCGGCGGCACACAGCCCACTATTCGTGATACCGACAGCGATGGCCTCATCGACGGCCTGGAAGATGCCAACCTGAACGGTCGCCTCGATAACGGTGAGACCGATCCGCGCAACCGCGATAGTGATCGTGACGGTCTCTGTGACGGTATCTGTACGGTCCGCGTCGGTAACGACCAAATCATTGAGCTTGGCGAGGATGTGAATCTCAACGGTCAGGTTGATTCGGGTGAGACCAACCCCCTCGTCCGCATCAGCGATCCGACCAGCGTGAACGATTATGATGCCGTATACCGTTGTCTCTTCGGTGATACGAGCGTTTGCCCCTGATTGCGTTTCTGTCTAGTTTCCTGTACAATAGAAGCAATATGAAACACACAACCACAATGATCCTGGCCGCTATGGCGATGTTGATGCCGATGACGGCGTCTGCCTATGTGCCCCCGGACCAGTACGTGTACGTCGACGACTACGGTCTGCCTCCGCCCACGGCTCGCCATGCTCAAGACCGTGTTGAAGCGCAAAACGCTCTCTATGCCGAGCGTCGCCAACAGCAGACCGGCACCTACACCACGACCTACGGTGAGCCCACGTATCCGTCTGTTGTCTCTGGCTCCGGCCAGCCGGGCTACGTGGTGATTGATCCTCCGCACGACACTCTGACGCCCGATCCGGCCCTGGGTCAGGCTCTCGACGACCTGATCATGAGCGTCGACGATCTCTCGGCTACCGTGGCCGGCCTGCAGGCCAATACCAATCGCCCGGCCTCGCGTCGTTGGGTTGAGCCCCCGGCTCCCGTGTGGGAGCAGCCGCGCCAGCAGCCCCTCCCGCGCTCCGGCGCCGGCACGTGGCTTCTGCTGACCGTCGGCGGCCTCGCTGCCGCAATGGTGGTGCGTAAGGTACGCGCCACGGAGATCGCCTGACATTCACCCTTGAGCGGTGACCATGCCCGTGCGAGAGTGCGGGCATCGCCGTGTCACTCTCGCTCACCGGCCGCCGCTGGCACCTGCCGGCGGAGCTTCCTGACCTCTCCACTCGTGAGGGGCTGAGCACGCTGTGGCGAGGGCGCCAGTTACATACCACGGCGCACACTTCTGTCGACGACTTGCCAACTTTTCTTGACTACCCGGATCTTCGGTTTGCCGTCGACTGTGTGCGGGCGGCGGTGCAGAAGGACAGTCGGATTGTCATCGTGGGCGACTACGACTGTGACGGCGTCACGTCTACGGCCCTTTTGGTGCGTGCAATGCGTCGCTTGGGCTATGACCCCGTCGTGCGCTTGCCGCATCGCGTCAAGGACGGCTATGGCCTCACCCCGGCCCTGGCGGCTGAGGTGAGCGAGCAGGCCGACCTGGTTCTGACCGTTGATACCGGTGTGACCGCCGCCGAATCGGTGGCCATGCTGCGTGAGAAGGGGATCGACGTGGTTATTATCGACCACCATCATCCGCCGGCCGAATTGCCCGCTGCAACTGCGCTCATCCACCCGCTCACCTCTAGCCGCAAAGACCCCTGGCCCTCGGCCGCCGGCCTGGCACACATGTTCGGCCGCCACCTGGCGCCCACGAGCGGCGCCGAGGCCGATATCGACCTCGCCTTGGCCATGCTCGGCACGGTCGCCGACGTGGTGCCGCTCATCGGCTGGAATCGCACTCAGGTATATCTGGGACTTCAAGCCCTCGATCGTCTACGCGAGGGGCCACTGGCGGTCATGCGTGACGCGCTGCGTGCTGGCACACCCGCGCTTACCTCGTCCGACATTGCTTTCCGCCTAGCCCCGCGCATTAATGCCGCTGGCCGCCTGGCTGATCCCGGCATTGCCCTACGCGCCTTGCTCGATGGTGGCGAGGCGCTGGCTGAGTTGGAGATGCTTAATGCCGATCGCCAGCGTCGGACCAAGTTAGCCGTCGATGCGGCCGTGGAGAAAATGCTTGCTCACGCGACAATGCCGCCGTTGCTCTCCATCTCCCATCCCGATCTCCATCCCGGTGTACTGGGCCTTGTGGCCGCTAAGCTGACCGAGCGCTTTGGTCGCCCTAGCCTGGTGATCAGCGAGAAGGACGGACTGTGCACGGCCTCGCTGCGTGGACCGGCGGGGTATCATCTTGCACAGGGTCTGACCACCTGCGGAGACCTCTTGGAGCGCTTTGGCGGACACGCTCAGGCGGCCGGTTGCACCTTCAGGCGGGAAAACACCGAGCCCTTGGTGGAGCGATTATCCGCGCATGTGGCGTCCGCCGTTCCGTCCGACGAATTGGTTCCGTCACTCGAAATCGACGGGTCTGTTCCGGTGAGTAGTCTCAGACCAGCGCTGATCACTGATCTGCGCATGTTCGAACCGTTCGGTGCGGGCAATCAGGATCCCCGGGTTCTTGTGCGGGGCGTGAGACTTGAGGGAGCCCGAGGAGTAGGGGAAAACTCTCGACACTTGCAGGCCCGTATTGGGGGTGGAAAGCTCATTGGTTTCGGTCTTGGTCACCTGATTAGTCAGGTGGATAGGCCAATGGATATCGTCGGCCGTTTAAGCCTCGATACGTGGAATGGAAAGCAATCGGCGCAGGTGATGTTGGATGATCTTCGAGTCGCTGAATAAGGTTCAGGTAAGCAGCTGCCATTGAGTGGTCGGCACTTCTTTGTGCGCGACAAAGAAGTGCCCAAGAAAGCGCGTCGCGCC
>CAZEVM010000034.1:0-10339 GCA_964515645.1 uncultured Candidatus Peribacteria bacterium | reverse complement strand
GCGCTCCACACCTGCACGTCGATCTTGGGTCCATAGAAGGCGGCCTCGTTGGGCACTTCCACGAAGTTGATCCCCTTCTTCTTCATCGCGCTGCGCACCATGTCCTCGGTCTTGAGCCACAGATCGGGCTTGTTCACGTATTTCTTGCCCAGCTCCTCCTTGGAATGGAGTGAGAGGCGCATGATGTACTTCTCGATGCCGAAGAGTTCGAAATACTTCAGGTACAGGTCGATGACGGCGTCGAACTCGGCCTCAAACTGCTCCTCGGTGCAGTACATGTGGGCGTCGTTCATGCAGAGCGAACGCACGCGCATCAGGCCGAAGAGGGCGCCGCTGTCTTCGAAGCGGTAGCAGTGGCCGTACTCCGCCAAGCGCATCGGCAGGTCGCGGTAGCTGCGCGCCCGCGAGGCGAAGATCTGGTGGTGGTGCGGGCTGTTCATCGGCTTGAGGTAGTACTCCTCACCGTCCATCTCCATGGGCGGAAACATCGACTCCTTGTAGTGGGACAAGTGCCCGGTCTGGGCGTAGAGCTTGCCCTTGGCGATGTGCGGCGTGCGCACGCGCAGGTAGCCACCCGCCTCCTCGGTCTCTTTAGCCAAGTTCTCGATGGCGTCGACGATAATCGTGCCACGCGGCGTCCAGAGCGGCAGACCGGGGCCGACGTCCTCGCTGAAGGTGAAGAGGTCCAGCTCCTTGCCGAGCTTGCGATGATCGCGACGCTTGGCCTCCTCGAGCATTTCCAGATGGGCATCAAGCTCCGCCTTGCTGGGGAAGGCCGCCACGTAGATGCGGGTGAGCTGCTCACGCTTCTCGTCGCCACGCCAGTAGGCGCCGGCCAGGGACATGATCTTGAAGCCATCCACCGGGATCTCGGAGAGGTTCTCGACGTGGCCGCCGCGGCAGAGATCGACGAAGGTCTCCTCGCCCTTCTTATTCAGGTTGGCGTAGTGCGTGACGTGCTTCACCTCCTCGTTCTTCACCAGATCCTCCACCAGCTCCACCTTGAAGTTCTGGTCCTTCTTCTTCCAAAACGCGATCGACTCCTTGGGGGTGAGTTCATCACAACGGAAGGTCTGGCCCTGGTGGATGATGGCCTTCATCTCCTTCTCGATCTTGCCGAAGTGATCGGGCGTGATGGGCTCCTCAAAGAGGAAATCGTAGTAGCAGCCGGTATCGATGGCCGGACCGATCGTCAGCTTGGTGTTGGGCCAGAGCTTCAGGACGGCCTGGGCGAGGACGTGGGCGAGCGAGTGGCGCATCGGCGCGAGCTCGTCGGGATGGTGATCGTGGGAGGAGTGGGCGCACATACGGGAGGATGATAGAGGATGAAACGAAAAACGCACCTCGGTGTGGGAGGCGCGCGGGGTGAGAAGACTCAGCAGCGGACGCCAACCCTCAACGGGTCGTCGTGGTCGTGCCGGTCGTCGTCGAACAGTTAGTCACTGAATGCAGTGTATTCCCCTTCTGCGTCGCGGACAAAAACGTTTCGAGAGTCACCGCGATGTCGAGTGCGCTTCACGCAAAAAACGGCCGCGCTCGCCATGGCCATCACGTCCAGCACCGTAACAGCTTCAGCTAGCCAATGGACCATGAGTACAAAATTTCGCCACAATAAACAAACCCCCGGCGGACCGGGGGTTCTTGGGTTGATTCGTCGCCTGGCGCGGAGCCAGGCTAGAAGATGGCGCTGAGGCTAGCGAAGGCCAGAATGACCGGGGCGGAGCAGATCGCGCCCCACATCCAGATCTTGGTGCGGACCTCGGCGCGTTCCTCGCGCTCGTCGTCCGAGAGGAATTCTTCCTCGATCTGGGTGGGGTGGACACCGAATAAACTGAGCATGGGGACCTCTCTTCTGTTACGGGGTGAACTGGGCTGCAAACGGGACAAGGAGCATCTCGACGCGGTAGGTTTGGCGGTCGACCGACTCGGTATGACTGATGTCGGTCCAACCTTCAAGCCGCCGTAAGCGGACCCGCTTTTTGACCGCGGCGGTCCTACCCTCGATCGAGATAACCGAGCCGACGCCGAGGGGGTCGTTCGCGATGACCGTCTCGGTGACCGAATCATCATCCGTGAAGGCACCACACAGGGTGGCCATGATCAGGGCCGCGGCGACCAGCGCCACGATCAAGATGACCAGCGAGCCGAACTTAGAGCTCTTCATGACGTCCTCCGTGTGAAATCTCGGACGTGCCCGCGAAGGCACTAATCCTATTTAAATGTATTTACGATATTTTGTCAAAAATGCCCTATTTGACGAATTCTAGCTCCTTTTCGAGGGCTCTGACTTCGCGGAGCAATTGAGGATCGCGCTGCAGCGTCTTCTCGATCTTCTCGTAGGCGTTCATCACCGTGGTGTGGTCGCGACCGGAGAACATCTCGCCCACGCGCACGAAGCTCATGCGCAGGTACTTCTTGCTGAGGAACATCGCGATCTGGCGGGGCACGAGGATCTCGCGCACGCGCGACGAGCTCGTCATGTCCTGCACCGACACGGAGTAATACCGCGAGACGGCCTCCATCACATCCTGAAAGGTCTGGGCGCGCTTAGCCGGCATCTCGAAGCCGATCACCTCGGGCTCGCTGTGCGGATCCTTGTTGAACTTCCGCATGATCTCGGCGATGGACCCGACCGTGGGGGCGCGCTGCTCGAGCTCGTACTGGGCCACGGCCTGCATGAGGATGCCCTCCAGTTCGCGGACGTTCTTGGTGACGTGCTCGGCGATGAACTGCAACACCTGCATGTCGATGAAGAGCTGATACTCCTGCGCTTTTTCCGTGAGGATGGCGAGCCGCGTCTCGTAATCGGGAGCGGAGACGTCGGCGATCATGCCGCGCTCGAAGCGCGAGGTGAGGCGATCTTCCAGCTGGAGCTCCTGCGGCGGACGATCGGCCGAGAGGATGATCTGCTTGTGCTCCTCGTAGAGCGCATTGAAGGTGTGGAAGAACTCCTCCTGCGTGCGCTCTTTGTTGGCGAGAAACTGCACGTCGTCGATGATGAGCACGTCCACCACGCGGTAGCGGCGGCGCAGCTGCTCCATCTTCTGGTGCTGGATGGCCTCGATGACCTGGTTTGTGAAGTCCTCGGTGGTGGTGTAGACCACGACCGACTTGGGCGAGTGTTTAAGGATGGCATTGCCCGTCGCCTGGAGAAGGTGTGTCTTACCGAGGCCGACACCGCCATAGAGGAAGAGCGGGTTGTATTTGCCGCCGGGTGCCGTGGCCACGGCCTGGCAAGCTGCATAGGCTAGGCGGTTACCGCTGCCGACCACAAAGTTATCGAGGCTATAGCGAGGGTTGAGAATCTTACTCACGATGCCCTCCGCCATTTTCACCTCCTGGCGGCCCGGGAGCTTGCGACGCTTCTGTTCAGGAAAATGCTCAAGTAGGTCGACGGTGCGCAGGCGATCGTCGCGCAGCGAGACATCCACCTTATAGACGACCTGCTCTACTGAAGGATCAATCTCCTGGGCGAACTGCAGCGTCAGCGCGCGGTAGTGCTCCAGATGCCAGCTCAGGCCCATCGGCAGGGGGAGGCCCACCACGATCGTCCCCTCTTCTTTACCCAGGATCGTTGTGTCCTTGAACCACGTGATGAACGCGCTGCGCTGAAGCTTGGGCTCAAGCTTCTGCAGAATCTCCAGCCACAAGTCTTTGAGCGCGCTAGGCGACGAGACGGATGACGTCATAGACGGAGACGAACAAGATCACGATCAAGAGCAAGAGGAAGCCCATCGCATTGGCCATCTGTTCAAAAGTGACAAAGGAGTGGACCACGCGGCGCAGCACCGGCACCGACTGCACGACGCGCGACGAGAGCGCGGACTCGAGGAGTACGAGCACCAGGCGTCCGCCATCGAGCGCCGGGAACGGCAGTACATTGAGGACAGCCAAGCTCAAGCTCAGGAGAGCCACCAAACGGAGGTACACCATGAATCCCTGCTGCACGGAGACATACGTGAGTTCGGCGATGCCGATGATACCGGTGACACCCTCGGGCACGCGCACGTGCCAGATGAGGGAGGAGACGAGCTCCTTAAGACCGATGATCGTCTGCACTGTCACCACCTTCACCTCGCGCAATGCCAGGCGGATGCCGTCACTCAGACCGCGATCGGGCACTGAGAGATCGCGCACGACCGTCTTGATCTCGACGCCCGTGAGACCGTCTTTCACGGCCACATTCACCGTCGACGTCTTCACAAAACCAGAGCCAGTGAGGAGCGTGTACCGCACGCGAGACTTCCCAGCCTGCAGATCGCGCACATCGTCAGGAAGCCGTACCGGCTGGCCATCGATTGCGGTCAGCAAACTGCCCGTCATCACGCCGGCGCGGCGCGCGGTACCGTCGGGGCGGGTGCCCGTCACGGCCACGGCGAGTGTGGCGGTGATGTCGCCGCGATCGGAGGCAGCCAGAATGTCACGATCGCTCAGATAGGTGGGAACCCACTGGCCCCAGGTGAAGCCGACAGTGAAGAGGGCGATGGCCAGGACGAGATTCATGAACACGCCGGCGAGCAACACGCAGCAGCGCTTCCAGAGAGGAGCAGCACCAAAGCTGCCCGGCGCCTTGCGCATGCCATCGTTCTCTCCCTTCAGACGAACAAAGCCGCCGAACGGAATCCAGTTCAACGAGAAGATCGTGCCCTTGCGCGTGAAGAGCGTCTTCGCGCGTGGCGGCAGACCAAAGCCAAATTCTTCGACCGTCACTCCGGAGAGCTTGGCCGTGATGTAGTGACCCCACTCGTGAATCAACACGAGCCCCGTCAGAAGCACGACGAAGGCGATGGCGGAGACCAGGAGGAGCATCGGAAACGGATCCTAACCTGCCTGTGGAAAACAGAAAAGTTTTCCACAACACTTGTCCTTGCGTGTAACTCGGAACTCGAACGCGGTACTAGACATTATGCCGCGTAGGCCAGACATGCGACGCTCACCCACTCCGCACCGGCCTCTCGTAAGGCTGTAGAACAAGCCAAAATTGTCGCCCCCGTGGTGACGACATCATCGACGAGCAGCACGTGTCGAGGCACGGACGACGCGCGGAACGCACCAGCCAATGCCTCGCGTCGCTCCCCTGCCGTGCGACCGACCTGCGTCTTGCCGCCGCGCCGACGACGCAGAAGAGGAAGGAGCGGCACGCCGAGTTCGCGCGCGAGCGGACCGGCCAACAACTCGGCTTGGTTGAAGCCGCGCCAGAAGCGCCGACTCCAGTGGAGTGGCACCGGACAAACGGCGTCGATCGTCGGCGTCTGTAGGTGCAGCGCGAGCGTCACCATCAAACGTCCGAGTGGTTCGGCGTAGTCGATGATTCCTTGGTACTTGAGACGATGAAGTGCCAGGCGAATAAGTGGCGCTCGCGAGTACTCGGTCACGGCCACCAGGCGTGACACCTCGGGAAGGTGGCGTAGCCGCAACTCCTCCTCTTCAAGACGGCGAACACTCTTCTCTTGAAAGAGCGACTGGAGCTCCTCAGGGGTGAACCACACACCCGTCTGACCGGTCAATGAGGTCTGCGGCAGGAGAAAATCGAGGAGAGGGGTCATACCAACACCCTGCCAAAGGCTTGTGACCTGGCCGCTGAGTTGATACCCTCTCTCCGCTCCGATTGCGTCAGGACGCGCCGCCAGCCGTTCTGGACCTCCGGAGAACGTTTGCATCAACGGGCAATGAGCTCAGCTGGGCCGACGAGCGTTTACGCGAGTCGCACTCATAAGAAGCGCCAGCGCTCTAGCCCGGACAGAAGCATTCTCAGCATCGGACCTCAGGGCAATTAGCTCAGCTGGGTCGAGTCCCGTCTACGGGACGAGCTAATAAAAAGCGCCACAGTGGCGCTCGCCCACGATCATTCCTCTATCATCGCAAACCTCAGGGCAATTAGCTCAGCTGGCTAGAGCGCCACATTGACATTGTGGAGGTCACTGGTTCAAGTCCAGTATTGCCCACCATCCCCCATTCTCACCGATTAAATGACCAGAATCGTTGTTTCATGGTTCAAAAACAATCCATACTATAAATCCGTATCCTGACAACCTAAGCCCCCGGCTAAAAGAGGGGGTTTTTGGTATAATGAAGGGATTTCTATGAACACCAACCCCGCCAACGAACCCCACGATTTCGGCCAGCCCCTCTTGGAGTGGGACGGCCTCATCCAACCCCACCACGAGCGCTCGCGTCGCTGGTATATGATCGCCGGCGGCATGGTCGTCGGCATCGCCGCCCTGTCTATCCTGACGGGCGCTTGGTCGGTCGCGTTGGTGACGCTCCTCTGCGCCGGTCTGTACGTTCTCGCCCACGACCACACGCCGGCCCCGCGCCGCCTCTCGGTCTACGAGCACGGCATCATCTTCGACGGCCAGTACCGCACCTGGAAGGAATACCGCTTCTTCTGGCTGCTGCGCACGGCGCACTACACCGAGCTCCACCTAGAACGCGCCGATGGCCGTCAGCCGACGGTCATCCAGACCGGCCCAATCCACCCTGACCGGATTAAGCAGATGCTTTCGGCCTATTTACCCGAAGATACGAAAAAGACCGAAAATATTTTGGAAACCATTTCCCGAATTTGTAAACTATAACCCAATGCGTTTCCGAGAGCTCTCCCTCCTCGGCGCTTGGAACTTCTCCCCTATCGGTGAGAATCGTTTGGCGTGCCAGCGCGGCGGCGGCACGCCCACAACGGGAAATACTTCACCGGAAAACCAGGATGGGGACGAAAACAATCCCCAGCGCCAACGCGACAGCCAGGGCCAGCGCAACATCGCTGCCGTTCGTGACCACCTCCAGACGGTCTTCCGTCCGCAGGACGCCAATGAAGGGCCTCCCCGTGCCGAACAGGTGCAGAGCCGCCTCCGCGAATTACAAACGAAGGTGCAGCGCTACCGTGACGCCATCAACGATCGCATGGCCAAGGCGCAGCGCATCGAATCACTGGACCCGCAGACGGTCGGCATCGTCGCCAAGCTCCAAGAAATCGACAACGGCCTCGCCCTGGAGAACATAAACCTCATCGGCATGCAGAACGTGGCCCGCAAGATCAACAGCTGGCAGACGTCGCAGATGCCGCCTACAAAGCTCTTGAGTTGGCTGCAAGCATTTCACGAGGACGACATCGGCCTGGAGAATCCCGATAGCGAGCGCTTTGCCATTGAGGATGTGGCCCAGGCCATCAGTCAAAGCCGTGGCCGCAGCAGCGCCGACGCCCTCACCAGCGGCCACATGCCCGATGTCACGACGGAAGAGCGTTGGACCGGACTCAATCCCGGCAGCCGCCAACTCGTCATCAGCACCCTGAGCCCCCTGGCTGGCATTGATGCCAAGCTGCAGTACCTTAACGACCGTGCCAGCCTCTTTGAGAAGACGAACAGCGAGCAGAACGTCGAAGGGATCCTGAGCGACATCGAGAAGTTCGAGCTCCCTGCCGATCCCGGCAAGTCGGGCGAACAGGGACTGCTTCGTTCGCTGAACATCGAATTTTTCTCTATCAACCAGATCATCGACGGCTTCAAGAAGTGGAAGAGCGCCTACAGCGACGCGCTCAAGGGCTACAACAACGGCAAGAGCAATAAGGTCGCCAAGAAGGTGGGCAAGATGTTCAACTGGCTGCCCTTCGGTGAGGACGTCAGTAAGCAAATGAGTGACAAGGTGACGAACGACCAGGCGAAGGAGCGCAAGGACTTCATGGAGGCGATCGTCACGCGCGACCTCGGCTTCAACGATCTCTTCGGCCCCAGCGGCGAGCTCGTCAAAAATACCGGCAACCCCAGTCGCTTCCTGGCCATTCTCGAGTTCGGCTCGCAGAAGGGTTGGCTCTACCCGCTGATGAAATACAGCTTCATCGACGCCAAGAAAGATCTGCCCACGGTGCAGGCTTTTGGCATCAACATCCGCAGCGTCGTGCCGATGGAATACATGGATAACGATATCCTCGCCTCGTACCTGACCGGCCTCCTGAACAAGAGCAGCCAGAACGGCGCGAAGGACATGCAGGACCAGATTGCCGCCATCGAAGGCAAGAACGACCTCAACGGTTACATCGAGCTCTTCGACAAGGCGATGAAGGGCAAGGGCTTCTGGAAGGCCATCGGCATCGCCAAAGGCGCGCTGGGCAAAGCGAAGGACGGTGCCACCGCCGGCATCCTTGCTGCCCGCCTCAACTATTGGATGCGCGATAAGGAGATCGCCCAGTACATGAACGACAACATCCTCGGACGCTTCGCGAGCCTGTCATGGAACCAAATCCCCTACAGTCTCGCGCTCTACGGCGGACAGAATGCGAAGGAAGTGACGCGCTGGGGTCAGGACAGTAATAAGAAGTCATACGAGCACGCCGCCGATCCGCTCACCCGGAGCGTCAACGCCGTGGAACGTGTGCTGAAGAGTCGCGTCGGCGGTGACAAGTTCGACAAAATGGAGGCAGCTGAAAAAGCGAAGATCGTCGGCCGCGTCCTGGCCGGCCAGACGGCCGACATTGGCAACGGCAAGTACATCTCCGCCTTTGAACCGGAGTTTGAGGAGATGCGCGAGAGCGCCGAGCTCCTCTGGCCGGAATTTACTGAGTTTAACCTCAACACCGCCATGGGCGGTTACCTGGGCAAATCCGAGATCGTCTTCTTGCCCGAAAGCTTCTTGAACCAGCTCTTCGACATCGGCTCGACCGGCCATATGCCGCATGCGCCGAAGGTGATCCTCTACGCCCAGGGCATCATCGACCAAGCTGACCAGCTCGATGCCTTGGCCCAGAACAACCCGACGATGGCCACCGCCGCGGCCAACTTCCGCCGCCTCACCAGCGAGAAGCTCTCGCGCGTCATCCGCAGCAAGATCCTCGACCGTCCGCCGCGCGACCTCGCCCAGCTCACCTTCGAGCGCGGCGCACTGCGCAAGCGCAACGTGCTCGACACACTCATGGAGAAGCGCCTCATCAACGTGCCCGAGATCGTGCCGAACCGCTCCACGCGTCGCGCCGCCTGACGTGGCGAGGCGCCCGCTTCGTGTACACTTCGGACATGCAGATCGACGTCATCCGGGTCGACAAGACCCTGCCTCTTCCTGAGTACAACACAGCCGGCGCCATCGCCTTCGATTTAGTGACGCGCGAGACGACCATCATCGAGCCGGGCGCCATCGCGCTCGTGCCAGGCAACGTCATCGTGAAGATTCCCGAGGGCTACGGCCTCATTATCGCGCCGCGCTCGTCACTGCCGCGCAAGAAGGGCCTGTCATTCCCCCACTCCATGGGCGTGATCGACGCCGACTACCACGGTCCCAAGGACGAGCTACTCGTGCAAGTGATGAACATCACCAAGGAGCCCGTGACGGTCGAACGCGGCGAACGCATCGCCCAGGCGTTCATCCTCAAGCTCGAAAAAGCGGAGTGGCGTGAGGTGGATGACCACGGTGCTCCCACGCGGGGAGGGTTTGGGACAACTGGAAGCCACTGACGAGTATCGGGTATTAGGTATTAGGTATTAAGTATGACGATCGTCTTTGCCTCGTCTCTTATACCTAATACTCGATACTCAATACTTAATACTAATCAGCCATTTCCATGCCGTGCTTCTGGATCGTACGCCAGTCGTACGGCAGCTTGAACGTCTCAAGCGCGCGGATGAAGGCGGCGAAGACGTGCCATTGGTTCTGATCCTCGTAGGTGAAGGCCGTACCGCTCTCCTGCACAGGATCGTAGTTCTCGAGCGGGGCGCCAGCCGGGGCAATCGGCAGCACGCCGTAACGCAAGCAATTCAGGAGCGTCTCATCATTTTTGTCGACCGGCGCTAAGAACAGAGCCATGTCGGCGGACGAAAGCATTTTCGCCATGCCCTCGTCGGTATTGGGGAGGATGGCGATGCGGTGCGGGTAGCGAGCTTGAAGCTCGGAGAAGACGGCGCCGTACGCAGCGCCGCCCTTACCACGAATGAGGAGCTGGACGTTTTGACTGACGATACCGGGGAGCACGCCTTTGAGGAGTGCGCCGCCGAGCTCATCGGTCATACCCACCGGCAAGCACACCATGGGGGCCTTGGGTTCGGCGGGCCAGCCAAGCTCCCTCTGGAGGGCGAGCTTATTCTGGACCTTATCGGCCAACGACTTACTGTCGAACGGCCGAACGAACAGCTTCTGGAAAGTGGAGGGGGAGGACATGGTGTTGGTGTATCTAGGTATTATACTCTTTCGCTTGTTCTTGCGGTAGTCTCCACCTCTTGCTTCAAGCAAAAATAGTGTCCTAATAAGTGATATAGAGCGGGGTCTTTTACGGGTCCTATTAGGCTGCTGCCAACGTTCTGTCTGGCACTTCTTTGTGCGCGACAAAGAAGTGCCCAAGAAAGCGCGTCGCGCC
>CAZEVM010000033.1:0-10341 GCA_964515645.1 uncultured Candidatus Peribacteria bacterium | reverse complement strand
GGACACTTGGTTCTCATCCAGGAAAGCGGGGTTCGATTCCCCGTGGGGCTGCCATCACCACTTCCTCAGAGGTGGTTTGTAGGCGTGCGTAAGAGGCAGGGATGCTGTCCTACGGTGCATCTCTGATTCATGCGCCTCATATCGTCGCCCTGTCTTAGCTCTTGCTCAGTACGAGCGAGATCGTGGACTGACTACCATCGGAGACAATCTGCAGGGCGAATTCGCGGTCGGCCTTCGTGGCGCTGATGATCGTCATCGTGCCCATGACGGCTTCAGCATTCACCTGCCAGCCGTCAGCTGTCAGGCGGTCTTTGAAGTAGGTGGCGATCTTCTGTGCGGCATCGTCGCTGGTAGCCGTGATCATGCTGGCTGGCTGTCCTTTGTCGGAAGTGACATTGGCAGAGCTGACGATGGTAGAACCGGGATACGTGCCAATGTCTGTCGGCCAATCACTCGGGATGGTTTGTCGGCCAATCTCGACGGTGCCATCTTTAGTGTCGATGCGCATGGTGTCGCCGTCCAAGTCGACATCGGCCTGTTCGCCGGTGTCGCGTTCGATGGCTCGTTCAGCTTCGCGTTCGATCGCAGACTGGCCGCAGCCGGCGAGTGCGATGGTGGCAAGACTGAGTGAGAGGGCGGTGCGGATGGTGACCATGAGCGAGGGGGAGGATGGGGGCAGTATGACTCTTTTTCCATCAGGAACACAACGTACTGACTTTTTCTTGTTCAACGCAGCGCCTCGTTCACGCCGTCAGCGGCGAATTTCATCTTGGCCGCGTCAATCTTGAAGGCCTCGAGAGCGGCAGCATTGCGATCACGAGGTTCACCACGTTTAAACAGGTATAAGGCTTGATCAGGATTGTAGTCGAGCACGCCGAAGGCCGGGTTATCGAAGAAGCTCTGCACCAGCGCGCTGTAGTTGGTCATGGAGCTACCAATGCGCATGCCCGTATTGGCGAAAAACAGGGGGACCAAGCGGGGGTGCGGGACGCGGGCCGAGAAGATGGCGTAGTCAGCGTGATCGATGTATTTCAACTTCTGAACCACAGCCTTGCGGCGCGATAGGTGGGCGCCGAGATTGTTCTGGGTGAAGACGCCGGCCTCTGTGGGGATCTTCTCGATCATTCGTTGCACCGCTGTAGGGTCAGTGAGGGCGCTGTAGTCGGCCCAGGTCATGCGTTCGCTGTAGGGTGCTGGGCTGAGCAAGTACGAGAAGACAATGGACTGTATGGGGAAGAAGATGAGGCCAGCCACCACGATGGGAGCCAGTCGCCCGTGTCGCTTTTGCAGCGAGTAGGCCGTACCGGCGTAGAGCACGGCGATGACGATGCCCGAGTAATAGACGAAGGTGATGTTGCTCTGGAAGTTGGTGGCATCGAGTACGTTCTGCGCGATGTTCGGGATCGCAGCCAAAGCGAAGATCGGCGAGAGAATTGCCAAGTATCCGCCCTGCAGGAATGTCATGACCAGGTAGATGAGTTTCTTCGGGGTGAGGATTTCCAGCACTGCGACCCAGGGATGCGTCACAAGGTAGAGGATGGCCTCACTTGGTGTATCGCCGAACTCTTTGAAGCGGCTGAAGGTATGGGCGCCCAATGTAGTACCAAGCAGCATGCGGGTGCCGCCCTCGAGTACGATCCAATAGGTGAGGGCCATGACCGCCGCGCCGAACGCCATCTGGAACGACCAGCGTCGCCAGATGAAGATACTCAGAAAGAACACGAGCAGTGGCATATCTTCCTTTACGGTCAGAAGCAGCACGATGCTCACGCAGAAGGCTACCGGCTGGCGCTTCTCCACGAAGAGTAGGACCAGCATGAGCAGCGGCAGGGCGAGGACGTCCACGTGGAAGTCGTAGAGCACCAAGCTCTGCACCCACGGATTGAGGAGTAGGGCCAGGCCAAGCATCACGGCCAAGGCTTCATTCTTCAGTAACTCTCGGCTGAGTCGGTAGAGCAGGTAGCCTGCGGCCGCGCCGGCCACGGCCGAGAGAATCAGGAGTGTTTCGCTAAAGGGAAAGATCGCGTAGATAGGCGCCACCAGGTAGAGAATGATGTTGCTGTGCATCACCAGGCGCGACTCAAAGGTGGGGTCCGAGACGGACATCGCAAAGTCTCCTCTGGTGAGTGACCAGAGTGCCTGTTCGATGTGCCCTAAGTCGTTGAGCTGTGTGCGCAGTCCCCAGTGATTGAGGATGCCCAGCAGAGAGAAGAACACGGCAAAGACCACCGTGCCCACGATCATGAGGGTGTGGCCGTGACGCTCAAGCCAGGTGCGGCCCGAGCTAAGTAGCAAGTGAAAGCGGCTGGCATTCATCCACGTCGGAGCCTACCGGGCGACTGGCGGGTAGGCAAAATGTGGTACCGACGGATGTAGGACGAATGATTGTGTCCGTCTCACGTAAAACGCACCGTAAAGACGGTGCCTTGGCCGAGTGCACTTTCCACACTGATGGACCAGCGGTGCAGGTCGACGATGCGCTTCACCAGCGCAAGCCCCAAGCCGTAGCCACCGCGCGAGCGAGACTCGTCGCCTTGATAGAAGCGTTCGAAGATATAGGGCAGGGTCTTTGGGTCGATACCGACGCCGGTGTCGGCCACGCGTAGTTCACGTGGATTCAGCATGACGCTGATCGTGCCGCCGCGCGCCGTAAACTTCACCGCGTTATTGAGGAGATTGCCCGTCACGTGCTTGAGAAGCGTCGGGTCACCGTTCACGATGACGCTCTGGTCGGCTTGCACCTTCAGTTCCACGCCGGCCGCGACGGCGGTGGGGCGCAACTTCTCGGCCTGGTCGCGCAGTAGCGCGGCAAAATCAAACGGTGCCGCTTGTAGAGCAAAGCGATCAACACGCGCGAGTTCGAGCATCTTTTCAACCAGGCGCGCGATCGCCTGCACATCCTGCTTGGCCGAGAGAATGCCATCTTCATACTTCTTGGTGCGCAGGGCTACGTCGAGTGAGGAGTTGAGCACGGTCAACGGCGTGCGCAGCTCGTGGCTGGCGTCCTGCGTGAACTGCTCCAAACGTTGCATCGAATCTTCGGCCGGCTTGAGACTTTGGCGGGCAAAGAAGCGTCCGGCGATGTACGTGAGACTCGAGATGGCGATGCTCACCAGCACGTACATGGTAATGCGTAGTGGTAGCGAGTCGAGCGGTGCCTGCTGCGGGCGCATGATCTGCATGTACCCGAGGAATTCCTCATCACGCACGATGGGCGCCGTCAGCATGTCGAAGGCGTCATCCTGGATGTAGACCGTGGCGATGCCGTCATCGCTCGAGTATGAGAAGGGGAGGCCATTGAAGAACGAACCTTCGTAGAAGATGTCGCCTTCTTCGTCGATCACACGCACGCGCTCGCGCAGGCGGGGCGGCAGCACATCCACCGATTCGATGAGGTTCTCTGGTAGGGCGCGCTGCACTTGCTGGGCCTCACGGAGCAGCTCGAGGCTCTGTTCGCGGCGTGTATTTGAAGCATCAGCCAGCAGGAAGATTGATCCGTTAATGATGAGCAGTCCAAAGACGAAAATGGTCAGCTGCACGGCCAGCGATTGTTCGATGCGCCGGAAGATCATGCGTCGACCTGGGGAATAACATACCCCTTGCCGGAGACAGTGCTGATCACGTCTTTGCCCAGCTTGCGACGTAGGTAGGCGATGTGCACGTCGACTGTCTGCGAGAACATCAGGTCGTCACGGTCGCCCCACACCTGCTCCAAGATTGTCGGACGGTCCTGCACTTCGCCGCGGTGGCGGGCGAGGAACTCGAGCAACGAGTATTCCTTGGGCGAGAGGTCAATGCGCTCGTGGTCGCGGCGAACCTCGCGCGCGCCAGTGTCGATAGTGATGTTGCCGAATTCGAGCAGGGCGGGCTTGGCCGGTGCTGCCCGGCGGAGCAGGGCACGAATGCGCGCCAGCAACTCATCGAGATCGAAAGGCTTGGTGAGGTAATCGTCGGCGCCCAGGTCCAGCCCGTGCACCACGTCCTTGCGGCTGTCGCGGGCAGTGAGCATGAGGATGGGCAACTGTTGCCCGCGGGTCCGCAGTTCTTGGCACACTTGGTACCCGTCCATGCTCGGCAGGTTAATATCGAGAATTACCATGTCGAACTCGCCGCTGAGAGCTAGTTCCAATCCTAGCGCTCCGTCGCCGCTGGTAGTCACTTGGTACGACTCGGTCTCCAGGAAGGCCTGGATATTCTGGGCAAGCTTCGGCTGGTCCTCGATCAGCAGGATGCGCATACGGGACTGAGAGTATACCTCTTGCTCTTCTTTCGTATCGTATGACCTTTGAGGGCGATTCTTTCTAATGATATTTATACAATTTTTTATACGGACCACACTGCTTGAATTGCATGTTCTTTCGTATCATGTCTTCATGACACTCAGGCAGGGGCATACACGCGCCAACTACTTCGCCTTCTTACTTGTGTTTGTACCTGCGTTGGCATTTGCCCAGCCAGCTCCTCCAGGAACTCCTGACCTTGTTGACGCATTAGACACCGGTGTGAGTTCTGTAGATAACATTACTAATGATACAAATCCTCAATTCGGCATATCTTGCATAGATGGCATGACGGTTTTCTTCTACCGCGATGGCTTAGAGGTGGCTTCTGGCGCCTGCAGTGGGGGCTTGTTTTCACCGCAAGATTCGGGTGTATCCGATGGTTCCTATAACTACTGGGCTGCTCAGTCTTCTTCTATGGAAGGTCTGCTCTCAGACCAGTCCGGCAGCATCTCCGTCATCATCGATACCATTTCACCCTTGCCGAGTAACCCCGATCTCACCGACGCGACCGACAGTGGTGCGAGTACTTCGGACGACATCACGAGCAACACTAGCCCCTCCTTTGGCATGACCTGCGAAGACGGCTCCACGGTCACGCTCTACCGTGACGGTAGCCCAGTGAATTCCAGTAGCTGCAGTAGCAGTAGTGTCGAACTAAGCGACTCCAGCCTTGGTGATGGCACCTATAGCTACACGGCCTCGCAGCTCGATCTTGCTGGTAATGACTCGGGTCAATCCGGTGGCACCTCCATTACCATTGATACGATTCCTTCATCGGCACCTGGTACCCCCGATCTCTATGGCACTGCGGACACCGGCGTAAGCTCCGACGATAATATTACCAATATCTCTAACTTCGATTTTGGCATGAGCTGCGAAGACGGCTCCACTGTCACTCTCTACCGTGATGGCACCCCGATTATCTCCGGCGGCTGCAGTAGTAGCATGGTTGGACTGAGTGATTCTGGTTTGGTTGATGGCACCTACAATTATACCGCTTCCCAGGTCGATCTGGCTGGCAATGCATCCGGCCTGTCCAATAGTGTCTCTGTGACCTTGGACACCATCGTGCCGTCGCCTCCAAGCAATCCCGATCTCACCGACCTCAGTGATAGCGGTGCGAGTAGTAATGACAACATCACGAATAATGCCAGTCCTGCCTTTGGCATGACCTGCGAAGACGGTTCCACGATCACGCTCTATCGTGACGGTAGCCCTGTAAATTCCAGCAGCTGCAGTAGTGGCGGTATTGAACTAAGCGATTCCGGCCTTAGTGATGGTTCCTACAACTACACCGCTTCCCAGGTCGATCTTGCTGGTAATGACTCGGGTCAATCCGGCAGTATTTCCATTACCATCGACTTGAGTCCTTCATCGGCACCTAGCACCCCCGATCTCACCGACGCCAGTGACAGTGGTGCCAGCAGTAATGACAACATCACGAGCAACACTAGCCCCTCCTTTGGCATGACCTGCGAAGACGGCTCTACGGTCACTCTCTACCGTGACGGTAGTCCAGTGAATTCCAGCAGCTGCAGTAGTGGCGGTATTGCACTGAGCGACTCTAGCCTTAGTGATGGTTCCTACAACTACACCGCTTCCCAGGTTGATCTGGCCGGCAACGACTCCGGCCAGTCCGGCAGCGTTTCGATCGTGATCGATGCCACTGCTCCATCCCCGGCCGCGCCCGACCTTACCGATGCTTCCGACTCTGGTGCCAGTAGTAACGATAACGTCACGAATAATACCAGTCCTGCCTTTGGCATGACCTGCGAAGACGGCTCTACAGTCACTCTCTACCGCGATGGCAGCCCGATTCACTCCGGTGGTTGCAGCAGTGGTGGTTCCATTGAGTTTTCCGACTCCAGTCTCGGCGACGGTACCTATAACTACACCGTTTCTCAGATCGACCTGGCCGGCAATGACTCGGGACAGTCTGGCAGTATCTCAGTGATCATCGATCTCACTCCTTCATCGGCGCCTGGGGCCCCCGATCTTACCGATGCGAGTGATAGCGGCGCTAGCAGCACAGACAACATCACAAATGATGTGAGTCCTGCCTTTGGCATGACCTGCGAAGACGGATCGACGGTTACCTTGTACCGTAATGGCAGTCCGGTCAATACGAGCAGTTGCAGTGGTAGCAGTGTCGAGCTGAGCGACTCTAGTCTCGGCGACGGTTCCTACAGCTACACCGCTTCCCAGGTTGATCTGGCCGGCAACGACTCCGGCCAGTCCGGCAGTGTTTCGATCGTGATTGATGTCACTGTGCCGACTCCGGCCACACCCGATCTTGCCGATGTTTCGGACTCTGGTGCCAGTAGTAACGATAACGTCACGAATAACGTGAATCTTGCCTTTGGCATGACCTGCGAAGATGGCTCGACCGTCACTCTCTACCGCAATGGGAGCGAGGTTGCTTCGGGTGATTGTAGCAGTGATGGGTCGATAGAGCTCTCCGACTCTGGTTTAGCCGAGGGTACGTATCTTTACCGAACTTCCGAGACGGACCTCGCCGGCAACGACTCCGGCCAGTCCGGCAGTCTCCCTGTGACCGTTGATACCACTGCACCATCGCAGCTGACGCCTGATCTCACCGATGCCTCCGACTCTGGTGCCAGCAGTAATGATAACGTCACGAATGATGTGAGTCCTTCCTTTGGCATGAGCTGCGAAGACGGTGCCGCCGTCACTCTGTACCGTGATAGCAGTCCGATCAGCTCTGCTAATTGCAGTAGTGGCTCGGTGGAACTCTCCGACTCCAGCCTTGGTGATGGCACCTATGTCTTTACCACTTCCCAGCTCGACCTCGCCGGCAACGACTCCGGCCAGTCCGGTAGCCTCTCCGTTATCGTGGATGGCACTACGCCATTGCCCCCCGGGTCACCCGACCTCACTGATGCGACTGACACCGGCTTTAGTAGTAGTGATGACATCACGGACAACACCAGCCCCTCTTTCGGCATTAGCTGCGAAGACGGCTCTACGGTCACTCTCTACCGCGATGGCAGCCCGATTGACTTTGGTGAGTGCAGCAGCAGCGAAATAGAACTCTCCGATTCCAGCGTTAGTGACGGCACGTACGATTACTCAGCTTCTCAGACGGATATTGCCGGTAATGATTCGGGTCAGTCAGGCAGTCTCTCGGTCACCATTGAAAGCCTTGCTGCCTCCTCAAGTTCCAGCTCTTCATCCAGTTCGTCCTCTTCTAGCTCATCTTCCTCATCGTCCAGTTCTAGCTCCTCCGACAGCTCAGAGGGTACGGGTGGTAGTGGAGGTGGAAATGGAGGTGGAAATGGGGGCGGTAGGCGTGGCAGTGGCAAGAGTAGTCTTTCGCCCATCTGGAGATCTGCTGCCACTTCCTCGTCGCAGGCGTCGGCGCAGAGTAGTGCATCCATGAGCCGTTTCGAAGCTCGTCGGTTGGAACGTCTGGCTCGACGTCAGCAAAACGTGAGTAGTCGTCGCGGTCAGCCTTCGTCGCCTGTACGTCGCGAGGCAGAGGCTCAATCGTCTTCTTCAACGCCGGTTTCCAACGACGAGAGTGTTGCACTCGGTCTCTATGAAGTGATTCCTCAGGGTCTCAATGTACGACGAGAACCGAGCACTGCCTCGCTCTCGATCACTCGACTGTCGCGCGGTGATCGCGTCACGGTCCTGGAGTTGACCGGTGAATGGGGGCATATTCGTCTGGCCGATAGTGATCGCGAGGGCTACGTGTCTCGCCTCTACATTCAACCGGTGACGGAAGGTGCTGCCTCATCGGCTTCGGTCTCCTTGGGAATATTTCAGGTGTCGGTATATGGCTTAAATGTTCGCTCCCAAGCAAGTCTCTCGGCGAGCGTTGTCGACCGTCTCAGTCAGGGGGATCGGGTGACGGTGTGGAGCTATGTGGGTGATTGGGCCGAGATTGAACTTCGGTCTGGTCAGCGGGGCTACGTCGTAGCGGCTCTGTTGGAGCCAGTCCTAGAGCTCTAATCGCCCGTTTGCACCTTATTGCTTTCTTTCAGTTCCGACGTGCTTTATCCTTTTTGCCTTATATTCTTCCCCATGCATCACATGCGACGCCTTCTCCCTGTTGTCCTCGTTTCCCTGGCTCTCGCTGCCTGCGCAGCCGAGGTGAGCCCTCAGCAGGCTCCTGTTCTTGAGCAGAAGACCGCCTTCACTGGCACTGCTACCACCGTCAATCCTGCCCAGAGTTCCATCACCTTCGTCGGTAAGAGCAGCATCGTCGACCATCCGGGTCGTTTTGAGCGCTTCACGGCGACGCTGACTCCCGATGCCACCACCCCGGCGGATCTTTCTAAGGCCTCGTTCAAGGCCACGATCGATCTGACCAGCGTGAAGACTGACAGCGAAGGTCTTGATGGTCACATGCAGAAGGAGGATTTCTTCGATACCGCGAAGTTCCCTGAGGCAAGCTTTGTCTCCACGAGCATTGTCGCCGAGCCTGAGGATGGCGCGAACCACTACGACATCATCGGTGATCTCGCCATCAAGGGTGTCACCAAGTCGGTGACGGCTGAGGCGCTGATCACCGATGAAGGCCTGACGGCCACCTTCGAGATTCCGCGCAAGGAGTATGGCGTGGCTAAGGACTCGTATAAGGACAAGCTCCTCGATGACATGGTCCCGGTCACCGTCACCCTGGTGTTTACGAAATAATTCGTCTCTTTCGAAAGCCCGGCCCGCGAGGGTCGGGCTTTTTTTAGTCCACCTGTAGGAGCAGGCTCTTGAGGTAGTCGCCCTCCGGATGGAACAGGTTCACCGGGTGGTCGAGCGCCTGGCGGTGGCGCGAGAGGATCTTTACGCCACGGCGGGCCGAGCGGGCGGCCTGGAAGACGACTTCCTGGAAGAGATCCGGGGTCATCTGGTAGCTGCAGGAGCAGGTGAGGAGTAGGCCTCCTGGCGGCAAAATCTGGAACGCCATGCGGTTTAAATCGCCGTAGCTCTTCTTGGCCGGTTCCAGATCTTGGCTGCGCTTGGCGAAGGCAGGCGGGTCCAGAACGATGAAGTCGAAGGCGGCGCCCTTGGGCACGCGGCGCAGGTAGTTGAAGGCATCCTCGCTGCTGGTCTCGAATTGCGGCTGGGCGAAGCCGTTGATGCGGGCGTGCTCCTGGGCGCGGGCGATGGCGATGCGGTCGTAGTCCACGGCCACGGCGGCCACGGCGCCACCGGCGAGCGCGTTCACGGAAAAGCCACCCACGTAGCTGCAGATATCGAGGACTGTCCGTCCGGCGCTGAGCGAGCGGACGAGCGTGCGCATCTCGCGCTGGTCCAGGAAGAAGCCGGTCTTCTGGCCGCCTTGCATGTCGATGAGGTAGCGGAGCCCCCGTTCCTTCACGGTGACGGTGGCCTGGGCCTTGCCGCGCACCCAGCCTTCCACGTCGGGGAGGCCTTCTTTCTCGCGGGCGGTACCGGAGGATTTCTCGAAGATCGCCTCGGGCTTCACCAGGTTCATCAGTAGGTCGAGCACCCACTCGCGCTGGCGATCCATGCCCAGCGTGGTCAGCTGCACCGAGAGCACCGGGCCGAACTGGTCGACGATCAGGCCGGGCACGGCGTCGCCCTCGGCGTTGATGAGGCGCCAGCAGTCGGTGCCCTTGTCGGCCTTGAGGGCACTGCGCGATTCGATGG
Source organism: uncultured Candidatus Peribacteria bacterium (assembly GCA_964515645.1). GTDB lineage: Bacteria > Patescibacteriota > Gracilibacteria > Peribacterales > Peribacteraceae > JAGOUB01. Next base: position 424 of record CAZEVM010000033.1, on the reverse strand, counting down.
CGCGCTCGATGGCGGCCTTGAGCTGCAGCATGGGATCGCCCGGCGCGAACGCGAAGGCGCGGCCGGCGATGTTGGCTTTGGCATTGTAGAAGGCGAAGGCGAGGAAGTCGCCCGCGGCCCCGCGCACTTCCACGATCCCGCCATTCTCTACTTCCTCGGCCGAGCCGATGGCGGCCGGCATGATGGCGTGGTGGCGGCTGCGGAGGGAGGCGTCTTTTCCGGGCTTGAGCTGGATGATGGGGTATTTCTTCATTGGGGATAGTGTAGCGATGAATTGGTACTTTTTGTGCGCGACAAAAAGTACCCAAAAAGCGCGTCGCGCCAAGGCCCCTCCGCCCCGGCCCTGTGCCGGCTTCGGGCAATTTCGCTATTCGGACACGAAAACGGCCGCCCTCGCCGGCGCCTTCGGCAGCAGGGCCTACCC
>CAZEVM010000032.1:0-11432 GCA_964515645.1 uncultured Candidatus Peribacteria bacterium | reverse complement strand
GTTAGCAGGCCGATGGAGAGGGGCCCAGGCGCGCCAGCGTTTTGGCGCCACCTTTGCCGCGCCTGGCAAAGGTGGCAACTGGTCAGTTAGCACCAGCCGCAGTTAATAAGAAAAAGCCGGCTTGCGCCGGCTTGTTCTTGGGAGGCAGGGAAGATCACTTGCGGTAGGCCAGCATGCCCATGAAGCGGGCGCGCTCGACGGCCTGGCGGATCATCTTCTGGTGCTTCAGACAGACGCCCGTGTAGTACTTGGCGCGGATGTTGCCGAAGTAATCGATGTACGGCTTCATCGTCGGGTAGTCCTTGTAGTCGATGTACGGCACGTTCTTCGCATCGAAGGGGCAGGTCTTCAAGCGGGGGTCGCTACGCTGCTGCTTCTGATTCTGGCCGTAGGAGTTGTTCTTCTTGGGGGAAGGCATGGGGGCGGGGGGAATCAGATGTCGAGGTTATCGGTGGACAAAATCTTGTCGAGCTCGGTGTCGACGTTGCCCGTGGGGGCCTTCTTCTCGGCCGGCTTCTTGGCGCGGACTTCCGTGCGCTTGGCGTCGCGCTTGGCCTTCTCGACCACACGCTCTTCAAGCTTCTTGGCCTTCTCGTTCTCGCGCTCCTGCTCCTCAACATGACGGTGCTCGAGCCATTCCTCGTAGCGCTTGGCGTACGAGACGATCTCGTAGTTCTTCGGGGGCTTTACGATCATATGGCGGAGCAGACCCTTCGTGATCTTGAGGGCCTGGTCGACCTCAGCGAGCTTGGACGGATCCATCTCGAAGTAGTACACGACGTACGTGCCCTCGGTGTAGCCACCGATGGGGTAGGCGAGACCGCGGCGGCCCCAGGGGTCCTTGGACACCGGGATGGCATTGGCCTCAGCAAAAATTCCGTCGATTTCCTTCAGAAGAGCGGACTCTTCCTTCTGGGTCATCGGGAACGGGTACAGGATGCAGATCTCATAGAGACGGGCATCCTCATCTTTGAGGGTGTAGGGCATACAGCTTCTTTGGGTAAACCTGGCAGCGAAATGCCGTCAGGAGAAAAGCCCGGTGATTCTACGGACTGCCCCCGGTGGCGTCAAGCGTACCTTACTCCCTCATTCCCCATAAAAAGCCTCGCTCTGCTCGCTAATGCGCTCGCAGGCGCGTTCGTCGTCGTGCGGGAGCAAGCGGCAAAATTCGCGACCGGCCTGGGTGGAAGCGAAGTGAACGATACGGTAACTGACCAGACCTTCCATGCAGAGCGTATAATCCTCGCCTTCGAGCGTGGCACAGGCGGCGATGGCTACCTTAGGTTCGGCGACGTGCACCTTCATGGCGGCGCTGCCGACGCCCTTGAGACAGGCCGGCCGGCTGTCGACGTCGATGGTATCGCACCAGCGGAGGGCGTCATCGTAGGCGCCGGGGTGGAGGCGCAAGAAATACCGCGGGGCGTAGAAGGCACACACGCCGCGGTCGGCATCGCGCCGCGTGCGGCAGGCCTGATAAGGATCGTCCGGCGTGAGCAGTGGCGACGGGTGGCCGGTGCCGTCGGAGGCGAAGTGCTCCATAAAGACACCTTCCGCGCATTGAATTTGCTGGAAGATCTGCGTGAGTGAGTGGCAAAGGGCTAGGCTCCGGTCGATGTCGTTGTCGTACACGTCCATCACGCCGTGGCCGAGGCCATGGAAACACTTGCCGCTCTGGGGTGCGCAGGTGTTTGCGAAGAGCGCGGGCACATCCTCTTCATCCGTCTTAGCGAAGTGCGATTCAATCACGCCGTGCAGGTAGCCCGAGCCACAGATGTCGTCTTCAAATGTGAGGGCCTCCTCGAAACCGTACTTGCCGAGCGCATCGTGTCCAATAATGTGGGCGAGGCCATGGCACTCGCCGGCCAAGCTGGTGTTGCCCTCGGCGATGCGACGCAGCATGTCGAGCGCTGGGCGGGCACCTTCTTTGGCGACGATCTCCGTCACTATCGACTCGGCCTCGTCGTAGGTTTCTACTTGCACCGGGGGTAGAGGCGCCTGATTGAGCGCATCGTCATACACCTGGTCGCCATGGTGATGCAGCGACAGCATCAATCCTGAGATCGCGGCAACGGCCGCGCCGATACCCAGCCAATAGAGGATGCGCGGCATCATTCCGGGCCAGTATACTCAGCGCACGGCCCTGTAGGTCAACGGAGAGAACAACCCCGTCCTCAGGGGTGGATGTAGGTTCAATTCCTACCGGGGCTACCACTCAGATCTTCAGCGCTCCGCGGAAGCCGCGCGCCGCGTAATACGATTCGGCGCCGTTGTGGTAGGTGAAGACGGTGTCGTAGCGGCGGTCGCAGAAGAGCGCGCCGCCGAGCTTACGGACGTTGGATGGCGAGGCGATCCAACTGGAGGTCTTTAGATCAAATGCGCCGAGCTCCTGCAGGGCGCGGTACTGCTCCTCAGTGAGCAGCTCGATACCCATCTCTTTGGCCAGATCCACAGCACTGCCCTTTGGCTTGTTCTCCTTACGCGAGCGCAGGGCGAGGTCGTCATAGCAGAGGCTGCGACGGCCTTTGGGGCTCTCCTCGGCGCAGTCGATGAAGAGGTGATCACCGACGAGATCAGGCTCGCCGCCGGTCTCTTCCATTTTGAAGAGCGACCAGAGCGCGGCCGGCTTGGCCTTGAGCTTGGCTTCGACTTTGGCCCAGCTCGCGCCCTTATGGCGATGCATGTGCTTCTCGAAGCGGGCCTTCAGGGTGCTGAGGAGCGTATCGCTCTCTTTGGGGGACAGGGCTTTGGCGGGCATGCAGAGAAGTGTACCCCTCTCCCTGCTTTGGTCACCGTATTACTCGAATGTCACCGAACCTACCACGCGGTTAAATTCTGTCACGAGTCGGCTGTTCGCTTTGCCGCTGGCAAGCTGCTCGAGAGCACTCGTCACGTGGGCTTCATTCTTCGCATCGAGGAGGTCGGCAGGAGCGTCCTCGATGACGGTGTCGATAAAGAGTCCCGGGCGGGCGGCGTCGCCGGTGGGGAAGACGGCTGCCTTGTGCAGGGCGAATGTTCCGCCGGGAAGAGCCATGCCGACGTAGAACTCGGCGTGCGGGATCGGCTCGCGCATGATGCGACACTGAACGAACATGCCCTTGGGCCAGCGTGCGTTGTCGCAGAGCGTCTGCACTGTCGATTCGGTCACTATCTCACCGGCGAAGTCGGAGAGCCACGTCTCGTACTCGGGCTGCTCTCCGGGCTTATTGAACGTCAGGCGCAGCGTGCCGGCGCCGGCCGCGGGTTCGCCTTGGCGGTAGAGGACGGCCTTGTCGCCCATGCGCACGGGTTTCTGGAAGACGGTGGCGTCGTAGGTGTAGGTCAGGTTCAGCTCCGGGACGGTCGCCTCCACGCGATTGGGCAGTGACGAATCGGCAGCCACCGGAGTCGTGGGCTTGGTAGGTACTGGTTTGGTGGCGGTCTGGCAGGCAGTCAGCGTGACAGCGGCGAGAACGAGGAGGAGTGTCTTCTTCATGGCATCGAGTGTACGAGGCGTGCTGTCGAGGGGGCAATGGTGCGTGATCTGACGGAATTTTTAACGTATCATGTTAGTCATGTTTCAGATCGATCCCTCTGACGAACTGACCAGCGCCATCTTGCGCATCGTGGCCGAGCGCCCGGGCCTGAGCGTGGCCGACCTGCACGCCGCCCTGAAGAAAAAGAAGAGCGTCACCCTCCAGCACCTCTACCGGAAGCTGAACCAACTCATCGAAGGAGAGATCCTCATCAAGCGAAAAGGCCTCCTCACGGCGAACCTCCTCTGGTTGTCGTACCTGCAGTTCTTCGCCGGCGAGGCGAAGGACGCGCTCGCCAAGGAAACGGCCCTTGCTGTCTTCCCGCTCAAGAAGGGGCAGCGTGTGTCGTTCTCGGTCGATTCAATGAATGCCGTGCAGACGCTCTGGCACCACCTGCTTGTGCAGCTGCACCGCCAGCAGCCCCAGAAGAAGCTTCATAAGTACTATTCGCATGCTTGGTGGGTGTGGAATAAGCGTACGTTGGACGTGCAGTTCTACAAGAAGATCCTCACGGCCGGCGTCCGCTGCCTGTGGCTCTACGGCAATAACACCGCCCTCGATCGTGCGGCCGTGACGATGTATCCCGATCTGCTCGACTCGCGTATCGCGCTCGACGCACCGTTCCCGGCCGAGGGCTACAACCTCAACGTCTACGGCGACTACATCTTCGAGTGCACGTTCCCGCCGCACATCGCGCGCCATATCGATCTGGTCTTCCATTCGGTGCAGTCGCAGGACAAGAAGGACCTGGCGATCATCGACGACATCTTCGCCATGGAAGCGGAGTTCAAGATCACGGTGTGGAACAATCCCACCCTCGCCCTGAAGTTCCAGAAGGATATCGAACGGTACTTCCTCTTCGGCGCCAAACTCATGCCGGAGGAGGGCGAGGCCAGAAACTAACCAAAATGGTTAATGAACAGAAATGGTTCTTTTTGGCTTCAATAAGCCAATTTCTTCTTATGCTATCGGTCGGTACGTGAGGTAATGGGCGTGTCACTCCCCCAGGGGAATGACAACGGTCAAAACCCCGGTACTTCCCACCATCGTCTGAAGGAGAAATCATGAGCACGCAGAACCTGTCGAAGACTGTCGAAGCCGCCCTCACCGCCGCCGTCGCCCTCATCGAGAAGCGATACGGCACCGGTGCGAGCAACGAGAACGAACTGGCCTTCCACGGCGTCCGCCATACGAATGGCGTCGTGGCCCGGGCCGTCTCGCTCATCACCGCCATGGAGGCGTCCGAAGAGGACATCACCCTGGCCGGCATCGCTGCCGCGTTCCACGACACGGTCCAGAATTGGGAGGAGTTCGCTCGTCCGGACGGCGCGATCATGCGCAAGCGGTTCGCCGGCCAGAACGAACGGGACTCCGCCGCCGAGGCGATCGCCTGGATGCGGGAAACCGGCATCTACAGCGAACACCGCGCCGCGCTGGTGACCGAGGCGATCCTCGCCACCGTCCCGGGTTGGAACGTCGACCACAAGACGGTCGTCCAGCCGAACCTGCGGCCCGACAGCCACCCCGTCGTCCGCGCCGTCGCCCTCGCCGATCTCGGCACCGGCGGCATGGAAGGCGAGACCTTCGTCACGGAAGGCGACCCCCTCTTCCGCGAGGAGAACCTCGACATCGCCCGAGCGATCGGGTCGGCGCGGAGCCAGAGCGACATCACCGAGGAAGCGCAGCAACGCTACCGCGGTCGGATGCTCGCCTGGACGCAGTCGCAGTCCACGTTCGTGAGCGGCCGCAAGGCCCTGCTCGAAACCGAACTCGGCAACCTGGGCGACAGCCTCAAGGAGCCGACCCGGCAACTGTTCCGCGGCTTCGATGACGCGATCACGGCCTCGGCCCTGCTCGTCGCCACGCGTTCTACCCTCTCCTTCTGGGAGATGGCCCAAGCCATGGGATACAACATCCCCACGGTCTAAGCCTCCCCACGATGGCCCGTTTTGTCCCTGCACCCAGTCTCCGACTGGGTGCTTTTTTATGCCCTACACTGGGACCGTGCCCCACTATTTCTACCTGGCCCGCTGCCACGATGGCTCGCTCTACGCCGGCACGTGCGTCGATCTGGCTGCCCGCGAGGCGCTGCATAATGCCGGTAAAGGGTCGAAGTACACACGGTCGCGGCTGCCGCTGAGGTTTGTCTACCACGAAGAATTCGAGACGCTCTCGCAGGTGCGGAAGCGTGAGGCTGAAGTGAAGGGCTGGCCGAAGGCGAAGAAAGAGGCGCTACTGAAGAACGCATAAAAAGACCCCGGCACGTATGCCGGGGTGAGAATCCTGTTGTACACGGGTGTCGCCTGGAGACGGTCCAGGCGACGCTTGAGTTGGTCATTCTTGCGGCGGTGAGGCCGCGAGGTCGGGCTCCGGGGCTGGCTCGGCCGGGGGTTGTTCGTGCGAGGTACTCGCGGGTTGCCTGTCGCGTTGACGGACGCGGGTGGTCGTGCCGCTTGGGCGGCGGAACTCGATCTTGTCATCCGGGAGGATGTACTCGTCGCCTGGGGTCCACATAGCAGTCGCTCCTTCAGTCAGGGGTTAGGGGATGAAAAGAAACAGGGTTGTTGTTAGGAGGCCTTCGTCAGGCAAGCGAGCTTGCCGATGACGACGCCGTTTGCAGTGCCGAGGTGGACGCTGCCGTCCGATTCGATGAAGACGTCTGTCGTGTTGTAGCCGTTGGCCGTGGCGGTCTTGCGGTCCATCTTCATGAGCAGCGGCCAGTGCTGGTTGCCGGGCGTGACTTTCGTTTGGTCGAGCCATTTCTGTAGGCGCTGGACCGGTTGCGGGCGGGGGGTCAGGGTAAGGGGCCGTCGCCGGCTGCTGCCTTGGACGCTTAGCGTGGGGCAGGGGTAACTTCCGCGTTCACCCAGCAGGTGGCTGGTGCGGTCGAACAGGTGCACGGACATGAGTCGCTCCTTCAAAATACGAGTGATGGTTTCCCTGGAGACAGTGTGTACAACAGGGGAGTCTCCCAACCTGCTCCGATTGGGAGGATCCCCTGTTGTTCTGCGATGGTGCGAATGAACCAAAAACGCCCCCGTCTTGTGGAGGGGGGCGCAGAGTGCTTTGTTCGAATTTCTTCAGCTCAGTGCGTCCGTCCCTCCCAAATGGAGAGCTTGCGGTTGGCGCACGTAAGGACGAAGGAAAGCTTCATCGACGGGAGTTGTACCCCTCGCCAAAAGCAGTGTCAACAACTTTGGGAGAATCCTCCGCTTATTTCACCAACACGACCACGTCGCGGCCTTCGGACGGCATGCCCTTCAGCTTGTAGTCGCTCAGCTGTTCCTTGCCCAGGGCGCCCACGGCCTTGAGGACATCATTGTCCATCTTGCCACCTTCGCCGGGCACCAAGATCAGTACGCGGGGATCGACTTCATCAACGAGGGCTTGGACCTTCTTGGCGTCTTGGGCGGGCACTACCAATACGGCCACTTCACCCAACTTCGCTACCTCCGTCTCGGACCAATCGCGCAGGGGGGCGGCGATGCAGGCAATGCGTACGTCGTCCACAAAACAGACGAACGACACATGCTGACCGTCGTCCTGGCCCACGCCGCGGATGGCGATGCCGGACCGGTCGTACTCGCCCGGCCACGACAGCACGTCACTCTTGGGCGACTCCTCGGGAGTTGAGAGCAGGACGAGGTCTTTGGCTTCGGCTGCCTTGGCGTTGAAGGCGCAGATGGAGCGGGGGCCGCCGACGATGCGGAAGCCGGAACCGGACACAGCGTTGAAGGTGATCATCGGGGGCAGTGTAGCGGAGGTACGGGACCGGCGCGACCTCAGGCCGGGGAGCTCGTGATGCGCTCCATGCGGGCGCCCAGGGCGCGCAGCTTCTCGTCGAAGCGGTCGTAGCCGCGCTCGATGTAGCGGACGTCGGTGATGATCGTCTCGCCCTCGGCGCAGAGTCCGGCCACCACCATGGCGGCGCCGGCGCGGATGTCGTTGCTGGAGACCACGTGGCCCTTCAGCGGCGTCGGGCCGATGATGAGGGCCTGGTGAGCGTTTAAGATCTCGATGTGGGCGCCCATCTTCTCCAGTTCGAAGAGGTAGCCGAGGCGGCCATCGTAGAGGCGCTCGAACATGCGGGAGACGCCCTTGGCCTGGGTCATGAGCACGCCCACGGGGGCCTGCAGGTCGGTGTGGAAGCCCGGGTGGATGTTGGTGCGCACCTGAAGGGCGTTGAGCATCGAGAGCTCACCGTCGATGAAGAGCGTCTTGGCGCCCGCGTCGTACGTCCAGATGGCGCCGGCCTTGCGGAGCACCTCGAGGAAGAGGAGCAGGTCCTCGCGCTCGATGTCGTGTAGGCGGACCTTGCCCTTGGTGACGAGCGTGGCGACGGCGAAGGTGCCGGCTTCGAGGTAGTCGAAGGGGACGCGGACCGAGACGGCGGAGAGCTTCGGCTTGCCGCGGACGATGATGGTGTGCGTGCCGATGCCTTCCACCTCGGCGCCCATGGCTTTCACCATCTTACAGACGGCTTGCACGTGGGGCTCGATGGCGGCCAGGTCGATGCGCGTCTCGCCCTCGGTAAGGGCGGCGGCCATGACGGCGTTCTCGGTGGCGGTGACGGAGAATTCGGGGAGGATGACGTGTCCGGCCACCGGTTTGCCCTGCAGGTGCAAGGTGTCGCGTGTGCTCATATCGGCCACGCCCATCTGCTCAAAGGCGACCGTGTGGGCCTCGGCGCCGCGCTTCTTGCTGATGACGTCGCCGCCGGGATAGGCCATCTCGGCCACACCGAAGCGAGCGAGCATGGGTCCGAGTAGCACGATGGAGGCGCGGAGCTTGCTCGTGTATTCGAGCGGGATCGGCTGGTACTTGAGGTTGCGGGTGGAGACACGGACGGTGGAACCTTCGAAGCTCGTCTCGGCACCGAGGTGCTCGAGCATCTTCAACATCACGATGGTGTCTGAGAGGCGCGGCACGTTCTCCACGACGGTCTCACCGTCGGCCAGCAGCGTGGCTGCCAACATGGGGAGCGTGGCGTTCTTGGAGCCGCTGATGATGACCTCTCCCTGCAGCGGCACTCCGCCGCGGATGCGATAGCGAATATCCATGCCCGAAGTGTACTCCATTCGGGGTATTTGCCAATAGGGTGTTCTGTGTCCTGATACCGATTTTAGGACTGTTTTTAAGCCTTTGCGGCCAGGGCGAAACGGGTGCAGAGCAGCCCCTTATGGGTGTTCGTTTCTAAGTCCTTCGCGAAAGCCAAGAGGGCCGGCGTGAGACGCTGGCGGTCGGCCGGTGATGTTTCGCGCAACGCCAGGAAAAGATGCCGCAGTAGGGCCTCGCCTTCCGGGCCGCGCTTGGCGAGAGGTTCTAGTGTCTTGAGGCGGGCGGTCAGGCGCGGCTCGGCGTAGAAGGCGCGGGCGGCGGTGTGGAGTAATTTCTCCTCGCGGCGGGCATCGGGGTTGTGGATCAGGGTCTTGAGCGTGCCGGGTGCGCCTTGGGCCAGGTGGAGCAGGAAGCCGCGTTCGTCTTCCGGCTCGTTCTCGAGGAGTGGTAGGAGCTCACGGTGCGGCAATGGGGAAAAGTGGAGCACGCGGCAACGTGAGACGACGGTGGGCAGGAGCCCTTCCAGCTGTTGCGTCGTGAGGATGAAAACGAGGCCGGCCGGCGGCTCCTCGAGAATCTTCAGGAGCGCGTTGGCGGCTTCGTCCTGCATGCGCTCCACTGAGCGGATGAGGCAGAAGCGGCGCGGGCCGCCCGTGTTCTGCAGGCGCTCCTGGATGGCGCGCACGTCGTCGATGGAGATGGTGTCCGTCTTCATCGGCGGCTCGCGTTTGGCGCGGTGCTCCTGGGGCACGTTGGAAGTTTTGGCGATCACGCTCCAGTCGTCGCAGATCTCGTCCATCCAGAGTTGGTCGAGCACGAGCAAGTCGGGGTCGATCAACTTGTCCAAACGGTGTCGGCGCTCTGCTGCCTCATTTGGAGGGAGGCCACGCGTGAGTGTCTCGCGCGCGAACCAATGCGCTGCGGTGAACTTGCCCACGTGGCGCGGTCCGGCGAACAGGTAGGCGTGCGCCAGGTTGCCGGCGGCCAGGTCGGCCTTCAGCGATACCAGCTGGTGGCGGTGGCCGATGAGGGCGTCCGGGGACATGTCGTCAGGGTATCACTCGTGGACATCAACTGTAGTGTGCTGTGGCCGGCATTTGACAAAAGTTATTAATAATGTAAATTATCTTTAGCCCTTTTTCAGCCATCGGTCCAAACCCTAGGGTGCACGCATGGTGTCTCGCAAAGTCTTCGCCCTACTCATTGTTGTGGTGATGCTGTCGGTCTTCATTGATTGTCCACAACAACAGGGTCCAAGTTCGGTTAAGCCGGCGTATACCGGCACTTGGTACCAGGAGGGAGAGTCCTTGTGTGGCTATGAGTTGAAGCACGTCTGCAATGCTCGTGAGGTCGTCGTGCAAGAGGCAGAGCGACAGAGCGTTTCTGACCTCCTCGTTCGGCTGGCGAAAGTTGGTGCGGCCGCAACCGGCCAACATGATGCTCAGCTCTGGTACGAGCACGACGGGCGCTGGCGTATTCGTTTGCGGTCCAATCAATCGCCGCAGTGGATTGAACAGTTTTGGTTGTATGAGACAGGTCCGCAGCAATCGGTCATCGCGGGTCTACGGTTTCATACAACGCCCAAGTCCACCGATGTCGATGTTGCCCTTCACATCTTAGGAATGATTCAGCAGGCGCTCGTTCCCCAACAAGGATTCGCGCTTGTCCCCCCTCAGGTAACCAAAGGTACGCGTGACAATCAGTGGTACATCGTTGATCCAATGAAGACGAGATAGGTTATCCGTTGATGACCGCCTTCCCTCGAGCCCCCGTCATAGACGGGGGCTTCTTTTGTGTCCGGTCATTCAGGCGTTCTGGCCGTGGCACTTCTTGTACTTCTTGCCGCTGCCGCAGGGGCACGGATCGTTGCGGCCCACTTCGGGAGCATTGGTAGGTTGTGCGGGGCTGCCGGCCTTCACCACGCGCGCACCCGGCCGCTCGTGCGGCAGAGGCTGGCGTCCGGCGGGACGGGGAGCGGCGTCCGGAGCGGCATTGCCCACGCCGGTGTGCGTGAGCTCGGCTTCGATCTGGTCGGCGTTGGTGACGAGGTTCTGTCGCTCTTCCTCTACCACGCGGATGGGCGAGGTGAACTGGCTGAAGTCTGCCTGGAGGAGCATACGCACGATGGTGGCATCAATGGTGGCCATCAGCTGGGCGAACTTGCGGAATGCCTGGTCCTGGTACTCCACCAGCGGATCACGCTGGGCGAAGCCAGAGAAGGCGACCTGCTCGCGCAGGTGGCTCATCTCGTCGATGTGGTTCATCCAGTGCGTGTCGATGGAGCGGAGCGTGACGATGCGCTCGGCGCGGCCTACGGCCACCGGGTCGGCGGCGGAGCAAGTACGCTCGTACGAGCTCACCAGGGCGTCGATGACGCGCCGCTCGATGTGTTCGCGGTCCTCGTGTGTCTTGAGCTCCTCGATGGTGAAGTTCTTGGCGGCTTCAGGGTGCAATCCGCCGAGGGCGGCCAGCATGCCCTGCAGGTCCCACTTCTCGGGATCGCGGTCGTGCGTGTGGGCGGCGACGATGGTGGCAGCTTCCTTCTCAAGGGCGGCGATGATGTCGCCGAGCAGGGCGCCCGCGTCGGCGGCCGAGCCCTCGCCGGCCTCGGCGCTCTTGATGCGCTCGAGGATCTTCTGACGGCGCTTGTAGATGATGTCGCGGTGCTTGTTCATGACGTTGTCGTACTGCAGCACGTGACGGCGCATGTCGAAGTTGTGTCCTTCCACGCGCTTCTGGGCGCTCTCGATGCTGCGACTGACGACGCCGTTCTGCAGCGGCACGTCGTCGGGCACCTGGAGACGCTCCATCATGGCTGTAAGGCGATCGCCGCCGAAGAGGCGCATGAGATCGTCCTCCATG
>CAZEVM010000031.1:0-11866 GCA_964515645.1 uncultured Candidatus Peribacteria bacterium | reverse complement strand
GCCCGCCACGGCCACCGGCACGCCCGACGCCCTTGGCCGCGCCCTCCCCGGCACCGACGTGTCTCGCGGTGGCGCCCCAAATAACCCCTTCCCGCCGAACAACACCGACTCTGGGCCTGCCGCCTGGATATGGTGGGCCATCGGCGCCGGCGCTCTGGTACTCGGCCTGATGCAGTGGTCGTTCCGTCGTCGCGCTCGCCTGCCCATCGATCCGTACTGACCATGGCGCGCGCCAAGAAGGCCAGCGTCCGGCTCTCGTCGCTCTCCATCGGCGGAGCCACGTTCGACTTGTTCATCCAGACCGACGCGGGCACCGTCGAGCACGACGGCCAGCGCGTCCTCCACCTGCCGCTGGGCGGCAAAATCCCCGCCAAGACTGTGCACGGACGCAGCGGTGGTGGTGCCTGCAATACCTCCACAGGACTGCGGCGTCTTGGTTTCGACTCGGGTCTTTGTGCCGTCATCGGCGACGACCAGTGGGGCCACTTAGTGCTGGACCAGCTCGACAAGGAAGGCGTGAATGACGGCGACGTGACGATGTCGGAGGGCGACACCACCGGCTTCTCACTCATCTTCTCCGCCGCCGACGGCGAGCGCGTGATCGTCTCGGGCGCGGGCGCCAACACGCACCTGCGTCCCGTCACGCTCGACGCCGACATGCTCAAGGCCGTCGACGTGGTCTATCTCAATCGCCTGCAACCCGGCAGCGACGCGCTCGAGCTCTCCATCACCGACGCGCTGGCCGACTCTAAGGCACGCCTCACCTGGAACCCCGGCGGCTCGCAGGTGGGCGAAGGACTGGCCGATCCGGAGAACAAGAAACTCCTCGCCCGCACCGACGTACTCCTCCTGAACAGAGAGGAAGCCCTCGCCTTCTCGGGCGCCTCGGATGTGCGCGCCGCCCTGAAGCTATTCTGTGAGGGCGGAGCCACGGTGGCGTGCATCACCGACGGGAAGAACGGCGCCATGGCCACCGATGGCACGCGACTCTACTCGTGCCCCATCCTGCCCGCCCCGGTGGTGGATACGACGGGCGCCGGAGACGCCTTCGGCACTGGCCTCACCTGGGCGCTGGCGACCGGCCACGACTTGCCAACAAGCCTCCTCGCAGGTACGATAAATGGAGCAAGCGTCGTCGGCGCCATAGGCGCCCAACCGGGTCTGCTAACAGACACCCAGATGCACACCGCACTTCGGTCCGCGCCGATCTCGGTTGAGGAGACGACACTCTAATCCACTTCTTCCTCCGTACCGTTATGGCCGATGACTCTCTGGTCCAGATCCAGGAATTGCTCGACAGCGCCATGTCGTCCCTCAAGACGGCCAACGCTATGCTCCGTGAACTCACGGGCGTATCCGACGCCTCGCGCGACCGCCTGACGGCCCGCGCCTCGCGCATGGCCACCCCCGGCGCTTCTGTGAGCGGCCGCGTCATCGAGGGCGCCTTCGACGGTCAGAACATGATCGACTCCACGGGCCAGACCTACCCCGTACCCGCCAACTACGCCTCCAAGAGCAAGCTCGTGGAAGGTGACGGCATGAAGCTCACCATCACCGACGAGGGCAAGTTCATCTACAAGCAGATCGCCCCCATCGACCGCCGTTTGGCCAAGGGCGTCCTCATCCAGGAGGATGGCCAGTACAAGGTGCTCGCCGAGGGCAAGGCCTACCGCGTACTCCTCGCCTCCGTCACGTTCTACCGCGCCGAGGTGGGCGACCAGGTGACCGTCTTGCTTCCGACCAAGGGTGACGCCAACTGGGGCGCCGTCGAGGCCGTCATCCCCAAGCACGTCGCCGAGGCCGCCGCCCGCGACACCCTTCTCTCGCCCAGCCGCGAGTCGGACGGTGAGATGAGCCCTACCATGGAAGCCGCACCCGCCCCGACCGAAGAGGAAGAAGAGGCCCCCAAACCCAAGCGCCGTAAGAAGGCCGCTGAATAAGCCCATCGCCACGCGTTGACAGGGTCCTCATCCCGACCGGATGATGGGTCCTGTTCCCGCGATTCCCTCGAACACTCCTCTCCGCATCCTCTGGCTTGAAACGGGAGACCTCTACACCATCCGCCGTGGCCTCGAGGCCGGTGCGGAGCGCGGTTTGGTCGTGGAGCACATCGAGATGTCTGCTCTCCGCTTCGAAGCGGACGGGAAGCGCGCCCGATTGACCCACGACGGACGCGACGTGGTCGACTCGTTCGATGTCGCGATCATGCGGACGTACATGCCGTACGTCTCCGAGGCGCTCACCGTCGCCCGTTTTTTTGCCGACGCTGGGAAGGTGGTGATCGATCGAAGTCTCGTCGACGAGGGCTACGCCATGGGCAAGATGCACGACTACCTACGCCTCTCGGCGGCGGGCATCGCCGTGCCGAAAACCGTGCAGGCACCGACCTTAGAAGAAGCACTGATAGTTGCGGACAAAGTCGGCTATCCCTGCGTGCTGAAGAGCACCTTCGGCTCGTGCGGCGAGCATGTCTTCCGCGCCAAAGATGAGGATGCATTGTGTCAGCTGTACGCCACCGAGCCGCTCGGCCACTGGCTAGTGCAGGAGTATCTCCCGACCGAGACCGACGTGCGCGTGATGGTCGTGGGCGGCAAGGCTCTCCCCTCTTTTGTCCGACGCACGCCCGCGGCCGGCGACTTCCGGACCAACTTCGACCACGATGCCGCCATCGAGAGCGTGCCACTCGAGACGAGGCCCGACCTGCAGGCGCTCGCCGAGGCGGCCGCGCACGTGTTACGCCGCGAGTTCACCGGCGTCGACATCCGCGAGCGCGACGGCGTGCCGCTGGTGCTGGAGGCTAACCGCCGTCCGGGCTTTAAGGCGTTCGAAGCGGCCACCGGTCTCGACGTAGCCGGAGCGCTGATGGACTACGTGAAAACGCGTTTTGAAGCGTAGGCGAGCAGGATCCAGATCTGCTATCCTGACGCCCACCGCCACCTCTTCTCCCTGTGCCCTCGTCGACCCGCCGCTTTCTGCTCCCACTTGGCCTCGCCCTCCTGTGCGTGGTCGCGTTGGTCGTGGGCTTGCTGTGGCAGTTGAAGCAGAGCACACAGAACCTCTCGGGCGCCGTGGCCCCCGGTGAGAAGAAGAACGACGTGATGCCCGTGGTCGAAACCATCGACCCCCGCGACACCGCGCTCATGGCCATGCGCCAGGGCGACGTGAAGGCCCTGCAGGGCCAATGGACCGCCGCCCGCGACGCCTACGCCCGCGCCGTCGAGGCCGACGGCGGCTTGGCTGCGCTGCGTAAACTCGCCCAGGCCGAGCTGCAGCTGGGCGACAAGGACGCCCTGGCCGGCACCATCCAAAAGATGCGCGACGCCGGCGCCACCGGCCCCGACATTCAGCTGCTCGAAGTGATCATTGCACTGCGCGCCGGAGACATGCAGAAGGCCCAGGAAGGCGTGGCCGCTCTGCCCGCTCACTCGTCGCAGCAGGCCTATGCCGACGCGCTGCTCGCCATTCTCCAAGGTGACCACGATCGCGCCGTCCAGTCGCTGGCCGCCGTGCAGGCCGGCAGTGAACCGCTGTTGAAGAACTACGCCTCCGTGTTGCAGGGCGCCTACGAGGAGTACGCCATCTTCCCCGAGAGCCCAAACATTCACCTCATCACGCTGCTCGGCCGTGCCCTGGCACAAATTGAGGAGTGCCCATTAGCCCTCCCACTGCTCTCGCAGGTGACGGTGCAGCAGCCCGACTACCGCGATGCCTGGATCGTGCGCGGCTTCTGCGAGCTCTCGGCCGGCAAGGCGGACGACGCGCTCATCTCACTGAACCAGGCCTACTCGCTCGATCCCGAAAAGCCCGAGACACAGTACTACCTCGGCCGCGCCTACAGCGGCACGGGTGACCGCCACAACGCCATTACCTTCCTGCAGCATGCACTCAAGAACGGCTTCAAGCCTGAGCGCACCGTTCGCGAGGCTCTTCTAGAGGAGGCGAATGCCACGAGCGACGCACTTCTGGCTCTACAGCAGGCCCAGGCCTTGGCCGCGGCCGATGACGCCACGGTCAGCGACGCCGAGGTGGCCGTCATGCTCTCGGTACAATCCCAGGACTTTGTCGGCGCCCTCTCCATCGCTGAGGCCGCCACCACGCGTTGGCCCGACGACGGCCGCAGCTTCGATTTGCTCGGCCTGGCGCTTGGCACCTCTGGCCGCCGCGACGAGGCGAAGCAAGCCTTGGAGCACGCCCTGGCCTTGAACCCGAACCTCCAGAGTGCCAAGGAGCGTCTGGAGTCGCTGCGCTGAGAGTCAAACCCGACGTCACGTGAAAACAACCGGGTGCACTTTCCGCCATCCGGTCATCAACCGTAAGATAGGAACGATGCCACTCCCCTCTCCCGCCGCTCCGACGAGTGATTTTGCCGTACTGCAGCGCCAGATCCGCGAGGCAGGCTTGCTGCAGCGCCATGCCTGGGGCTTCAGCGGCAAGATTGTCATCACCGCTCTGCTCTGGATGGTCGGCATCGCGGTGCTCTTCGCCACCGATAACATCTGGTTCCTGCTCCTCGACGCCATCTACATGGCCTTCGTCTACGGGCAGATCGGCCTCCTGGGGCACGACGCCGGGCACTACCAAATCTTCAACCGCTCGCGGCTGAACGACCTGATCGGCTACCCCTGCAGCTTCCTCGTGGGCATCAGCAAACAAAGCTGGGTGGAGAAGCATAATCGTCACCATGCCCACCCCAATCGTGAGGCACATGATCCCGACATCGATTTTCCCATGGTCGCTTTTTCCGAGGAGCAAGTCCGCAAAAAAAGCGGCTGGAAGCTCTGGTGCGTCCGTCACCAAGGTTGGCTGTTCCCGCTGCTGCTGCCGTTGGTATGCGTTTCGTTGCGTCTGACCGGCGTGCGGTACTTTTTCTCGCAGCCGTTAAAGCAGATCTGGCTCGATCTCACGCTCTACATCACGCACTTCGTGGGCTACTTCGGCCTGCTGTTCATCCTCCTCACCCCGCTTCAGGCGCTCGTCTTCATCGTGGTGCACCAACTGCTCTTCGGCGCGTACCTGGGCATGGTCTTCGCGCCCAATCACAAGGGCATGGAGATCATCGCCGCCGACGCCAAGATCGACTTTGTCCGCGAGCAGGTGCTCACCTCGCGCAACATCAAGGGCCACCCCTTCACCGACTTCTGGTACGGCGGCCTCAACTATCAGATCGAGCACCATCTCTTCCCGCACATGCCGCGCATCAACCTGCGCCGGGCCGGCAGCATCGTCCGCGAGTTCTGCGCCTCGCGTGGCATCAGCTACCACGAAACCAACTGGGTTCGTTCGCTCTGGGAAGTCTGGAGCGCCATGCGCGACGTGGCCACTTTTGCCCGCGCCGAGCGCGCCTAAACAAAAAGACCACTCTCGTGGCCTTTTTGTGTTTGTTTGCCGTCTCTCCTGAGGCGACAGTGACGTTTGCGGTCGCTGGGCCTGTGAACGGAAAGGGGCTGAGGCAAGGGGGCCTCGATTCTCTGCCGCGCTCTGGTCTCTTGTTTCTCCTCGTGACCCGACGAAGTCCCCGGACCGGCTGCTACAAGAAGTCTAGGACCTCGAGAGAAGCACTGGGGAGGAAGGGAGTTCGCTGGAAAGGAAACCTCGGTCTTTCCAACGGTATTGCGGAGCAGAGAGGACTGTGGCCACGGGAGGATGCAAGACGGTCACTGTGCCCAGAAGTGTGCAAAGTGGTTGCGTATGCTTGGCCGGGAGGAGCGTTTGCGGGTCTCATGACCACGGTCCTCTCTACGATTGTGATGGGTGGTGTGAATGATCCTGGTTCCGGGTGACTGTGTGTCTTGGTGTGGGGGGAGGGCCCTCCCCCGCATCCATTCTTCTTCCCGTGTGTGTGAGAGTGTTTGTCTGCGATTTGTTCTGGGTTCCGACTCCGAACAAATCACGCCACTGTACGTGCTGGTTCGAAATGTGACAACAAACGGAGCTGGTGCTGAAGCGGAAAAGATGTCTTTGTATACAAAAAGTGAACGTTTTTGGCTTCCCCTTAAGGAGGGGAAAAACACCGAAAAATGACCGATTTCCGACCGCCTCCGTCTGACGTACCGTACGGAGGCCTTCCCATGCCCTCTTCTCCCTCCTTCCGCTGGCACCATGCCCTCTGGGCCGCCGTCCTCGCCGCTGCCATCGGCGCCTGGCAAGTGGGCCAAGGTGCCTGGGCATTCTTGCAACCGAACGCCGTCACCTGGGACGTAGGGCTCTACTGGGCCATGGGCCGCGGACTCCTGAACCACCTGACGCTCTATGCCGATCTCTTTGAGAATAAGCCGCCGGCCATCGCCATCGTCAGCGCGCTCTCGCTTTGGCTCCACGATGACGGACTGACCGGACGCCTGCTCGGCGCCGCGAGCCTCCTCGCCTTCCCGATCGCCTTCGCCGGCTTCGCCGCTTGGCGTGCGCCGCGCGGCGGCCGCTTCGCCCTCACGATCCTCGGTCTGCTCGCCGGACTGCTCTGGTCGGCGTTCCAGATGCAGAAGGGTGGACCCTGGCAGGTGGAACCGTTCGGCGCGCTCTTCGCGCTCATGTACGTCGTCACGCTGTTCTCTCCTCTAAGCGGCTGGTCGCGCGTGGCCGTGCTCACGGCCACCATCTTTGGAGCTGCTGGCTTCAAGGAGCCGTTCCTCTTCTCGTGCGCGGCGGCGGCATTGCTCTGGGCGGAACGCCCGCGCGATCTCCTGCGGAACTTCTTCGTGCCAACAGCCATCGCCGTCGCCATCGGGGCGTTCTGCCTGGCACTGCTCGGACTGATCGGCCCGTACCTGGAGTATTACCTGTCCGCCCTCTACTTCCGTGGCTGGGCGTTCGGCCCCTGGTGGCTCCGCGGCTTTGGCCTGCTGCGCACCCTCAAGGAATTTTCCGATGTCTCCCCGCTCTCGGCCGTGGCCGTTCCCCTACTGGTCGGCGTGGTCGCCTGGCTCCGCCACGTCGGCGGCGACGGGCGCTTCTACCACTCGCGCTGGCTCGTGGGCAGCACGCTCGGCGCGCTCTACTTGGCCCTGCTGGCCGTCGGCCTGCCGGGCGATTACCAGGACCACCACTTCGTCTTCTTGGCGCCGTTCGTCGCGGCCGCCACGCTGAGCGCCATCGAGGCTGTCGCGCTCCTGTGGGAACACGTCGTCGTCCGCCGCTTAGCGGCCGTCCTTATCGTGGCCTGCGCGCTCGCCGTGGCACTCACACCCCGCGTCCAACCGTTCGCCTTCTCCACGGAATCGCTGGCGCAGAGCCGCACCGCCGCCGAACGCATCGACGCCATCCTCGATGCCTGCGGGCACGATCGCTACCTAGCCCTGCTCCACGGCGAACGGGCCGAGCTGGAGATCTACGGCCTGACACGCCACTCACCCTTGAACCACGCGCTCTTCTGGCAGATCGACGACGCCATCCAGTACGGCCAAGCCTTCCTCGAGGTATCCGTCGCCCGCTTGAGCGCGGCCCAAGTGGTGGTGGCACCGGTAGAAGGATTTGTGGCCAGCAACCAGAAGATCGGCGGGGCCATGGCGCAGTACCTGAACGACGCCTTCTCCTTCACGCCGCCCGCCTGCGCCGCCAACCTGCCCGAACCGCCCGGCTACCGCCTGCTCTTCCGCACCGATCCTAAACCCTTCGTCGCGCGCATCGACTTTGTGGACAAGCGCCTCTAAAAAGATGGCGGAAGTGACGATGATCGCTAGACTCGGCGCGTGACCGAGACTGTCGATTCACCCAATCCCGCCCGCTCCTGGAAACAGAGCCTCCTCCTCGCTGCCGCCATCGGCGGCGGCACGCTGGTGATGGCCGGCTTGGTGGCAGTCGTCGTGCTCTTGAATCTGCCCGCCGTCAGCGCGCTGGACCTGCTGCCTGCCAATCGCACCATCATTGTGATGGCCGGTGAATCACCCGCGGTCGATCTCCTCCGCCGCGCCGCGCCCGGGCTCACATTACCCGCCGCCGGCAGCGGCCGCTTACTCGCGCTGCTCTCGATCGGTGAGGGCAACGAACAGTGGATCAACCTACCCCGCGCCAACGCCGATACCGACCTGACCACCCTGCCGCCGGAAGTGCGGGCGGTGCTAGGCCAGGGCCCATCACTCGCCGCCGAGCCGCTGCTCGCCGCGATGCCGCATAATCCAGAGTTTCTCTTCTTTGCCAATGCACCGTGGCTGCGCGCTAAGGCGGACCTACACCCCTACGTCACCGCCCTGCTAACCGGCCGCCGCCAAGTGGCACTGGCCGCTCACCAGGGACGCTGGCAGCTCTCAACCGACGGTGGCCCGGCCGGCGACACGCTTCCTTATAGTGTGGCACTCGGCCTACCGGTACCCGCCCTGTCTATTGCCGCCGCTGATCTTTCTGGCCTGCTCGAGACCCTGCAGTCGTGGCAGCAACCCGACGCCCGCCTCATCACCGAAGGCCTCGCCCGCGCCATCATCGGCCGCAACATCGGTCCGCGCGTCATGACCGGCACTGCCCTGACCGCCTTGAAAGATGCCACGCTCGTGTCACTGGCTGCTGCCGGTTCCGGTGCCACCCGCATCGCCCTGGCAATGGACCTGCCCCCCGACGCATCCGCCTCTGCCGCCCAGGCGTTTGAAGACGCTTTCGCCGCCGCTCTGCCGCGTGCCACCATCGTCCGCCAGCCACTCGATGACGAATACACACTGATTGACGCTCGCTTGGACGAGAGCGTCCTCGACCGCAGTGACAGCACTCAGGGTGCCTGGACCGTGGTCAGCCTGAGCCACTCGGGTAGTTCCCGCAGCCTGGGACTGGGCCTCTCCGACCTGGACCGTCGCCTCTTCGTGGGTAGTGACCGCTCCACCGTCGAAGGCCTCCTACCCGTCAGTCAACCGGCTAGCGCTTTGAACGTCCTCACGACTGACACGCCGCTCATCGCCGGCGGCGTGCTACGACCAGCCGCCCTGGCCGACATGCTGCCGCCCTCCACGCCGATCCTGCTCACGCGAGGCCTGATCACCGCCTGGCCCTCAACACCCGTGATTTCCTGGAATTTGACCGCCCGGAACGGCATCTGGAGCCTGATCGCCGACTTGGGCATAGAATAACGGGACCCCCGCCCCGCTCTGGTGGCAAGTCGCCCCCGGATCCGGTAGAGTCCACCCGTTTTCGCCTCTTCTTTTCTCCTATGTCGTTCCTCCGCG
The DNA here is from genome assembly GCA_964515645.1 of uncultured Candidatus Peribacteria bacterium. Lineage (GTDB taxonomy): Bacteria > Patescibacteriota > Gracilibacteria > Peribacterales > Peribacteraceae > JAGOUB01. The sequence continues at coordinate 2,723 of CAZEVM010000031.1, read as the reverse complement.
CCGCCAAGTTCCTCTTCCCGCTCTCGGTCCTCGCGATCGCGACCTCGCTCGTGCTGTTTGTGGTGCCGGGCCCGCGCCTGAGCATCGAGTTTACCGGCGGCACCCTCATGGAGGTCCGCGTCCCGGATACCGTGACGAAGGACGCCCTGCTGGAGACCCTGCAGAAGCACGACTGGAAAGATGCTGGCAGCGAGTCGGTGTCGGTGGCCCGCACGGCTAACGGCACGTACTTCCTCCGCACGCCCACCCTCACCACCGAGGAGCACACCGGCCTCGTGGCCGAACTGACCGCCGCGTATCCAGAGCTTGATGAGGTGCAGTACACCTCCATTGGTCCGACCGTCGGCGCCTCGCTGCAGGGCCGCGCGCTCTGGGCGCTGTTCGTGGCCGCCATCGCCATCATCGTCTACCTCACCCTCGCCTTCCGGAAGGTCCCGCGCGACCTCTCGCCTTGGAGCTTCGGCCTCGCCGCCGTGGCCGCCCTGCTGCACGACCTCATCCTCGTCGGCGGCATCTTCACTGTCCTCAGCCACACCACCAGCTTCCAGATGGACACGCTGTTCGTGACGGCCCTGCTTTCCATCATGGGCTACTCCGTGATGGACACGATCGTGATCTTCGACCGCATCCGCGAGAACCTGGCCATCGAGGGCCGCAAGGAAACCTTCGCCGCCGTGACGGAGAAGAGCTTGATCCAAACGCTCACCCGCACCATGAGCACCGCCGCCGTCACCCTCATCATGCTCGCCGCCCTCTTCCTTTTCGGCGCTGAGAGCATCCGCTGGTTCATGTTGGCCCTCATCCTCGGCACCGTGATCGGCACGTACTCGTCCTTCTTCGTCGCCACTCCTCTTATCGTGTATCTCCGCCGGAAGAACAACCGGTAATCCCTCTCTATGACCACCTCAAATAAGGTTGAGCGCCCCGGCAAGGGGCAGATTGTCGTCACCGCGACAGTCGATCCCCAAGAGAAGTCTGCCGCCGAGCAGAAGGCTCTCACCCGCCTCGGCCAGCGCGTGTCCATCAAAGGCTTCCGCCCCGGCCACGTGCCGGAGGCCATGCTCCGCGAGCGCATCAGCCCCGGCCAGCTCCTCGAGGAGACGGTCCGCGAGCTCATGGCGACGCTCATCCCCTCGCTGCTGAGCCAGGAGAAGATCACGCCCATCGTGCCGCCGAACATCGAGGTGCAGTCGCGCGACCCGCTCGTCCTCACCATCAGCTTCGTCGAGCGTCCCGAGGTGACCGTGAAGGGCGCCGACAAGATTAAGATCGAGAAGAAGGAGAAGCCCGTCACCGACGCAGACGTGGAGCGTGTCATGACCGGCCTGCTGCAGCGCTTCCGCGAGACCGCGCGCAGCGAGGCACCAGCCAAGATGAGCGACGAGCTCGTCCTCACGGCCAAGGCCACGGACAGCAAGGGCGAGGCCATCAGCGAACTCTCCATGGAGCACCAGCGCCTACTACTCGGCTCCACGCGCCTGGTCCCCGGCTTCGACGAGGCCCTCGTCGGCCTCAAGGTGGGCGACAAGAAGACCTTCAGCCTGACCATCCCCAAAGATGCCCCGGTCGAGCGCCTGCGCGGCCAGAAGGTGAGCATCGACGCCACGGTGGAGAGCGTGATGAACGTCACGCTGCCGGAGCTGACCGACGCCTTCGTGAAGGAGCGCTTCGGCCTGCAGTCGGCCGCCGAGATGCGCACCGAGATCCGCGGCTCGCTCACCCAGGAGAACGAAAAGCTCGAGCGTCAGCGCCGCGAGCAGGCGTTCTTCGATGCCCTGCGCGACGCCGTCCGCGTCGACCTGGCCCCCACGTTGGTGCAGGCCGAGGAGCGCGTGCTCTTGAATGACCTCGTCGAGCAGCTCACCGCCCAGAAGCGCACGCTCGCGGAGTGGCTTCAGGAGAGCAAGCAGGACGAGGCCACCTTCCAAAAGGAGCTCACCACCCGCGCCACCGAGCGCCTGAAGCTGCGCTTCGCCTTGGAAAAGGTGCTGGAAGAGAAGCAGATCGACGTCACCGACGAGGAACTCACCAAGGAGGTGGGCACCATCCTCGAGACCGTGCCGGAAGAGCGCCGCGAGGAACTGGCCGAGTACTACTCGCCCACCGGCGAGGGCTGGGCCCAGCTCAAGTGGCAGCGCCGCGTCGAGAAACTCATCGCCTCGTACCTCGGCTGAGCGCCTTCACGGGCGTCTCACCCTTGATCCAGTTGGCCGGGATACGGCGGCTCTCCTTGATGTCCTTGAGAGCCTTGCAGGTTTGACGGTGGATGACGACGCGCTGCTGCGAGACCACGCCGACGATGGCGTCGCGCTTCTTCGTATCGGCGCGGCAGCAGCGGGCGAAACGATGCGACAAGCGCACATCGGTCTCGAGCTTCACCGTCCAGGCGCCCGTCGCGGCAGGAGCCCCGCGCGCCGAAGCGACAGCGAGCTTCTTCGCCACCGCGTCGATGGAGCTTAAGGCAGTGGAGAGTTTCAGTTGCCCCTGGCCGAGCTTCACCAGGAAATCCTGGCGAGCCTCGTGGCCCACCTCCTCGCCGTTCAGTGACGAGAGCACCGTTAAGTCGGGATCAAGCAGGGGCAGCCGGCGGCCCTTGAGGGCCACGTTCCGCGCGTCCCGGCCGCGATCGAGGAACGCCTCACGGTTGCGTTCGGCCAGCGCTTTGCGCAGGCGCGTGCGGTGGGGCTGGCTCCGACGCGCCAGTCGGCTCGCCGCGTCGCGCG
>CAZEVM010000030.1:0-12570 GCA_964515645.1 uncultured Candidatus Peribacteria bacterium | reverse complement strand
CGCACGTTGAGTACGAGTCTGCCACCCGCCACTACGCACACGTCGACTGTCCAGGACACGCCGACTACGTCAAGAACATGATTACTGGTGCTGCCCAGATGGACGGCGCCATCCTCGTCTGTTCGGCCGCTGACGGCCCGATGCCGCAGACGCGTGAGCACATCCTGCTCGCCCGCCAGGTGAACGTGCCCTACATCGTCGTCTTCCTGAACAAGGTGGACATGGTGAAGGACCCCGAGCTCATCGACCTCGTCGAGTCCGAAGTCCGCGAGCTTCTCACGAAGTACGGCTTCCCCGGCGACGCTACCCCGATCATCCGCGGTTCCGCCCTGGCTGCCGTCGAAGGCAAGCCGGAAGGCGTTGAGGCCATCAAGAAGCTCGTCGAGGCCCTCGACACGTACATCCCTGATCCTCAGCGCGAGACGGACAAGCCGTTCCTCATGTCCGTTGAGGACGTCTTCTCCATCAAGGGTCGCGGTACCGTCGTGACGGGCCGCATCGAGTCCGGCAAGGTCCACATCAACGACGAAGTCGAGATCGTGGGTATCCGCGAGACCAAGAAGACGGTCTGCACCGGCGTCGAAATGTTCCACAAGCTCCTCGATGAGGGTATGGCCGGTGATAACGTCGGTCTCCTCCTCCGCGGTATTGAGCGCGAGGATGTCGAGCGCGGCCAGGTTCTCTGCAAGCCGGGCTCCATCAAGCCTCACACCGAGTTCGATGCTGAGGTGTATATCCTCACGAAGGAGGAAGGTGGTCGCCACACTCCGTTCTTCAAGGGTTACAAGCCCCAGTTCTACATCCGCACGACCGACGTGACCGGCGAGGTGACCCTCCCCGAGAACGTGGAGATGGTCATGCCGGGCGACAACATCAAGTTCGTCGTGAAGCTCGGCGTTCCCGTCGCTCTCGAGGACGGCACTCGCTTCGCTATCCGCGAGGGTGGCCGCACAGTCGGCGCCGGCGTCGTGACCAAGATCACCAAGTAATCAGCCATTGACGGAGCCATGGAGGGCGGGAATACTCCCCGCCCTCCAGAACTCCTCTCCCCTACCCCTTTCGTTCCTTCCTCCACGGCTATGGCCACCGCTCCCAAGAAGAACACTGAGACGAAGAAGAAGACCGCCCCTAAGAAGGCGGACAAGGTTGCTGCCCCCGAGGCGGCCGCTTCGCCGAAGAAAGCCGCGAAGGATTCCGGAACGATCCCGGGCATCCGCATCCGTCTAAGCGCCTTTGATTACCGCGTCCTCGACGAGGCTGCGGCCAAGATCATCGAGGCTGCCGAACGCAGCGGCGCCGTGATTCACGGTCCGCTTCCGCTGCCCACCAAGATCCGCAAGTTCACGGTCAACAAGTCGTTCTTCGTCCACAAGAACGCCCGCGACCAGTACGAGATGCGTACGCACCGCCGCCTGATCGACCTGACGGAGACCACCTTCAAGACCGTGGAGAGCCTCCAGGGCCTCAGCCTGCCCTCGGGCGTGGACATCGAAATCCAGATGAAGTGAGTCCGGGCTGATAGATTGTCACTACCTGAGAAAGGGGCCGAGTGATTCGGTCCCTTTTTCGTAGGATTTGACAGACCTCCATCATGAGGAATGGCAATTGACAGACAAATGACGGAAAAAGTTCAAAATACTTGTATAAAACGGAGAAATCTCTAGAATTTGCTGGTCTTTTTTCCACTCCTCCCATCAATCCTATGTCAGCGCCGCGTCTGAAGTCTCTGAAGACACGCCTGGCGAGCTTTACTGTGCTCGCTCAAATCCTCTCCGTCGGTGCGACGGGCCTCGCCCTGCCAGCAACGGCCTCGGCAGTGGAAGTCTGTAATGGCCTCGCCGCCACGATCACCGGCACAGGTGTCATCAATGGCACCGCTGGTAGCGACGTGATCATCGGCTCAGAGAGTGCCGATACCATTAACGGAAACGGCGGTAATGACACCATTTGCGCTAAAGGTGCGAATGACACAGTGACCGTGGGCAACTCCACAGTGTGGGTTGATCTCGGAGAGGGTGACAATACGTACAACGGCGGCAGCGGCAACGATACCGTCCTGGCTGGAGATGGAAATAACACTGTAAACCTCGGCAACGGCACAAATAGTTTTACAGGTGGTAATGGCAATAACACTGCTAATGGTGGAAGCGGCAACGACACCATTACCACTGGAAACGGCCAGAACACGTGCCGGTAACGGAACGAACTCCGTCACCACGGGCTCAGGCAATGACCGCATCACCGGCGGCTCGGGGAATGACACGGTGAATTCCGGCGCAGGCAATGATCGCATCATTGCCGCGAACGGCACGAACGTGCTGAATGCGGGGGCAGGTATTGACCTCGTTTCTGGTGGTAGCGGCAACGACACGATTGACGGTGGCGCTGATGAAGATGTGTGTATGGGCTACGGCGGCGGCAACGCGATCACCTGCGAGAACTCGCTTGGTGACGATGGTCAGGATGCGGTGGCGGTTGTATGGAAAGATTCCAACCCCAACGCGACGGGCTCTTTCGACTTTACTGGCACCCTTGGTGCATTCACCCTGGGCGGTGACGACGTCTTCGCCTTCTTCAACACTGATCCCGGCATTATCGGCAATACGTACACCTCTATTGAGGGCGCCGAGATTGGTTGGACGCTCGATTCGATCACCTGCCAGTCCATCGACGGCACGAGCGATCTGCTCACCTCCGGCAATCTTGGCTCATCGACTGCCACCTTCCGCTTGAACCGCGGCGATTTCCTCGTCTGTACCTTCGTGAACACGCAGTTGGCCGCGGTTTGTGGCAACAGCACGGTGGAGAGTGGCGAGGAGTGTGATACGGGCAGTGCCAGCGCGACCTGCGATGCCGATTGCACCATGCCAGCCTGCGGTGACAACACCCTGAATACGCTGGCTGGCGAGGCCTGCGATGATGGCAACCTGGACTCCGGCGACGGCTGCAACGACAGCTGTGCCATCGAGATTTGTGGCAATGGTGTGCTTGATTCCGGCGAAGCCTGCGACGACGGTAATCTGGACTCCGGCGATGGCTGTACAACAGCGTGCACCGATGAGTTCTGTGGCGATGGCGTAGACAATGATGGCGCGAATGAGACGTGCGACGATGGCAACAGCATCGATACCGACGCTTGCACGAACGCGTGTGCAGTCGCCGTCTGTGGCGACAATATCGTCCACGACGGAGTTGAGGCGTGCGACGAGGGTATCGACAACTCCGACGGCACGCCTGATGCCTGCCGCACGGACTGCACCTTGGCCGCTTGTGGCGATGAGGTGACGGACACCGGCGAAAGCTGTGACGACGGCAATCTCGATAACAATGATGGCTGCAGCTCGGTCTGTGCGGTGGAGAGTTGTGGTGACGGCATCACCCAGAGTGGCGAGGCCTGCGATGATGGCAACCTGGACAACAGCGACACCTGTACGAATGCCTGTACCGCCGCTGCCTGTGGCGACGGCTTCATCCAAGCTGGTGAGGAGTGCGACGATAGCGGCGTCATCGACGGCGATGGCTGCAATAGCCTCTGTATCATCGAAGAGTGCGGCGACGGCGTCGTGAATAACGACGGCGAGGAAGAGTGTGATGACGGCAACCTGGACGATGATGACGGTTGCAGCTCAATCTGCGCAGAAGAAGTGCCCACCTGTAATGGTGAGACAGCCACGATCTACGTGAACTTTGCCGGCGAGATCGTCGGCGGACCCGATGATGGTGATACGTACACAGGCACGCTTGATGGCACCCTGGGCGCCGATGTAATGGTCGGCACCACTGGAATCGATACGATTCGCGGCTTTACCGGCCCGGACAATATCTGCGGTCGAGGCGGCAATGATCACATCGAAGGTGGCATTGGCGAGGATCATTTGTGCGGTGAGGACAACGACGACACGATCGAAGGCGGACTCGGCGCCGACACCCTGTGCGGTGGCAATGGAAACGACACCCTGTCAGGCAACCTCGGCGAAGATTCGCTCGATGGCGGCGAGGGTACAGACACCCTTGAAGGTGGAATCGGCACCGACGCCTGCGCGAACGGCGAATCGCTCACGAGCTGCGAATCGACGCCGGACTTTATCTCCTTCTGCGGTGAGGAAGTTTCCAGCAGCAGCTCTTCTGAATCGAGCTCGTCCACGTCGAGCTCAAGCAGTTCTGAATCTTCGAGCAGCAGCACCCCTGTGGTCTGCGAGCCTGAAGATGCGAACCTGATGGCCTACTGGCAGTTCGACGAGAACACGGGCCTCACGTCCAACGACATCGCTGGCACCAATGACGCCGGGCTCAACAGCAGCACGTCGTGGTCCCTCGATGTCCCCACGCTCACCTTCGACAACGTCTCTGCGCTGAACTTCGATGGTGGCAACAGCGTCATGACAGTCGGTGATAACGCCTCGCTTGAGTTCGACACTTCAGACGCCTTTTCAGCCTCCGTCTTCATGAAAGCGACGTCGTTCTCTGGCTACCAGACGGTCCTGCATAAGATCGACGACACGAACAATGCTCGCCGTGGCTACCTGTTCACCTTGAACAACGGCACGCCAGAGCTCTGGCTCATCAGCGACTATGAAGCCGGCCAGTACCTGGTTGTTCCGGCGTCTCTTAGCCTCACAACCGATGCCTGGCACAACCTTGCCTTCAGCTACAACGGCTCCGGTCTTGCATCCGGCGTGAAGATCTACGTCGATGGCACCGATGTCACTGGCTCTCCCACCATTGATGCCCTCGCCGGCACGATGCTGAACGATCAGCCCTTTGAGATTGGTAAGCGCTCTGTCGCTGATATTCAGGCGTTCAACGGCCTCATTGACGAGGTGCGTGTGTACGACGTCATCCTCTCCTCCGAGAGCATCACGAACCTGAACGCCGGTGCCTGCATCGACACCGATGGCTCTTCATCGTCTTCGAGCAGTAGCGTTGAAAGTTCGTCCTCCAGCACCGAAAGCAGCAGCTCAAGCAGCCTGGCCTGCGACACCGTGAGTGACGCCTCTCTCATCGCCTACTGGTCGCTCAATGATGGCGTGGGGACAACGGCCGACGATAGCTCTGGTAACGGCCACGACGGCACGCTCATGAACAACGCCGAGCTTGGCTGGTCGACCTTGATCAATGCTCCGGCGCTGTACGTGAATACCGCCCACCTGGAATTTGACGGTACGAATGACTTCGTCAACGTCCCGGCGGCCGGCGACTTTAACCTTGCCGACCTCACGATCAGCGCTTGGATCAAGCCTGACAGTGTCTCGAATGGCTACACCCTCATTCTCCGTCGCAGCCGCGATGGCGTTGGTGAGCAGTACGCCCTATACCAGAACAACAGTGAGATTGAATTCTGGGGCTACGATCTCGGTCTCCCGGGCAACAATCTCGCCACGAGCGGACTCAACCTGTCAGCCGGCGTTTGGCACCACGTTGCCGTGACCTTCAATGACAGCACGAACGTGATGAAGCTCTATGTCGATGGTCTCGAGAAGGCTACGGCCGTCTCCATCCCGAGCTCTTTCCTCAGCTCGGCACAGGACCTTCTTCTCGGCGGCATGAGTGGCAACTATTACTACGACGGAGGACTTGATGAAGTGCGCCTGTATGGCCGCCCGTTGAGCATCGACGAAGTCGCCGATCTCGCCCTCGGCTGCGGCGGCACCATCAGTAGCTCGTCGAGCAGCTCCAGCAGTTCGAGCTCCAGCTCATTCAGCAGCTCGAGTAGTAGTTCTTCCTCATTCTCTTCGGAGTCGTCCTCGTCCGAAGAGAGCGGCCCCACTGAAGGTCCGTTCAATAACCTCTCGCAGGAAGGTCGCCCCTCGCATCACTCCGGTCATCGCACGAATGAATTCGCTATCTTCCAGCGCTTCTTCGGCCGCATCTTCGGCAACGTTCCGCCGGGAGGCTTCGGTGGTGCCGATCTCGGCGAAGCAACTCCTGCCCAAGTGGAGGCCATCTGCTCGCTGCGCCGCTACATTGAGCGCGCCTCACCCGCTCTTAGTGCCGGCGCCGTCCAATGGTTCGCCGAACAACTCAGTGCGAACATCGGCTTGAGCGCCGATGACATCGTTGATGCCATCCACGACGAAACCTTCTGCGGACGCTAAGTCCACAACGACACAGCGAAGAGAATAAGCGGCCTCCGGGCCGCTTTTTCTTAGGTCAGAGCTTCGTGTGACGCTGAATGAAGAGGATCGGGTGCTCGGTGCGCGTCGCGTCAGCAGCAGATTCAACCGGAGACTCCGTGGCGAACGGCACGTGGGGCCGTACTCCATCATCACGATCGATCTGCAAATGGATGTGTGGGCTGGCCGTGGAGCCGGTCATGCCGACGACGCCAATAATGTCGCCAGCGGCCACGTCTTGGCCCGCCTGGACCTGAATATCGTCCACATGGCCGTAGACCGAGAAGTATACCTGGCCATCGATTCGGTGCTCCACCATGACGTACTGGCCAAGATGCTCACCTTCGCCCACGGACGCCACCCGACCACCACCAATAACAGCAATCGGCGTGCCCAGGGCGACCTTTAGGTCAATCCCAGGGTGTGCCCCCTCGTACTCACCGCTATCGAGGTCGTAGCGGCCGTAATAGCGCGTCGAATAGGCTAATTTTGCCGTAATGATTCGCTCATGCTCGGCCGTCCGATTGGCTATGAGGCTCTGTAACGGAATCGTCAGCTCTGAAAGGCGATAGGCGGGCAGTGAGACGAAATCTTGCGGCTCCATTTCGTCATAAGAACGCGCCCACTGAGTGGAGGACGTCATGACGCCCCAGTTTGGCACCTGGGTCACCGGCATGACAGCCGAGCCAAAGTCCGGAAATTCCCCCTCCGGAGCAGATGGACGAAAATCAGCTGTGAGTAGCCGGGATCGAGCCGACACACTGGAGCGCTGGCTGGCACGCACCGCCGCCCGACGGCGTGCCGAAGAAGCCGACGACTGTTGAACCGCACGGCGGGTGAGTGACGATGCGCTGACGCTGGAGCGGGATGATATGGTCGTCCGGCGCACGGAGAAGCGATGTCGTACCGACGACGAGTGACCAGCAGACGACACCGCGGTAGGCGCGCGCCACTGGTTCATCACCCGGGCTGTAGTGTCGTTCAGGACACCCTGCAGCGCCACTACCGGCAGAAATGCTGCCGCGATGATGGCTACAAGCAGGAGTCGCTCGATGCGCGTGTGACCTGTCGGCCGGGCCGCAGAGTGGTTGGTATTGTTGTTTATTCATGACATTATATCACTAAACACTCTCTTAAAGAAGTAGCAAATATAGGAGAATACGGGACTACAGGACATTCTCTTGCCGTGAATGAAGAAAAACGCTCCAATACCCGCGCGCCCCTTCACTCAACGGAGTACGCCGTGAAAATCTTGCTATGGATCCGTTTTTTCTGTGTCCTCGGTGTTGTCGTCTGCGCCGCCCTGACCCTGGCACTAATGATCAGCGCTCTCTGGACATCGATTTGCTTCCTGATTGCGATCTTCAATCGGGAAAAGCCGCCCCGCCGCCGGGGCCTCACGAACACCCAACCCGCGCTCTCGTAGCGCGGGTTTTTTAGCTCCACTTCTTTGCCTTTAGACCCGCCTTGGCTGCTGCCTGCTCGGCACGTTGCTTGCTGCTGCCGGACCCCTCGGCCACCTTCTCCTCGCCGAGGAAGACAGCACAGACGAAAGACTTATCGTGGTCGGGACCCGACGCGTCGACAGTGACGTAGTGCGGGGTAATACCGAGGCGATCCTGAGCCTCTTCCTGAAAGACGCTCTTCTCATCCCGATCCTTACCCTGAGCCAGCAGATGCTGCAAACGCTGGAGAATGAACTTGGAGCAGAACTCCTTGGCAGCCTCAAAGCCACGATCAAGGAAGACAGCACCGATCACCGCCTCTAAGGTGTTCGCCAAGAGTGAATCACGGTCACGACCGCCACTCGCCTCTTCACCGTGGCTCATGAGCATGTACTCACCGAGCTGCAGATCGCGCGCCACTGTCGCCAGATGCTCGCGCTGCACCAGGGCCGAACGCCAGTTGGTCAGTTCTCCTTCGGGCTTGGAGCTGAGGTGGTAGAGATACTCCGTTGCCGCCAACTCCAGTACGGCGTCACCCAGGAACTCAAGGCGTTCGTTGTGGCCATGGGCACGCGCTTCGCGGGCGGCGCTGCGGTGCGTGAGGGCCTGCGCCAAAAGATCCTTCTTGCGGAAAGAGCAGTCGATCGCCTTCTCAAGGAGGACGAAGGGGCGGGGCGGGGTGGCGGACATGGCTTCTAGGATATCAAGCTTCGGCGTCTTCTGCCGGCGCATCGGACGCAGCCTTGGGCGGACGGGCTTCGTCGGGGCGGAACTCGTGGGCCAGGGCGTTCAAGACGCCGTTGACGAACTTGCCGCTCTCCTCGGAGCCGAACTCCTTGGCGATCTCGATGGCCTCGTTGATGACCACGGGAACCGGCGCCTCGGGATTCTTGGTCAATTCAAAAGCGCTGCAGCAAAGCACGCAACGCGAGATGGGGTCCATGCGCTCCAGGCTCCAACCCGGAGCATGCTTCTGGATGAGCGCTTTTAACTCCGTCTCTCCGGCCAACGTGCCCTCCAAGAGGGACTCGGCAAACTCCTCATCGCAGGCGCCGAGTTCGGCAATATTACGCTTGAGGGCGGCCGCCGGATCGATCTCCGGACGAACCTCGCGCTCAAACAACACCTGCATGACGGCGATGCGCGAAAGGTGGCGGCGGCGGGCCATGTCGGAGGGAGGGAACGTGGCAAAAGGCCGACTTAGGCCTTGATGCGCGTAATGCTCTTGAGAGCCTTGTCACCCTGGCGCTTCGGCGTGGCCGGAGCGGCGTACGGGGACTGGCTCTTGTCGCGCAGGCGGGCCACCTCGAGGGAGAGGTAGTGCGAGTGCTGCAGGCGAGTCGCGCGCTTCGCGCGGTGCTTCTTTGGTGTAGGCTTCTTGGCCATAGGTCGAGGAGAGTGTAGCGCAGGAGCGCATCGGGCGCTACTACGTGGGACGACACTCTAGCGATCATGAAATACGGCCGCAAGGCGCTATTCTCGCGGATTTCACCCCTCCGGAGGGCTGGAGAAAGTGTCCATTTTCCGCTATAATGTCCTGATTGACCTTCTTTCTGAGCCTTCTGCCGGCCTTCCTGGGACTGATTGTGGGCATCGCCCACGGCCAAACCATTGATCCGTGCCCGTTCGCGTACCTCCCCTGTGCTCAGGGCGGATCGCAAGGCGTCGGCGAATTCCTGTCCGATGTCGTCTTCCCGGCGATGCGTGTGGTCTTCGTGGCGGGTGCGCTGGCGAACTTCTTCTTCTACGCCTTCCGCATGCTCTATCAGGCGAACGATGAAGAGGCCACGAAGACGGCGAAGAGCGGCTACGAGCAAGCCATCTACGGCTGCGCCTACATGAGTTTGGCCAGCTTCTTTGTGGAAGCCTTCGGCTCGTCCGCCCGCAGCACACTCGTGAACCCCGAACCGCTCCAGACGGCGTTTAGCAACGTCACGCTCTACATCAAACTCATCATCGCCGCCCTCACCACGGCCGTGCTGGTCATCGTCGCCTTCCGCTTGGTGCTGGTGCAGGACGATGGTGAACGCGACAAGGCAAAGAAGCGTCTCACCGCCTGTTTCATCGGCGTGGTGATGATTACGCTCGCCAACGTCGTCGTATCGGCCTTCTCGCCCGAGGTGGGTGCTGCCGTGCTGGGCGCGGAAATCGTCGGTATGGCGAACTTCCTCCTCACCATCTTCGGCGCACTCTGTGTGCTGTGGTTCGTGGCGGCGGGCATCCTGCTGGTGGTCTCGGTGAATGAAGACCAGAAAGACACCGCCAAGAAGGGCCTCTTCACGGCCGTGATCGCCATCTCCGTGGTGGTCAGCTCGTACGTGCTCCTAAACTTCTTCCTCTCGCTCTAATGCGCCTCTCACCCCTCGCCGGCTGGATCGCCTTCGTGGCGGGACTCGTGCTGCCCATGGCGGCACAGGCGCAAGGTTTGGCCAGCCAGGGCGCTCAAGGCGTGGCCGGAAGCCTGCAGGCATTCTTCGGTGGCGGCTGCAGCGGCGCGGATTGCGCCCTCACCACCGTGGAGTACGCCATCGACCGCTTCCAACTCCTCGTGATTGCTGCTGGCGCGTTCGCCGTCGTGCGCAATGGTTTTACCTTGCTCTACACCTCGTCGGAAGACGATCAGTCTAAGGCGAAGAAGGCTATTGCCACCACGCTGGCCGCCATCATGCTGGCGTTTCTTGCCCCTCGCTTCATCCAGGCCTTCTTTACCGCCGGCGGCGAGGAGGGCGTACTGGCCAGTGAGGGCGGTGTCTATGCCGGCGCAGCTATTGTTTCCGACGAGATCCTTGGCGTCATCCGCTGGTCACTGTCACTCTTCGCTGTCATCTGCCTCTTGGTCATCATTGCCACCGGTATCCGCGCTCTCACCAGCGCGAGTGACGGCGGCGAGAAGATGAAGAGCGCGATTATCTCGATCGTCGCAGGCGGACTACTGCTCATCTGCTCGGAGGCGATCAAGGCAGGCCTGGGCATTAACGACTTCGGTGTTCCGTCGGGTGGCACCCCGGTGGCTCTCATCGCGCGCGGCGTACAAATTGTGGCCGGCATCCTCGGCATTATTGCTCTGGTAGCCCTGGCGGTCGTGGTCTACGCCGGCATGATGATGATCTTGGCCGCCGGCAACGAGGACCAATTCTCCAAGGCCAAGGGGCTCATCATTCGTTCGGGAGTAGGCCTCCTCATCATCCTCATGAGCTACCTACTGGCAAGCTTCATCGTGCAGATGCTCGGAGGCTAAGACATGGAACCCTTCAAAGGGATATTTTCCCTATCATTGAAGGAAAAATTTGAATACATTATTTATACAATAAAACTCACGGATCGCCCTCGAAAAGGGGCGGTGATTGGCCTAGTCTGCACTGCGCATGACGACCATCGACCCTCGAGTTTTTCGCGCGTACGACATTCGCGGCCACGCCGAGAACCAGCTCTCCGCTGAGCTGTACCGACTCATGGGCCAGGCGTTTGGATCGGAACTACGCGAGCGAACCAAGAAGCAGAACCCCACGGTGGCCGTCGGGCGCGATTGCCGCGTGACGAGCCCCTCGTTCGAGGCGGCCCTGGTGGAGGGATTGGTCGCCGCCGGCTGCAAGGCGCTGCGCATCGGCGAGACGCCGACGCCGCTCAACTACTTCGCCGTCTGCCACTTCAACCTCGATGCCGGTGCGCAAGTGAGCGCCAGCCACAACCCAGGCCACGACAACGGTCTCAAGCTTTCGCTCGCCAAGGCCCAGGGCTTCTTCGGCCCCGATATCCAAGTGATCCTCAAGCGTATCCAAGAGGGGCGACTCGACACCGTCGACGGCGGATCGGCCGAAGACCTGGACGCAACAACGCCCTACAAGGCGCACCTTGCCCGTATGTTCCCCGATGCCGCCAAGGGCTTGACGATCGGCGTTGATGGCGGCAACGGCGTAGCCGGACCGCTCTACACCGAGATCCTCGCAGCCGCCGGCGCCTCGATCTCGGGCTTGTACATCGAACCGGACGGCACGTTCCCCAACCACCATCCGGACCCGAGCCAGCGCGACACGCTGAAGGACCTGCAGAAGATCGTGACCGACGAGAAGCTCGCGGTTGGCCTCGCCTTCGACGGCGATGGCGACCGCCTGGGCGTGGTGGATGAAAAGGGCGAGATCCGCCTCAACGATGACATTCTCCTGCTGATGGCCAAGGACATGCTCAGCCGCAATCCCGGCAACGGCGTGGTCTACACCGTGACGATGTCCGGCCTGATCGCGAGCGAAGTGGAGAAGATGGGCGGACGCCCGGTGATGAGCAAGGTAGGCCGCTCGTTCTTGCAGCAGACGATGCAGAAGGAAGGCGCCCTGATTGGCGGCGAGACCTCGGGCCACTTCCTCTTCGCTGAAGGCTACTTTGGCGTGGATGACGGCATTCTGGCCGCCCTGCACGTGCTGAATATCATGAAGAAGTCGGGCAAGCCGCTGAGCGAATTGCTCGGCGATTTCCCCAAGGTGTACCAAGCCCAAGAGCGCCGCCCGCACTGCGACGACGACAAGAAGGGTGCGGTGGTGAAGGCCGTCACGGAGCACTTCCAGAAGACGAACAAGGTCGAGACCCTCGACGGCGCGCGCATCAGCTTTGATGACGGCGCCTGGGTGGGCATCCGTCAGAGCAACACCACGCCCTGCCTGACCGTCTGCATCGAGGCCCGCAGCCCGGAGCAGTTGGCCGAGCTTGAGACGATGGTCGTCGAATACTTCCAGAAGCACCACGGCATGGCCGTCTAACCACTATGTTTTTCCGCAAGAAGAAAGAAGAGGCCCCAAAGAAAAAGAAGTCAGGACTCCTGAACTCCCTCATCGTTGGTCTGGTGATCGGTGGTGCGGTGGGCTCGATCGTGGGAAAGAGTTTGATTGATGAGAAGGAGAAGAAACATGATAAGGAGTAATTGAAACTGGTACCTCTGCGTACTGAAGGTATGCCACCTTTTGCAGCGCGCAAAAGGTGGCGCCAAAACGCTGGCGCGCCTGGGCCCCTCTCCATCGGCC
>CAZEVM010000029.1:0-12966 GCA_964515645.1 uncultured Candidatus Peribacteria bacterium | reverse complement strand
CGCGGGTGACGCTTAATGAGACGAGAGAGCGGCGGCAGGAAACTGGTGCGGATGTCGGCTTGGCCCAAGGTGCCAAGGCGCTCTGGAGCGGCCACCGTGGTGAAGATGGGCGCTTCGGGCCAGAGGGCGTGGAGCTCGTTGATGACGTGTTCGGCTCCGCCCGCAGTGGTAAGCCAGTCGGCAGTGATAGCGAGGCGCATAGGTGGCCCAGCCATCATACCCGTCTCGATGCAGGCCGAAACGCTGCCGTGACGGGCCTCGAAGCCGTATGATCGACGCCGGTGCTACTCTCGCCCCGTCGTCTTCCGAAACGGTTCAATCGCCGCGTCTCGCGGCAAACCAAGGCGCTGCTTACAAAGCGGCACCGTCGGCAGCGCACGTATACACTTGAACGTTGGCGGCGCACGTGGGCTCGTTGGCGGCGTCAGATCCAGTGGTTCAAGAAGCCTCTCATGCGCGCGATGTGGATCGCCCTCGTCGCTCTCGTCCCGCTGACGCTGGCGATGCTGTTTTTCTCGCCAATCCTCCGTTTGACCTCGATCGGCATCAATCGTTCCGACCTGCGCATCGATATCCCCTCGGTGCAGCGTGCGCTGCAGCCCCTGTTGGGCCAGCGCCTGTTCTTCATTTCCTCGAGCGACGCCAAGGAGCTCTTGGCCACAGCCGTGCCCGATCTGCAGGACGTCACCATTTCGAAGCGCTACCCCAACAAGCTGAGCGTGGAACTGAAGCTAGACCCGATCGTGGCCCGCATGCGCATCGAGAGCGCGAACGAACCGCCAGCCGACCCCGCAGCAGCCAGCGGCGCCGTGATTGGCGATTACCTCACCCGCAGCGGCATCTACATGCGCTATGCCCCTGGCCAAGTCCCCGGCGCGGAGAGCCTGCCCGAACTCACCATCGTCGACTGGGCGGCCCGTCCCAATGTGGGCACCAAGCCTTTTGATCCACGCATCTTGGAGCGACTCCCCGAAGCGGAGCATGCCTTAAGCGAGCAATTCGGCCAGACGGTGCTCAAGCGCACCATCTTCGTGCGCGCCCAGGAATTCCACCTGCAGCTGAAAGAATTCTCCCTCTGGTTCGATCTGAAGAACGACCTGGAAGATGAGCTACAGCTTTACCGTATTTTCCTGCAGCACGTCGCCCAGGCGGATGTGGATGAGTACGTCGACCTGCGCTTGGCAGATCGCATTGTGTATCGCTGACCTCCGCCGGGCACTTGCCCTATACTGTCATTCCCGATGATTGATTCATTACTTCCACTCCTGCTCTTCGGCGCCATGCCGCTACACGGGATCGCACCCGCCGGCAGCACCGATGCCCCCACCGTGGCGATTGCCGCGCCGGTCGAGTCGCCGCTCTCGCCCGACCCGGCCACCATCGCACCTGAACGCCCGCTCTCGGCCAGCAGCGCCATCATCTTGGACCTGGATAGCGCCCAGGTGCTCTATTCATCCGGCCCAGAGGAGATCCGCGCCATGGCCAGCCTGACCAAGCTCATGACGGCCCTGATCATCGTGGAGAATCACTCGCTGGACGAATGGGTCACCATTCCGGCCGAAGTCTCGACGGCCACGGGCAGCATGCTGCACCTGCGCGAGGGGCAGCAGCTCAAGGTCGGAGACCTGCTGAGCGGACTCCTGGTGCCCTCGGCCAACGACGCGGCAATCAGCTTGGCGGTGCACCACAGCGGCAGCGTCTCGGCCTTCGTGAAGGCGATGAATGATCGCGCCAAGGAGCTGGGACTGACGCGCACAGGCTTCGTGAACCCCACGGGGCTGGATGACTTTGGGCAGAACTCGACGGCTCGCGACCTGGCCTTCCTGACGATGTACGTTCTTCGTCACCCGGAGATCGTGGAGCGCATGGGCCTAACCCAAGCCAGCATTACCACCAAAGGCGGCAGCACGTTCTCACTCTCGCACACGCACCAACTGCTCAAGAAGGACGACAGCAACATCACTGCCGGCAAGACCGGCACCACCGACCTGGCAAAGGAATGTCTGATTTCCATCGTGGAACAGGGCGGCCGGCGGACCTTGGTGGTGCTCCTCCACTCGGACGACCGCTATGGAGACATGCAAACGCTGCTCTCTGTTCTGCCAACCAGCCGTTAATGATCAGGTCATGAACGCTGATATTGTCAAAAAAAGCGCCTGCTGAGGCTGCCTGAGACGGCTTTGGTCTGCTAGACTGTCGGCTCCGTGGCACCTCCTTCCGTCTCTTGGCTGTCACTTCGTGTGCGCGTGCTATGCGCCGCGACGTTCCTGGTCGGGTCGCTCTTGCCCCCGTACATCCCGTCCGAGGCTCTCGGTACGGGCGAAACCGCGCCCGAAATGGCCGACGCCTCACAGCTGCTCATGGTGGAAGACGGCTTCTTGATGAAGACATCGCCGCTGACGCGCCATGAGCTCCACCGCACACTCTCACAGGGGACCCTGGTCACCCTCCAACCCAACGAGGGCATCGGCGACATCGCCACGCGCTTTAAGATCAGTTCCGATACGATCCGCTTTGCCAATAATCTGGGCCCCGATGATCCTGTGCCGGCCGGCACCGAGCTGCTCATCTTGCCCGTGGACGGTGTGCTTCATACCGTCACGCGCGGCCAGACCCTCCCGCGTATCGCCGAACTGTACGGCGTGGACGCCGACGAGATCGCTTTGCAGAACACTATCCAGAACGGCTTCATCACCGCCGGCCAGCAGCTGATCATCCCCGGCGGCGAGCCGATCTTCGGCCGCAGTACCGGCTTGGCAGGAACGCCCTCCATCACACTGCCAAGCAAACCTGATAAGAAGCCAGTCGCAATCACTCCCAAGCCCACAGGCACCTCGACGCCGTCGGCGAAGCCGGCAGGCCAGGACTTCACTGAGAATCCCACCGAAGGACTCCTGCAGTGGCCGTGCGACAACTGCACAATCACGCAGTACTTCCACGAAGGCCACTACGCCCTCGACATCGCCGAGTCGGGCGGTGGCAACATCTTTGCTGCCGAGGACGGTGTGGTCACCGAGGCTGAGAACGACGGCGGTTGGCACGGCGGTTACGGCAACGTGGTGCAGATCGATCACGGCAATGGCAAGACCACGCTCTACGGTCACAATAAAGAGGTGTACGTGAGCGTCGGCGACAGCGTGAAGCGCGGCCAAGTAATTGCGTACATGGGCAATACCGGACGCGTCTACGGTGTCACGGGCATCCACGTGCACTTCGAGGTCCGCGATAACGGTGTAAAGCGCAATCCCCTGCTGTTCCTCCAATAAGCCCCTGATCATTGCTTAAATAGGGAATTGTTTTATAGTGTCAATTTTGCTATACTAGAGAAAAGACATGACCACCCAAACCCAACCCCGCCAACCCGCCTGGAAGGAGCTGATGCTGCCGGCTGTTTTATGGCTGCTCCTGGCCGCTTCTCTCTCGTACGCGGCTCAATTGCTCAGCGCCCGCTGAGGGTGATCAAAAAGGGAGCATTGGTCAGATTGCGCGGAAGCCTGCGGACTGGTAGGTTTTCCCAGCCTCTTGAACAGGCGAGGCATCGTTCAGCGTCACATCATCTACGCCACACGTGTGGAGCCATAGCTCAGCTGGTTAGAGCGCTTCCCTGTCACGGAAGAGGTCGCGGGTTCGAGTCCCGTTGGCTCCGCCATTGTCGTCTTGCGCCCTTTAGGCGCTTTTCGACGTTCACTCCGTTAGTCCTTGGATGCGACGCTCCACGTTGGCCTGTTTGCCCACGGCAGCGCTGGCATAGTCAATGACCGCGTCCAGGCGCTCCAGACGTTCAATGACCATACCCAAACGAGAACACTCGTCGGCGGACTCGACACAATGCACAAGGGCATCGTTATACGACTCCTGGGCACTCTCCATGACCAAGTCTGTCTCAATGGTAGAGACACCTTCCAGCTGCAGGATGACGCGAATGTCGGGAAAGAGAGCGATCATCTGGGCCAAGCGCTCAAGTAGGCCATTGGGGCGCTCTTCGCGGATCTGGGCGAGTACAGGTTCAAGCTCGACTTCAGCCGCCTGCAGCTCGGCGCGAAGTTGGGCTGCATTGGCGCGCACTTCGGCCACAGAGATGCGACCGGCCGCTAGGTCGGCCAGCTTGGCCGAAAGTTCGGCCTGAACTTTTTCAATCACGGCGGTTGTCTCAGGAGCAACCTCGGGAATGGCGCGGAAAATCTCCTTCTGGGCGGAAAGATCATTCACGACATCAGTAACCAAGACCTGCACCTCGTCACGCGTCTCGGGGACATACCATTCTTCCACGGCAGGCTGCGCCTCGGGGAGTACTAGCGGGTATTCTGGCCGCTGCTCTTCGGACACGGATGAAGCTGTTCCGTCGCTTTCTTTGACCATTGTGTCTAAGCGCTCATCGATCACTGGAGAGGCCGACGAGGCGCTGGCCGAGGTGGACGTCGCAGAGGGCGTGACAGCCGCGCTGGAAATTGCCGAACTAGATGTGGAAGTACTCACCGACGCAGCGCTCTTCTGGGCGCCGACAGAGGACACCTTCTCGACACTGGAAACGGACGAAACAGCCGTAGAGGAGACCGACGTCGATGTCGTCGTTTTTTCGCTTTGGCTTGAGCTAGAGATACGTACGTATGACGATGACGCACCAGTGCTTATCTCCGCTGAACTCACAGACATGGCAGCGGACGACGATACCGTCATACTCGACTTGCTAGCGGAGGATGCAGTCGAAGACTTCGAGGTTGAGACGCTGCTGACAACAGACGATGCCGTGGCGGAGGTGACCGTGGCACTGTTACTCGATACAGAGGAAGAAGAGTGCAGCGAAGACGTGGTCACCGTAGTGATAGAGCTACTTGAAACAGTCATGGACGCACTGCTCACACTCATCGTGCTCATTGTGCTGATCGTGCTACTGGAAATGATCGTCGTAGTGGTGGTCGTTTGATTGAGATCATCGATTGGAACCATCATCGACTGGCCCATAAGCGTTTGCCGCACGCCGATGGTGAGGGCGCACAGAGCAAGTCCAGACAAAGCCACCACCGAACGGAGGCGCAAACGACGCTGACGTACAGACGGCATAGTTTTTGTGTGTATGAGAAACAGTATAGCAGAAAAAGGGGGAAGAAGACAGATCGGCCTTTTTCTGCTATGATATTGAGATGGCTCGAGCCCAGTTACCGTCGGCTGGCGAACTGCTGCGCGCTGTGGTCTGGGTATTGCCGTTCTTTGGCGCGTTGTTGCCGATCGTCTTTTTAAGCATCCACGCAGTACGCGTCTCAACCGAGGCCACCACACGCGCTCAGCAAGCCACCAATGCCGCCGCAGCCGCCCAAGTGAGCACCTTCGTCAGTCAGGACCTCACCATGGTTCTGGGCGCCACCCAGGCCATGGCCGGGGTTCCAGGCACAGCCGCTGCCCTCACCACCGACAACGACGTCGACATGCGTCTACGTCTGCGCACATTGGCTCTAGCCTTCCCTCAGATCGAACAAGCAGCCGCCCTACGCGGCGATGGCATGCCTTGGGTGGCATTCCCACCAACCGCCTCCGGCTTCACGCTCTCTGCGACGGAACTCGCTCTACTTCAGAATGGCCAGTCGACCATGGGTGCCATACGACAGAACGCCGGTGGCGAAAGCCCGACGGTCTCGTTAACCGCTCCAATAACGCAAAGCGGTGTCCTCCTGGGCGCGATCACCACTGACTACCGCACATCACTGCTCACACGCTGGCTGAAGAGCCTCACTGTTGGTGCTGAGGGCTTCGCCGTAGTCCTGGACCAGAACGGCACAGTGGTGGCGCACCCCTTCTTGCCGTCCAGCTCAGGAGCATCACTTGCCTTCGCCAGCCTTCCTCGACCGGGGAGTGGGACCACCCTGGAATCAACGATGACGGATCCCTTCTCTCAGGTACGGATGACCGCCCTTGCCGCGCCTTTCGACTTGGCAGGACAGCGCTGGACGGTATTAGTGCTCCAGCCGGTAGATGAGCTGTCTGCCGCGCTTCGGCCGGTCATAGTGAGTTTGGTGGTGGCAGGCGGCATCCTCACGCTTGTCACCCTCGCGATGGTGATCATGCTCGCGGCCTTGCGCCGTCGCAACGAGCGCATCAGCGCCGAGCTTGCCCGCAAGAACGACACACTCCGTGACATCTCATCGTTCGTGTCGCACCAGCTGCGCGCGCCGGTGACCTCGATGCAACTCGTGCTACAGAGCATTCTCGACGGCGACTTTGGCGAGCTTACAGCGGATCTTCAAGAGCAGCTCACACAGCTGCGTGGTGTAGCCGTCCAGAACGGCCAACTCATCGATGACATTTTGAACGTCTCGCGCATCGATCGTGGTGTGGTGGAGGTGCAAGTGGCCCCGGTGCCATTGAAAGATATTGCTGAGCGGGCACTGCGCGATTATCGCCTGCCACTGAAGAACGCCAACCTCAGTCTCACGACCGTCGGCTTTGATCTCGCGATTACCGTATTGGCCGATGCCGAGAAGATGGCTGAGAGCGTGACTAATGCCATTAGTAACGCCATTAAGCACACCAAGCAGGGCGGCCTCACCGTGACTGTGCGCCAAGATGGCACCTACGGTTACATTGATGTCACCGATACCGGCGAAGGCATGCCACCCGAGATGATCCAAAAACTCTTCTCTCGCACCGGCGTGAAAGGAAGCAATGCCAAGGCTGCCACCAGCACTGGCCTCGGACTATTCATTGCCCGCAACTTCATGCAGCTTCAGCAGGGCGACATCATCGTGACTTCGACGGTGGGGCAGGGTAGTACCTTCTCGTACAAGATCCCACTCAACCAGGGGGGTCAACTACCGCCCGCCCAGGCCGCCTGATAGCGTCTTGGGTGATGTTCCGTCGAATCCTCCCTCTCGGCTTGATTGTGACTCTGGTTGTCATCGCCTTTCCGTTGGCGGCGTACTTTGATGAATTAAGCTCTATTAAGGCCGAACTAGTGGCATGGCAGACCAAGCACGATGCCGCTGATTTCTCCGATCTGTATCACACGCTCGATCAGTTGGCAGCCCCGACCTTCGACGACATCAGCCAAGATGCCTGGTACGCCACCTATGTGAATAGCGTCGCCAGTCTGGGTATTATGTCTGGATACAAAGACGCCGATGGCGAATCAACCGGCCAGTTTGGCCCTGGAAACAACGTGACGATCGGCGAGATTTTGAAGATGGCATTCAAAGTAGCGAAGATTGACGAGAAGCAGTGTGGTACAGCCGGTGCGGGGGCACACTGGGCCCAACGATTCGCCTCCTGCGGTGAAAAGATGGCCTTTCGTCTCTTCTATAACCCGCCTGTAGACCTGAACCGGCCGGCCACTCGCGCTGAGGTACTGGCGATTCTCTTCGATGCCTCGGGCACAAAGGCGGCCACAGGCATGGCACCCTTTAGCGACACCGTCACGCACCCCTACGCCAACGACATTGCCGCTGCGACGGAGCGTGGCGTGGTGGCCGGTGACAAGGATATCAACGGTGCTCCCACGGGCACTTTCCGCCCGGATGCGCCAGTACTGCGCGCCGAGGCGGCCAAGATCATCTATCAATGGCTAGAGTGGCAGAGCCAGAGTGGAGAGCCAGCCGTCAGCTAAGATCAAGGCATGCGCACCCTATATGGAACCGACGCTGACTATGCCAAGCGTTGGATGACTGTTGCATTAGCAGTAGCCGCAAAAGCGAAGTGCCTCAAGGCGAAGTGCGGCACGGTAATCGTGGCTGACGGCCAAATCATCGGCGAAGGATACAACGCGCCTCCGCTCGACCGCGAGGAACATCGCGTCTGCCTGGAGACATTCCCGACGGGTAAACCAAAGTACGACCGCACCTGCTGTATCCACGCGGAGTGGCGGGCCATCCTCGATGCTGCCAAACGTCACCCGTTGTCCCTGCCCGGCTCGCAACTCTACTTCGCTCGTCTCGGTGACGACGGGGCGATGGCCTTCTCGGGGCAACCATTCTGCACGGTCTGCAGCCGGCTCGCCTTGGACAATGGGATCGTTGAATTTCTCCTCTGGCATGAGCAGGGGATCACCGCCTACGAGACGGGCGAGTACAACCGGCTCTCGTACGCGTATGAACACCCAAAATCGGCCTGATCGCGACTTCTCTGATCATACGTAATTGGCTTGAGTTAGGGCTCGCAGCCTGATCCTTAGACTTAGTCGCCCACACCCGTTGGCCAGGCTCTGCGCAGTGGTCAGAATAGGGTTATGCGCACTCCCAACACTCCTGAAGAGACCATCGATGACCAAGGCCAGGTCGTCGTGCCGATCACCCAGCAACTCCACTTCACACCGTTTCGACCTGACATCGAAGTGACTGACGATCACGTATCGATTGAGGATGTGGTCGTCATTGGCGAGCGTCCCGAGGCAACCGTGGTCGCCAAGATTGCGACAAACCACGGCCTCATGGAGGCACTCATCCGCGTGCCACGTGAAACATTCAACAACGGAGCACTGCTGAATCAGCGTTCGGCAAATTTTGGGCCAAACGGCACGTCACTCGTCTACACCAAGGCCCAACAGCCGGCGATCACTGCATGATCGGCTTCTTCGTGTGCCAGTCGGTCGCCCGCTCGTAGGCGTGGGCGACCTTGAGGATGTCGCTCTCACCCCACTGCTTGCCCGTGAGCTGCACGCCGATGGGCAGGCCGTCTTTGGAGAAGCCGGCCGGCACTGAGAGGGCGGGCACGCCAGCCATCACCTGGGCATCAAGGAAGATGTCCTCAAGGTACATGGCGACAGGGTCGTTCTCATGCACGCCGACCGTGAAGGCGGGCGTGGGCGTGACGGGGGAGAGGATGACATCGACCGTCTGCCAGGCCTGCTCAAAGTCCTGGCCGATGAGCGTGCGCACCTTCTGGGCCTGACGGTAGTAGGCGTCGTAGTAGCCGGCGCTCAAGGCGTAGGTGCCGATCATGATGCGGCGCTTCACTTCCTTGCCGAAGCCGGCGCTGCGCACGGCGCGGTAGTACTCCACCAGGTCGGCGGCCTTCTCGGTGTGGCCGTAGCGAATGCCGTCGTAGCGGGCCATGTTGGAGCTGACCTCGCAGGGGCAGATGACGTAGTAGGCGGCCAGCGCGTAGGGCGAGTGGGGGAGGCTAATATCCACGAGTGTGGCGCCTTGGCTTTCGAGCACTTTGGCGGCGGCGCGGGTGGCAGCCTCGATCTCGGGATTGAGGCCCTCGATGAAGCACTCCTTGGGAATACCGATGCGCAGACCCTTCACATCCCCTGTGAGGGCGCTGCGGTAGTTAGGCACGGGCACAGCGCCGGTCGTGCCGTCGAGCGGGTCCTGGCCGGCGATGGCCTGGAGCACAATGGCGAGATCCTCAACGGACTTGCACATGGGGCCGATGGTATCGAGGGAGCTGGCCATGCTCATCACGCCAAAACGGCTGGTGCGGCCGTAGGTAGGACGAAGGCCGGCGATAGAGCAGAAGGCGGCAGGCTGGCGAATGGAACCGCCGGTATCGGTACCAAGGGCGAAGAGGCACTCATCGGCGGCCACGGCAGCGGCTGAACCTCCGGAAGAACCGCCGGCGACCTTCTCGGTATTCCAGGGGTTGCGGGTAACGCCGTAGCACGACGTTTCGGTGGAGCCGCCCATGGTGAACTCGTCGGTGTTTACCTTGCCCAGGCTGATCGCGCCTGCCGCCTTGAGGCGGGCTGTGGTGGTGCAATCGAAGGGCGGGACGTAGTCCTTGTTGCGCAGAATGTTACTGCAACCGGTGGTCGGGACGCCCTGTTCACAGTAGACGTCCTTGGTGGCGTAGGGGATGCCGGCAAGCGGTTGATCAAAAACACCCTGATCATCGGCCTTTTTGGCTTTCTCTAGGGCTCGGTCAAAGTCGCGGTAGACGAAGGCATTGAGCTTCTGGTCGACCTTTTCCACCTGATCAATGCAGGCTTTGACCAGCTCGGTGCTGGTTAGCTTCTTACTCTTGAGCAGATCATGAGCAGCCGCGATGGTGAGAGTGTTTGGGGTGCTCATCCGTGGGCGGAGGGAGTGGTGATCTGATGATCGGTGATCGGGAGCGGGCTTGTGCCCAGCATCTGCTCACGGCTGGCCATGGGCGGGCGGATCTCATCGATGCGCAAGGCATTGGTTAGGCCAGTGACCTGCTCTGTCGGCTTCACGCCGTCGGTCTTCACCTGCTGGAGCTGCTCCACGTAGGAGAGGATATTCGTCAGCTGGCCGCTAAACTGTTCCACCTCCGCATCGCTCACATTCAAACGGGCGAGCTTGGCGATGTGCCGGACGTCTTCCTGGGAGAGCGTAGCCATAGGACGGGTGGATTCTAGGGTAGGGAAGGGGGTGGGGCTAGGCCGTTTCGACCTTCAAAAGTGGCCCTGTTTTTGCTATACTGGAGATAACACATACCCCACACCCCCATGAGGAAGCTAGAAGACATGGAACACCTTCACGATCGCCTTGAGCTCTTGTCGCGGATCGATATGCCCACTGGCAGCGAGCTAAACGAAGTGCGTGAAATCCTAAAGGAAGTCTCTTCGGGCACGCAGGAGAATCCCGCTCCGATGACCAAGCTTAACGAGGCCGACCTACTCCGTGTCGATCGTCTGACGAAGCTACTCAATGATTACTCCGACGCTGAAGATGAGGAGGGTATGTTGGAAGATCTTCGCATCGCCCAAGACGCCAATGACGTCCTAGAAGTCATGCTCGACCGCGTCACGACAAATGCCCGCATCGAAGGCCTGAAGGCCAGCAAGCGCGAAGAGATGCTCCGGGAAATTGGCTTGGGTCAGAACACCTGGAACGGTATGAACAAGCGCCGTCGCCGCC
Source organism: uncultured Candidatus Peribacteria bacterium (assembly GCA_964515645.1). GTDB lineage: Bacteria > Patescibacteriota > Gracilibacteria > Peribacterales > Peribacteraceae > JAGOUB01. The sequence continues at coordinate 2,155 of CAZEVM010000029.1, read as the reverse complement.
AGGCCTGATTACACGCCGATGGAACGCATCACCGTGACCACCTCCGTGTCCGACATGCTGAAGAACAGTCGCGCGAAGCGAAGTTGCAGCTGATCGATCAGTTCGCCAACTTCAACGTCGACTTCGGCTACCTCCTTCGTTTCCGGCAGAACGCGCTGCAGGTTGTCATGATTTCTCTTGGCCGCATCGGCAACGTACTTCGACAAGAAGAACCGATCTTCCAGCCGGTTGTCTTCGACGTGGAAATGCCTCGGCAACGCTTCGGCAATGGCTAACTCGTCACGCACCGGCAACGATTGCTCGTGCACGCAGACGCCCTGCAGGCGCAGGCGCACCTTGTCGCGAGCCGCACCCACTATCGAAACTTCGAACACTAGTCCGGTTTCGTTATGGAGGACCCGTTGGAGGCGACCTAGGTCGAAGGGCATGGGTCCGAACACTATACAATTTATGATTATTGTGTCAATGTCGCGCCTCTGACCCAAAATCCCTATCCTTTCGGCATGCAGATGCTGCATCTCCGCGGCCGGAAGCGCTGCGAGGTTCTCCGGACCAAAGGCATCGCGTGGAAGGGCCAACACATGGTCGTGCGTTGGATGAAAGGCCGTCTCCCTAGCGAAAAAGTCCGCCCCGAAGGCTCCATCTACGTGGGCAGCTTCGCCGGCGCCAAGCTCGATAAATCTGCCGTAAACCGCAACCGCATGCGCCGTCGCTGCAAAGAGGCGTTCCGCCTGGCGCTGGCCAAAGTGGACCGCGTAATGCCGCCGACCTGTTTGTTGATCGCGCCCCGGTCCTCTAGTCTCGATTGCGCCTTCGACGCGCTTGAGCGCGAGGCCACTTCCTTCCTCTCGACCATCCGATGACACAGAAGAGCCGACTCAGCAGCACCCTCGAATTCGTCGCCCTGTTCGCGATCGCCTACCTTCTCTCGCACTTCCTCTTGGGAGGTCTGTGGGGCACGGAAAAGACCGCAGAGCCAACCGGTGTCAGCTTCGCCATGGTCGACGACACCGTACGCCTGGGCACGTACCCCGAGGTGACGGTGACCAACGGTTCAGCCAGCTCGATCACGGTGAAGAGCCGCTGCCCGCTGCCACCCTTTGATCTCTTCCGCGTGAGCGGCGACAAGACGGAAGCTGTGGCCCCCACGGAGATCGCCGGCGATTGCCCCGACGATACGACTATCGCCGCCAACTCACACACCAATATCTCACTCTCAGCTTGGAAGTATTCGCTATTCGCGGAGGCCGGCACCTTTGAGGTGCGCCTGCCGCAGGATCTCCAAGCTCAAGCTGGCTCCGGCCAGGTCGTGGTGCGCTTCGAGACGTATGAACCGGGTACCTTCGTGAAGCTTTTTCGCACGTTCATCAGCGAGCCGTTCCTGAACCTGCTCGTCGGCATTGCTGCCCTCTTGCCCGACCATAACCTCGGTATCGCCATTATCATCCTGACGCTGCTCGTGAAGCTTCTGCTCTTCTTCCCCACGCAGCACGCACTGCAGGGGCAGCGGAAGATGCAAGTGATCCAGCCACAAATTAACGCTCTGCGTGAGCGCCTCAAGGACGACCCGGCTCGCATGCAGAAGGAGATGATGGCCCTCTGGAAAGAGCATAAGGTGAACCCGTTCCAGTCGTGCCTGCCGCTGCTCGTGCAGTTCCCGATTCTTATTGGCCTCTTCTACGTCATCCGTGACGGCTCCCACCTTGAGCTGGCCCGCGAGAGTCTCTACTCGGTGTTCCAGCACATCACCTGGGATTTCTCACCGTTCTTCCTCGGTCTCGACCTGCGCAAGCCGGCCCTTTTGATGGCACCCATCCTTGCTGGCCTGCAGTTCTGGCAGATGTGGCTCGCCTTCCAGCAGAAGAAGGCTAAAGATGCCGCTAAGGCCCCCGTGATCGACGCCAAGACCGGCAAGCCGGCCCAGTCGCCTGAGGAGCTGCAGCAGAAGATCATGCTCTACGCGATGCCGCTGATGATCGGCTTCTTCGCCATTCAATTCCCTGCCGCCGTCGCTCTCTACTGGGGCGTCTCCACGCTCTTTGCGGTGGGGCAGCAGGTGGTGGTGAATAGGAAGGTGGGCTAAGGCTTCTGCCTTCATTCGGTATCCACTTTCTTTGGCGCAAAGAAAGTGGAGAAAGAAACAGGCCGCTGACAG
>CAZEVM010000028.1:0-13084 GCA_964515645.1 uncultured Candidatus Peribacteria bacterium | reverse complement strand
TGGTGGACGATCTCGGATTCGAACCGAGGACCTTTCGAATGTGAATCGAACGCTCTAACCAGCTGAGCTAATCGTCCAGAGTAATAGGAAGAGTCTCAGCGGGCGGGGGAGCGTTCGGAACGCCTTTTCTTTGCGCCTGCCCTGACGGGCAGTTGGCCCAGCTGAGCTCATCGTCCAATGTTGTGAAGAGTCTCAGCGGGCGGGGAGCGTTCGGTACGGCCTGCCCTGACGGGCAGTTGGCCCAGCTGAGCTCATCGTCCAGGCGGCGGCAGTGTACCAAAACTTTGCCCGGCGAAAGGGGGATTTTCGACCTTTGCATCCGCTCATGGCACCTCCTACCATGTGCAAAGCGTCTTTCTCACCATCAACCTCTTTGTCAGTGGGGGATTGCCATGTTCTGCGTGACCAACGTTGAAATTGAACTGTCCTATGATCCGCGGCATCCGACCTGTTTGGCCCAGCTCAGCATCACCTTTGACGGCTGCTTCGTCATCCACGGCCTGCGCCTGATTCAGGCGCACAGCGGTCTCTATGTCGCCATGCCGGATGAGTGCCTGAAGGAACACTGTCGCACGTGCGGCCGTTTGCAGCAGTGCGATCACGATTTCTGTTCTGTCTGCGGCCAGGAAAACCCGATGCCCAAGCGTTCCAGCAAGCTCTATAAAGATATCGCCCATCCGCTCAACCGAGCCTGCCGGACAATGATCCACGATGCCGTGGTTGAGGCCTACATTCGGGCGTGGGTCCGCGAGCTCCAGTGCTATCGTCGTTTTGTCCGTTCCACGTCCCGCCACTCCAAGCGGTTGGCGGCCTAACGTCATTAGGTCAACAACGCTGACGCCCGCTCGAACTCCGAGCGGGCCTTTTTTTAGTGCTTGTTCATGAATTCCATATCGGCCGCCAAACGGCTCTCCTCGGGCAGGATTTGTCCTTGGTACTTGCTGCCTTTCTTCTTATCGTAGGGAATCTCGGCCGGGCTGGTCATGCGCTCGAAGGCCAGCTGGCAGATGCGCATGCCGGGGTAGAGAGCCACGGGCAGGCGGTTTAAGTTGCTGATCTCCAGGGTGATGGTGCCCGAGAAGCCGGGGTCCACAAAGCCGGCAGTGGAGTGCACGATGATGCCCAGGCGGCCCAGCGAGCTGCGTCCCTCCACGCGGACCACCAGGTCGTCGGGGACGGTGACCGTCTCGCAAGTGACGCCCAAAACGAACTCGCCTGGCTGGACGATGAATGACTCGCCTGGCGGGACGGTGATGGTGCGCATGTTGCCCGCAAAGGTCTCGGGCTTCATGGGGTCGAGGATGGCGAACTTGCTGTGCTCGTAGAGCTTGAAGGTATTGCCCAGGCGGAGGTCCAAGCTCGAGGCGGCGATGTGCATCTGTTCCACCGTCAGGTCGGAGTCGATCTTCACGCGGCCGCTTTTGATTTCGGCCTTGATATCGCGGTCGGAGAGAATCATGCGGTCAGGATAGAGGGTCACGGAGTGCCTACTCAAGGGGAGTTGTCCCGGGTGCCGATCTGCTATGCTGGGCGGCCCATGGCGGCCCCCCATTCCCTCACAGCCGGCGACGACGAACTGGATGTGTTTGATGCCGCCCTGCTACCAGAAGAGGAGGCGGAAGACCGGCGTCAGACGCGGGCCCTTGATGTCCGCATTCGCCGCATTAACGCCCGGGTCAACCGCTACGTGAGCATTACCTTCAACGAGATGGGTGCTGCCGGCGCCTCTGATACAGCGAATCTTCTTTCTGGTTTGAGCTATATCAACCGCGAGGATGAGAGTGATGTGGCAGGGTGGGAGCGTTTCGTGCAGATGCTCTTCAGCGAGCACCTGCAGTCGGCGCGTATCCTCTATGCGCGTCTGCATCGTGAGCTCGAGCGCGGCCGCGACGCCATGAGCCATGCCGACCTGGCCGAGTGGGAAGCGTTCTACCGCAGCCCGGCGCACGAATATAAGCATAAGGAAGTACAAATTGAGCACATCCTTCCGCACGAGGTCGACCAGAACATCGCCGTGCGCCTGGAGCGTGACCGCTTGTTGGAAAAGGCGAAGGAGCATTCGGTCCCCGTCAGCCACGCCCTGAGTGACAACACCTCGTTCCTGAGCATGCCGCTCTCGCGCCGCCAGACCGCGGTGGCCGCCCTGCGTGAGGACGTGCGCCAATTCCCGGCCGAGATGGCTGCCGCTCATGCCGCCGCGCGCAACCAATTGCTCGGCGCCGCCGGCGGCGAGAAGGCCGTCATCAGCCTCGATGAGGCCTACCGCTGGCTCCGCCGCGCCGTCGATCGCGCCGATACGGCCAAGGATGTCGAGACCTTCGTGCGCAGCGACATCACCCCCATGCTGGCCCGCGCCGAGCGGACACGTGCCGAGTACGACGAGGTCGAGGGCGTCTTGCAGTCGCTCGCAGATCGCGTCCCGACGTCGTTCCAGCGTCGCGCTCGGGCTGCTTTTCTCACTCTCCCGCCAGAAGGCCGCCAGGCCTACGTCGAGAGTGCTCGCAACGCTGCCCGCGCTGCGACCGCCGCGCGCCATGCCGAAGAGGCTGAGGCCAAGGCTGCCGCCCTGGAAGAGCAATCACTGCGTATTGCTCTGGCTGCCGGCGACTGGCGCGGAGCCAAGGTGCACTTGGATGCGTTGACTGCTCTCGATCCGCGCCGCCCGTCGTTGAAGTCATTGGTCGATCAAGTGGACGCCGCTCAGGCGGAAGGGATGAAGGCGGAGGCCGTGGCCGAGTCGCGCGAAAGTCTCGAGACGTCGCTCAAGACAGTGGGCCATTCGTCGCTGTCGTCCGCCTATGCCGCCGCTCTGTCCGCCGGAGCCGAGCAATTCGAGGCCTTCACCGCTCAGGTTGAAAAGGGCGCGGAAAAGGAGAAAACGCCGGTTAGTCAGGTCAAGAATGTGCCGGCTAAAGAACAGGAAGAGGTGCCGGCTCCCACCCTGCGCCAACCGAAGAAAGAGGTTGTCCAACCCAAGGCTCCAATGGTGAAGAAGCAGAAACCGGTAGACGGCGATGATGACGATAACGATGAAAGTAAGAGTGATGAGAACGAGAGTGAGAGCGAGGATGAGAGTCCGACGGTCGTCGAAGCTGAGGAGGGTGACTCGGTCGTTGAGACCGTTGCAGAGCTGAGTGATGAGCAGGAAGAGAAGGGGAAGAAAGTCGGCCTGGCGCTCAAGGCGGACGGCGATGCCATCTCCACTTCGAAGCAGGCCGAGACGGCCAAGATTCACCCCTGGTTGAAGCATCATTTGGGTGTTTTGGCGCGCCACGGCGCCCGCTTCCGGCCTCAAGAGGAAGAAGAGGTGGCTTGACCCGACTCTCAGCAGCATTAATGATTGGTTTATGCGTTTTTCTCCTGCTTTCTTGGTTCTTCTCGTGGCCCCGGCTGTGCTTACCGCCTGCGGCGACGCGCGAGTTGCCTATCCCAATCGTGAGGATATCGAGCGCAACCCGCTCTACGTGTATGCCAAGAACTCGCTTCAGGTGCAGTACATCACCAACCTGGAGGCGAAAGAGCCGAACATGTCCGGTGCCCTGAAGACGCCGAAGCTTCAGGCTCTTCGGGCGGCGCAGGATTCGCAGGCACTGATTCAAGAGGGTTGGCTCGGCACGTTTGTCCGCGGCCAAGATGATGATGTGACCGGCTCGGTGGTGCTCATCGACGGCTGGATGCACATTGGCCCCTCGTTCTTGATGACCCCGGGCATTGATATGCACGTCTATCTCACCCAGGCTATCGACCCCATGGAGGGAACGTTCCCCGATGAGACGGCGGTGGAAGTGGGGCCGCTTGTGACGGCATTCGGATTGCAGAGCTTGCCGCTGCCCGCTGGCCTCACGCTCGACGGAACATATCGTACGGTCGTCCTCTACGACGCGGCGGTGAAGCGTGTTCTCGGCTTCGCACAGCTGGAGAAGGCACAGTGATCAGAAAATCTCTGCAGCCATGTCGGCCACGTTCACCACGTCACGCTCGACCACGCCTGTCGAGGCGCCATCGACGACGTAGTTCACGCGCACCGGTACGTGGAAGGTCTGTTGTAACAGGTGCTCCAAGGCGCGGCTCCCTTCGGCTGAGGCAGCCTTGTCGCGGTGGAAGCGCGAACTGAAGGCGATGGTCACAGTCGAGCCGGCAATACCGCTCAGGCGGCCATCCTTGAGGGACATGCGCGCCGACGACGGTTCGACCTTGGCTTGGATGCCGGGCCATTGGGCCTTGAGTTCCTCGAGCGTGAAGGCGGCGGCTTCGATGACCGCTGGGGTCGTGGCTGGTGCTGTCGGCGCGGCGGGAGCGGGTTCCGGCTCGCTGGCGGGCGGTGCCTCTTTCTTGCTCGTGGGAACGGCAGGCTTGGCTGGCGCTGGGGGCGGAGGCGGGGGAGTTGTCGTGGCAGTCGGGGTCGGAGCACTGGGCAGAGCGCCACCGAAGCCAGCAGCCTTCAATAGGCCGGCTTCTAGTGCGGCCAAGGGCACGGGCGAGGTGCGCAGCTCGCGCAGGCACCAGAGGAGGCTCTCCAGGCGGCCGAGCAGACGGTTGGTGGCGGCGGGGTCCGTCAGGGCGGCGGGTAGTCGCTCGCGCACTTGTTCAATCACCAGGCGCAGGATGTTCTCGGGCGGGACGGCTAACTGTTCCAACTCGGCGGTGAGCCTGAGGATGGCAGCGCTGTCGCCGTCGTCGAGCGCCTTGAGCAAGGCATCGGCCTGGCTGACGCCGCTCTCGCCCACACGAGCGGCAACGTCCTCGGCGCGGATGGTGGGCAGTGATCGGAGCTGATCGAGCAGCGAGAGAGCGTCGCGCATGCCGCCGCGGGCCACGCCGGCGATGGCGCGCAGGGCCGGACGATCAACGTCGATGTGCTCCAGGTCGGCCACCACCTGCAGGCGGCGGATGATGTCCTCTTCGCGGATCTGGCGGAATTGGAAGCGCTGGCAGCGCGATTGGATGGTGGCGGGCACCTTATGCAGTTCGGTCGTGGCCAGGATGAAATAGGCGTAGGCCGGCGGTTCCTCAAGCGTCTTGAGCAGGGCGTTGAATGCTTCCTTCGTGAGCATGTGCACCTCGTCCACGATGTACACCTTGGCCGCGGCGGCGACCGGCGGAAACACGATCCCTTCGAGGAGCGCGCGGACGTCGTCGATGCGGCGATTGCTGGCGGCGTCGATCTCCACTAGATCCACCAGGCTGCCCTCGTCGATGCCCTTGTTCAACTGGGCGGCCACGGTCTCATCGGTCTTGTGAGTGAGGAGCACACGGGCGAGGATGCGCGCCACCGATGTCTTGCCCGTGCCACGGGGGCCGGAGAAGAGGTAGGCATGCGACAGGCGGTCTTGGGCCAGGGCCTGTTCCAAGGTAGTGACGATGTGGTCTTGGCCAATGACATCGGCCAGGGTCTTGGGCCGGTACGTGCGGTACAGCGACATCGCCGGTCAGGGTACCAGGCAGTCGCAGAATCTCCACGCGGCGCTTGTCTTTTTGCCTCGAAAGTTACACAATGGCGTCACTATGCGCCGCTTGCTGCCCCTTGCCTGTCTCTTCGTCCTTACTGGTTGCTTCGTCGACACGACGGGTCTCTCCGCCACGTCCTCTGCCACGCCGCATCCCGCCACCGCGGCGAACGCCGGTGTCACCATCGTCGAATTTGGTGATCTTGAGTGTCCCGCTTGCAAGAGTGTCGAACTTCAAATCGTCGAGCCGCTCATTGCCAAGTATGGCCAGCAGATTCGCTTCGAGTACAAGCACTTCCCGATTCAGTCGGCTCATCGTTACGCCTATGAGGCCGCCCAGGCTGCTGAGTGTGCGGCCGATCAGGGGAAGTACTGGGATTGGATCAACTGGAACTACGAGCACCAGGAAGAGCTCCCGAACAACCCGTTCAAGGAGTGGGCCGCGCACTTTAACTTCGATCCCGATCTCTTCGATCGCTGCCTGCGCTCCGGCATCAAGGAGGACGTCGTCGATGCGAACTACAAAGAGGGTATCAATCTCGGCGTTGATTCCACGCCCACCTTCTTCGTGAACGGCCAGAAGGTTGTCATCCAGGATGCCACCACGCTTGATAAGGCTGTGGCTGACGCGCTCGCGAAGGTTGGCGCCAAGCTCTGATTCTCGTTTTTATCTTGCTATCCAACCCCGGCTAAGCCGGGGTTTTTTGTGCCCGCCCGTTTCTCCGGTAGGCTCGGTCCATGTCGTTCCCACACCTCCAGAAAACCGATCCGGCCGTGTTCGCCGCCCTGCAGGGCGAGATGCGCCGCCAACGTGAGGGCGTGGAACTGATCGCGTCCGAGAACTACGTCTCCGAGGCGGTGCTTGAGGCGCTCGGCACCATCTTCACCAACAAGTATTCCGAGGGCTATCCGGGTCGCCGCTACTACGCCGGCCAGGAGTTCACCGACCAGGTGGAACAGCTCGCCATCGATCGGGCCAAGGCGCTCTTTGGTTCCGATCATGCCAACGTGCAGCCGCTCTCCGGAGCCGCCGCCAACGTGGCGACGTACTTCGCCTGGCTCGAACCGGGCGACACGGTGCTCGGCATGGATCTGAGCCACGGCGGCCACCTGACGCACGGCAGTCCCGTGACGTACATGAGCAAACTCTACAAGTTCGTCCGCTACGGTATCGCCGACGTGGCGACGGGCCGCATCGACTACGACAGCCTGCGCGAGACGGCCAAGAAGGAGCGTCCCAAGATCATCCTGGCTGGCTTCTCGGCCTACCCGCGCCAATTGGACTTCGCCGCCATCAAGTCGATCGCCGACGAGGTGGGTGCGGTAGCCATGGCCGACATGGCGCACATCGCCGGACTCATCGCCGGTAAGGCCCTGCGAAATCCCCTGGATGACGGGTTTCAGATTATGACGACCACCACGCACAAGACGCTCCGCGGTCCGCGTGGCGCCATGATCCTCAGCAAGGGCACGGTGGGGAATCCCTTGAAGGCCCCGGAGAAGACGATCGAGAACTTGCCCACGCTCATCGACCGCAGCGTCTTCCCCGGCTTCCAAGGCGGCCCGCACATGCACCAGACAGCCGCTATCGCCGTGGCGCTCCTTGAAGCCAGTCAGCCTCCGTTCCAGGTCTATGCTCAGCAGGTATTGAAGAACGCCAAGGCCCTCGCAGAGACACTGATGGAGCAGGGCTGTAGCCTCGTGACGGGTGGCACAGACAACCACCTGATGGTCGTCGACTGTATGAAGAGTTGGGGCATCGACGGCTCCGAATCGGATAAGGTTCTCGACCTGGTGGGTATCACCGCCAGTAAGAGCACGATCCCGGATGATCCGCTGCCGCCGTATAAGCCGAGTGGCCTTCGTATCGGCACACCCGCTATCACCACGCGCGGCATGAAGGAAGGCGAGATGCAGACGCTCGGCGGTTTCATCAGCAAGGCGATCGAGAAGAGGGGAGACGCCGATGCCCTCAAGGTGATCCGTGCCCAGGTGACGGAATTCTGCGCGCCATTCCCGGTGCCGGGGATCGGCGCCTGATTCCAACCCGAAAAAGCGGCTTTTTCATGTGCGCTGATAGAAGCCATTTTCGACTACTTTTTGTATACGATCCAATATCTTGAGTCTGGGGGCCAGGCCCATTCATTGCCGTTTCAAAACCTAGCACGTACAGTGGCGTGATTTGTTCGGAGTCGGAACCCAGAACAAGTCACACACAAACACTCTCACACACATACGGAAGGAAAGAAGAAGTTGGATACGGGGGAGGGCCCTCCCCCCACACCAAGACACACAGTCACTCGGAACCAGGATCATTCACATCACCAGCCATACGTAGAGAGGACCGTGGTCATTCATCGCAAACGTTCCTCCCGGCCACACACTGCATCTCCTTTGCACACTCCTGGGTCTAGCGACCGTCTTGCTCCCAGAGTGGCCACAGTCCTCTCTGCTCCGCAATACCGTTGGAAAGGCTAAGGGTTCCTTTCCAGCGAACTCCCTTCCTCCCCAGTGTCTCTCACTCGTCCTCTTTGGACTTTTGCAGCAGACCGGTCCGGGGACTTCGTCGGGTCACGAGGAGAAACAAGAGACCAGAGCGCGGCAGAGAATCGAGGCCCCCTTGCCTCAGCCCCTTTCCGTTCACAGGCCCAGCGACCGCAAACGTCACTGTCGCCTCAGGAGAGACGGCAAACAAACACAAAAAGGCCACGAGAGTGGTCTTTTTGCTTTAGGTGTATGTATGTACACCATACCCTGTTTGCAGGAGGATGGTGTTTTTCGCATGAATTCAACGGAATCTTGGCCTGGACAGGAGCATTGACCCTAAGGTGTACGTGCGTACACTGAGGCTCATGACTCCCGCCATCCTCTCGTCCATCGCTTCCGTCCCCGGCACCGTCGACTGCACCACCTGGACGTCCGAACTCTTCGCCGACCGCGGCTCCGCCTTAGTGGAGTGGTTGGCCGCCCAACCCCGCGCTCGTCTCTCCGTTCGTCTACCGGCCCGGCAGGAGCTCCGCCCGCTGCGTTCCAAGATTCAGTCGCTCGGCCACCGAGTGACTGTCCACACGCCCTATTACTTCACTTCTGTCCGCATCGGACGCTGATCTATGTTCCCGCTCTTCCTCATTGCTTTTGGCGTCGTAATGCCGTTTATCCTGTATACTCAGGCTGATGCCTATCAACCCCGCCCGAGTCCTGTATCGCGACGACTACCTTCTCGCCGTGCACAAATTGCCGGAGGAGCTCGTCGTGCGCGGTCGTGGTGAGGTCGGCAAGCTGCCGCTCCTCGATTTCCTGCGTAAAGACGAACCTGGTATCCGCCCCATCCACCGCCTCGACTTCGAGACCTCCGGCGTGCTGATTTTTGCGCGTCGCAAGGAAGCCCTGGAGAAGGTGATTGAGACCAAGTTCGCCGGTTGGAACAAAGTCTATCGTGCGATCGTCTGGGGGAAGATGCTGACCCAGTCCGGCATCATCAAAGCCAAGCTCGCCGGCCACGAACCGGGCCAACTGTTGCCGGCCGAAACCTCGTACCAAGTGGTGGAGAAGTTCGACGATTGCAGCGACGTGGAAGCGCGCTTCGAGAAGGGTCGTCACCACCAGATCCGCCGTCACTTTGCGTCCATCGGGCACCCGCTGGCGCTCGATCCGCTCTACGGCGACAAGAAGCGCAACATCTCCTTCACCAAGCGCTACGGGTTCCGTCGGTTCTTCCTGCATGCGCTGCGCGTGGAACTGATCCACCCCATCACGGGTGAGAAGCTGGTTATTAGCTCGCCGCTGCCCAAGCCTTATCTGGAGGCGATTGCCCGTTTCCGCCGCGGCGGAGAGCGCCTACCAAAGAAGCGCTGAGCTCGCTACGCTGGGCCGGTATGCGCATCCTTTCGGGTATTCAGCCTTCGGGCAAACTTCACCTCGGCAATTATTTCGGCTACGTCGTGCCTAATATCGATTGGCAGGCCAAGGCCGAGGCAGGCTTCATCATGATTGCTGACCTGCACGCGCTCACGAGCGTCCAGGATGCCAAGCGCTTTAAGGAGCTCGGTGCCGATATGCTCGCCGACCTGGTGGCTTGCGGCTTTGACCCAGAGAAGACAACGATCTTCCGCCAATCCGATGTACCTGAGCACACGGAGTTGATGTGGATTCTCTCCACGCTGACGCCGATGGGCCTCCTCGAACGCGCCGTCTCGTATAAAGAAAAAGTTGAGAAGGGGATCGCCGCCAACGTTGGTCTCTTCACGTATCCGGTGCTGCAGGCGGCCGACATCCTGCTCTACGACGTTGATAAGGTGCCGGTGGGTAAAGACCAGAAGCAGCACCTGGAGATGAGCCGCGACATCGCCATCAAGTTCAACAATGCCTACGGCGACACCTTGGTGGTGCCCGAGGGCGTCATCCGCGAGGAGGTGGCTGTGGTGCCCGGTACGGACGGCCAGAAGATGAGCAAGAGCTACGGCAATACCATCCCGCTCTTCGGCGACGAAGCGGCCACCAAGAAGGCGATCATGGGCATCGTCACCGACAGCCGCGGCATGAGCGACGCCAAAGATCCCGACACCTGCGTCATCTTCCAGATCCACAAGCTCTTCCTCTCCGCAGCGGAACAGAAGGCGCTCGCTGATGAATACCGAAACGGCCTGCCGTACGGCGAGGCGAAGAAGCGCTTGCTCCAGACCTACCTCGATTTTGCCGCTCCGCTCCGCGCCAAGCGCGAGGCACTGCAGAAGTCACCGCAGGAGCTCGAGCGCATCGCTGCCGAGGGCGCCCAGAAGGCCGGCGCTGTGGCCAAGGCCACCATGGAGCGCGTCCGTACCGCCGTCGGTCTCCGCTGATTTCTCTTCTTCCTATGGCCATCCCGTCCCTCATCCTCGGCTCTGCCAGTCCCGGCCGCGCCATGATCTTCAAGCGCTTGGGCCTGCAGTTCCAGGTGGATCCCAGCCGTATCGACGAGGAGTCCGTCGTCGAGCCGGTGCCATCGCGTCGTGCCGAGCTCTTGGCCAAACTGAAGGCCGAGGACGTGGCTGCTCGGCACCCTGATGCAGTGGTGATCGGCTGTGATTCCGTGGTCGAGACGGCCAGCGGTGTGCTGCTGGAGAAGCCGGTTGATGCTGCCGATGCCAAGCGCATGCTCGAGTTGCTCAGCGGCAAGAGCGCACTCTGCCACTCCGGCATGTGCGTGGTGGGCATGGGCAAGACGGCAGTGGGACTCTGCACGACCGAGGTGACGTTCTGTCCGCTGACGCCGCAGATGATCGACTGGTGGATCGCTCAGGGCGGTTGGCAGGGATGCGCCGGCGCCTTCCAGATTGAAGGACGTTGCCAGCTCATCATCAGTCGCATCAAAGGCGACTTCACGAGTGTCGTGGGCCTGCCCGTCTATGTGCTCGGACAACTGCTCCGTGAGGTGGGGTACCCCCTCTGGGAGACCGCCGCCTGGCCCGAGCCGATCCGCTTAGAAGCGAAGTAAGCGGTACTGCTTCATCTCGGCCACCAGGGCCCGGTAGTCGGGGCACGCGTGTTCGACGATATGCCAAAAGCGCCGGTTATGACCTTGCACCAGGCAGTGCGCCAGTTCGTGCACCACCACATAGCGCAGAAGACGTTCGGGCAAGAAGAGCAGAGCCGTATTCAGCATGATGACGCCGCGACTGGAGCAGCTGCCCCACTGCGAACTGGCGACGCGCAGGCGGACCTCGCGAATGGGGACGCGAAGCGTTTCGGCGTTGATGCGATGGACAATGGCCTCGAGACGGGGGAGTTCCTCTTGGCTCAGCGTGCGCCAGAGCAGGCGGTGGAAAGGCGCGGTGCGAAGGGTGGGGCCCACATCGACAGTCCAGCCCCGCTCGCTTGTGCGGATGCGTGTGCGGGCGGCGGCTTGGAGGTGTACAGGAAATTCGCGGCCGTCACCGAGGCGGATCGTCTCGTCGCTGTGACCTTCGAGCAGGCGTCGGAAGGGGTGGACGGTCGTCTTTTGGCGCTCGCGGGCGACGATGACGGCCATCCGCTTGAGCAGATAGTCGATGTGGCGCTCTTCTTCTTTTTGGCTCAGGTTCCTCGCTAAACGAATGATCACGGTATCGTTCACCACCACGGCACGCGAGTGCTTATTCTTCGTCCGTTCAACCTGGTGGCGGAGGCGGAAGGAAGCCATCAGGGTCCAAGTGTACGCTCGTCCTTCAGGGGGCGCAGCTGGCCAACGCGTCCAAACCGTCGTCTAGTCGCTGATGGCTCGTCGCTAGGTCGCTCTCGCCGCTGGCGACGCCCAACAGTAGGTCGGCGGCGGCATCGAGGCAGGTGACGAGGGTGCTGTCAGGAGCGGGTTCCAGGGTGGTGCCCGAGCCGGCAGCCGGTGCGCGCAGGGAGAGTGCGAGCCAGGCTGTCCAATGTAGAGCGCGATCGGCGCGCAGGCGCGTCAGGCTGAGCCAGCGGGGCGTCGAATACTTTTGCACGAGCCGTTGGCGGGCCTTTTGCAGATCCGGCTCGGAGCCGTAGACGCGATTTTCCACCCCGTCCACGAGCGCCTCGAGAGCGTCGGCCTCGGCAGTGAGAGCCGAGATGGCGGCGGTGCGATTGCCGTCGCTCACGGCGGTCGTGTCCGCGATGGCTTTGGCCCAAGAGTCGAGACTGGCCTTCTGTGAGAGGAGGTCATCCACGACGCAGTCAGAGAGAATGCCGAAGCGAGTCGTGGTACTGGCCTTTCGCAGGCGCGTGCGGCAGGTCTCGCGAGCGTCCAGTCGTCGTTTATCGATTTGATCGATCTGGGCTTTGATACTCGTAGAAATCAGTCCCATGTCGGGCGGAACGGTCTCGCTTAGATATGGCGATAGCGTCTCTAGCAGGGAGTCGAGAGTAGTGCCACTGGCCGCGACAGTTGTGCCACTGGCGGCAGAAGCACCGGCGGGTAGCAGGATGAGAGCGAGGGTGACGATGAGCGGACGGATCATGGTGACATCCTATCTCATGCACCAATGGCGTGCTCACGCTCGGCGTAATCAAGCACTGTCTCCACGAAGGCGGCGTGGCTCCAGGCAAGAGGACTGACGGACAGTGCCTCACCCGTCACGGGGTGGAGCTGTTCAGGCAGGAGTCCGGCCGGTCCGGCCGCTTTGAGAGCCCAATCGAGGCCGCTGCGGGCTGCCTTGAGGGCGGCGGGTGTTTGGGCACGGGCGATCTTCCACTGTGTCAGCCAGAGTGTGGTGATGATCCAGGGGTTGCCTGGGATGTCTGCCGTGGGCGGCACGACGGTGTGGTAAAAGTCATTGGTGTAGCGGGCCAGGCCGCCGACTGATGTCCGGATGGTGAGATGTTTTTCGAGCTGCTCCATGGTGGAGACGATGCGTGGGTCGTCGGTGGGGAGCACTCCGAGCCGCCAGACCATGGCGATGGAGGCATCGACGGTGAGGTCGCGCTCGGTGGTGACGCCGTTCTTGCGTTTGATCTTCTTCACAAAGCGGCCGGCCTCCTCGTCGTAGAGGTGGAAGAGCAGGGCTTGGCGCATCTTGTCGGCGGCGGCCTGGTAGTCCTGAGAGTGGTGTGTGTGGCCGAGGATTTGGGCGATCTGCGCGGCGGCGTGGAGGCCCGCGATGGTCGTGGCGGTGGTGTAGGTGAAGATGCCTTTGTGCTCCTCCCAC
>CAZEVM010000027.1:0-13183 GCA_964515645.1 uncultured Candidatus Peribacteria bacterium | reverse complement strand
CCCAGGCGCGCCAGCGTTTTGGCGCCACCTTTGCCGCGCCTGGCAAAGGTGGCAAATCTTCGCGTAGTATTAAACACCGTGAGGACCCTCCCTTCCTTACGGCACAACCGAGACGGTTTCCTTCTGCTGGAGGGAATGATGGGCATCGTGCTCTTCGTCATCTTCGTCAGTGCCGTGGCGATGACGTTCCTCGTGGTGCAGGACATGACGGCGAACGCCGGCGATACGGCGCGCGCGAATTTTCTTTCTGAGGAAGCACTCGAGGCAACCGCTAGTATCCGCGATCAATCATTCTCGTCTCTCTCGGTCGGCACGCATGGGCTCGGCAAGAGCGGCGGTAAGTGGACCTGGAGCGGCGCGAACACGACGTCAACCGGCGGCTTTATCACGAGCGTCTCAATCTCGAGCTTGGCCACCGATACAGTGCGCGCCACCGCCACGACCCAGTGGGCGCAGCGACGCGGCGGCACGGGCAGCGTGACGATCATCCAAGACTTCGCTGATTGGAAGAAGACAATCGGCCAAGCCGGCACCTGCACCTCACTCTCGCTGCAAGGTAGTGCCGTTGATGCTGGCACGCCGCTGTATAACCGTGCCATCCGCCGCGGCAACACGCTCTTTGTCACGAGCGAGATCTCGGCCGGGGGAGCGGGCCTCTATGCTTTTGATATTTCCAACGAGGCTGCGCCCACTCGCCTCAGCACAACCTTCTCGCTCGATGTGGCGGGCGGCGACGTGGCCCTCATGGGCGACGTGCTCTTCGTCCTCACTGGCAGCAACACCTCGGAGCTGCGGGCGTACGACGTGAGTGATCCAGCATCCCTCGACGCCGGCGACCTACTGACGAGCGTCGACCTGCCCGGCTCTGGTCGCGGCCGCAGCCTGCTGCTCCAAGCAATCGGCCCGTCGCTGAACACGTCGCTCTTGGTGGGACTCTCCGACGACGCGAGCGAAGACCAGCTCATCGCGTATAGCGTCGCGACCACGCTCGATGAAAACGGCAATGTAACCGGCGTCTCGCTGACGCCGGCAGGCACGCTGCATGACAGTGGCGGTTCGGTGACGGGACTGGCGACCGTATCGCCGTACCTGATCTACGCCAGCGACAGTATGAACACCTCGGAGCTGCGCGCGTTTTCCTTGAATGATGATGGTGACGGGATCGTCACGTTGCGCATCGCCAGCGGCACGGGCGCCAACGCCACCGACACGCTCGATGGCCTGACCGTGGCTGCAGCGGGCACTGGCACACTGCTGGGTCGCGCGAACGGCGCGGCCATCGAAGAGCTGCTCCTCTACCCACTCAGCCTGACCGGGGCGCCGGCAAGCGACACCGGACCCTGGGTGCACGAAATCGGCGGCAGCGTGAACGGCCTTGCCTTGGACCTGCCTGGCAGCTGCGCCTTTGCCGCCACCGAGAACACCACCAAAGAACTCATTATGCTCAGTCCGAGCCTTCTTCAGGCCGGCGGCGCGCCAGAACGCGCTACCTATAACGCCACCACGGGCAACGGACGCGGCGTGACGTATGACGCTACGAGCAATCGCGTCTACCTGCTGACGAACCAAGCGATTCACATCTTCCGCCCGTCATGACGACCATCTCTACCCGTCCCGGCTACGCCTTTTTGATCACCATCCTGCTGATCGGCGCGCTGGCGAGCGGACTCGTGGCGGCGGCGCTGCTGCTCTCGTCGAGTTGGAGCCGCGATGTCATCACGCTGCGCGATGGTTCGAAGGCCTTGGCCTTGGCGCGCTCGTGCGCAGAGCGCGGCATCCTCGCCCTACGACAGGACCTGTCGTATGCCGGCAACGAAGACTTGGCCGTAGGAAACGACGAATGCCACATCGGATCGATTGGCGGCGCGGGCGCCTGGAACCGCAGCATCTGCGCCACCGGCCAGGCCGGTGATTCCGTGCGACGCTTGGAGATTTCACTGAGCGCCGTACTGCCGAATGTGCTCATCCAGAGCTGGCGCGAGGTGCCTGCATTCACGCTCTGTACCGGCGCATGATCCGCTTCGCTGCCCGCGCCGGCCTGACGCTCATCGAGCTGCTCATCTTCTTGGGCATCACGAGCGCCGTCTCAATCGCGGTGTTGATGTTCCTCATCTCGGCACAGGAGGGGAATGGTCGCGAGCAAGCGCTGCTGGATCTTGAACGAGGCGGTGCCGCGCTACTTCAAGCCTTCACGTATCATGTGCGACACGCTGAACGCATCGTCATGCCGGCACTCGGCGGCTCGGGCCATGTACTTGTACTACAGACAGCCGACGCCGAAACGGATCCAACGATCCTCGGCCAACGGGGGAGCGGTTTTGTCATCGTGGAGCGCGACACGCCGTACGACCTCATCGCAGCCGGCGCGCTGACGGTGAAAAACGTGACGATCACGAACACTTCGGCTGATGAGGAACATCCAAGTGCGCAACTCTCGGTGACATTGTCGCGCCGACCACCTGTGCCGACTGCCGATCCGCTTGTGCGCACATTCACTGTATCAGCCACGGCTTTTCCGGTGGATATCCCACAGGGCAACGCTTGCGGCTGTGCAGCGCCTTCCTGCACCTCCGGCGAGTTTCAATGGGAGGCGTGCGACAATGGTATCTGCCAACCGCTTACCGAAGAATTTTTGTGCCCCTGAGCGAATAGTGCTCTGATAAGGGGTCATGTGCAGTGAGAACGGTCAAGGCAAAGCGGAAGACCGCACCCGAACGGCGACTTATACTCACTGCCGGTTCAAGATCCGCATCTGGATCATCTTATTCCTTCTTTACCCCTCCCGCCCATGGCCACCCGCGCCTCTCGATCGGGCTTCACCCTGATCGAACTCCTCCTCGTGATTGGCATCATTGCCATTCTCGCCTCGATCGTCATCGTCGCGATCAACCCCACCAAGCAGCTTGGTGACGCTCGCAACGCTCAGCGCCGCAGCGATGTGAACACGATCCTCGGTGCTGTGTACCAGTACTACGTCGACACGAACGCCATGCCGACCGGCATCACGACGACGGCCAAGGGCATCTGTCTGACCGGCGCCGCTTCGTGCGTCAACGGTGTTGACCTCACGGTCCTCACGACCAACGGTAAGTACCTTGTCCGCATCCCCTACGATCCTCAGGCCGTCACGACGGGCACGGGCACGCTCTACACGATCGCTGTGGACGCCAACAACCGCCTGACGGTTTCGGCTCCGAGCGCCGAGCAGGGCGCCACGATCTCGGTCACGCGCTAATCGCCTCCTCCGCTCTTTCCGCTCTTTCGTCCAGACAACCCCCCGGGCAACCGGGGGGTTTTTGTTAGAATCACGGCATGCGCCGTTCCGCCTTCACGCTCATCGAGATTCTCATCGTCATTGCGATCATCGCCATCTTGGCATCGATTGTGATTGTGGCGATCAACCCCGTCCGCATGATGGCTCAAGCGCGCAACACGCAGCGTCGCAGCGACGTGGAAGCAATCCTCTCCGCCCTGACTCAGTACTCCATCGACAATAATGGTGCCCTGCCCTCTGGCATCCCCGACACCACTGCCTTGGGCATCTGCCGCACCGGCGCGCTGACGTGCCAAAACGGCGTCGACCTAGGCGACCTGACCGTGGGTGCGAAGTACCTGGGATCACTCCCCGTGGACCCGCAGGCCCCCTTTGTGGGGACAGGCACGCTCTACACAATTGTCACCGCCCCAGGTTCACGTCTGACTGTAACAGCGCCAAACGCCGAATTGGACGAAACGATCAGCGTCACGCGTTGACGCCATCTGCCAGTGAACCTTTCAAAAAAGGCTTTTTTGGGCTATAATAAGAGGAAACCGTGCCCGCAACACCCACTTCCGCCACCGGCGCTCCGGCGCCCCTCCGACTGACTACCAGCCTGGCCAAGCGCGCGGCTTTAGACCTGTTCTTGCTCGCCTTCTTCATCGTGGCGGCACTCTCGGTAGTGGCGTTCTCGGTGAGTGAGCGATTGATTGAGCGGCGCATGTTGGTGCAATTAGAACAAACCGCCGCCGCGGGTGAAGACTTGATGACGCAGTCGCTCGACGCAGCCCGTGAGCGCGTGCGCCTGCTCAGCCGCGATCCAATGACCGACACCATGCGCCGCGGCGAGGCAGAACCAGGCGCGCCTGAACGCTGGTTGCTCGAGCTTGCGGAAGAGGACGACGGACTAAAGGGTATCGCCGTGTTTGATGAGAACTTGATCCGCCGTGACGGCGCCGGCATCGCCGTGCCGCCGTTAGCCCGTCTGCCGGAGCAGACCATCGTGGTGCCCCGCACAGGCGCACAGGGCTGGGAATGGATTGATGTCGCTGTTCCGCTGCGCGGTAGCGGTCAGACGGTTCTCGGCGCAATTGTAGCCCGCCAGAGCGCCGCCACTGTGCTGCGCTCGGTCACGGCTGGCCTGCCGACCATCGGCGGATCGGCCGCACTCGTACTGAGCTACGAGAAAGACGGCGATCTGCAGGTTATCCGCTTGGATGAGAACGGCATGGGCGGCGAGATCTCTCTGGGACCGGTCGCTGAGTCGGTACGCCTGCGCCTGCCCGCTGCCGCTGCCATGCTCGGCATTGAAGGGACGAGCACAAACCGAGACGAGCGCGGCGTGGCCGTCCTCTCGGCCGTGCGCTCACTCCCGGAACTGGGGTGGGGGCTCTCCGTCCAGACCGACCAGAGCGAAGTCTACGCTGACGTGTCGCAGCTGACGGCCATCTTAGGCGGCGCCGGCGGCCTACTCTTGGTACTGGGCGTGCTGCTGTCGTCTTTACTCAGCCGCGGACTCACCAAAAATCTACAGGAACTCACGGCCAAGATCGGCCGCCTCACGCCCGGCGAGTGGCAGATCGAACGCACCATCAAGAGCGGCGATGAGATCGAATTGCTCGACCATGTCCTTGTAGACGTCACCGGCCGCCTGCGCGGCATCTATGCACATCTTGAGGCGGAGGTGGAGCGCCGCACGCGCGAGACGCTCGAGCTCTCCGCCCTCGACCGTGCCGTGGTGGAATCGATCAACTACGGCGTGATCACGGTGGATAACAACGGACGCATTACAGCCTGTAACCCCAGCGCCGCGCACTTACTCGAAAATACGCAGGAAGCCGTGCTCGGGCACAACGTCGCAGACGTCTTCGGACTGATCGCCGAAGGACGTCCCTTGCCGGCTGATCAGCATCCCGTGGCGCAAGCCGTGCAGCACCGCGAAATCACCCGCTCGCGTGCGAGCCAGCACCTCTGTCTGGTCCGGACCAAGAGCGATCCGCTACCCATCGCCCTCACCGCCGCCCCGCTCATGGTCGATGGCCAGGTGAACGGTGTAGTGGCCGTGTTCGAAGACGTGACCGAGGAACGCCAGATCGACGCAATGAAGTCCGAGTTCATCGCCCTGGCTGGCCACCAGCTGCGTACACCGATCGGCGCGTTGCGCTGGCACATCGAATTACTAGAGGAAAGCGGCGAAGCCCTGAGCACCGAGCAGCGCCAATCACTGCAAGAGATGAAGACACTCGTCGAACGCACGGTGCGCCTGCTCAACACGCTCTTGCAGTCGGCCAAGCTGGAAGAAGGCGGCATCGAACCAAGCTGGAACGAGGTGGACCTGACGCCACTTCTGCGTGATCTCTCGACTTCTCTGAGCGAATTGGCCGCCCAGTACAAAGTGGAACAGACGCTTGATCTGCCGCCTAGCTTGAAGGTCACCACCGACCAAACCCTCCTCTCGATCGTCATCCACAACCTGCTCACCAACGCCATGAAGTACTCGCGCCGTGACCAGGGCTACACGCTCATGAGCGTGCGCGACCGGGGCAGCGAAGTGGAGATCCGCATTCGTGATAACGGCATCGGCATTCCTGAGGAAGATCGCCCTCGCCTGTTCGAGAAATTCTTCCGCGCCAAGAATGCCCGTATCATCGATACCGACGGCAACGGACTGGGCCTCTATATCTCGCAGTCCATCCTGACACGCCTGCAGGGGCGCATCTCGTTCGAGAGTACTGTCGACAAGGGGACCACCTTCACGGTGGTACTGCCCAAGCAGCCGCAGCTAAAGAATACGATCTGATTTCCGCGGCCCGTAGACGCACCGTGGTAGACTTCGACCACTATGCGACGATTTCTTCCTGTCTTGGCGTTGGCCCTACTGCCGCTCTCCGCGGCGGCTGCGCTCGATTTTTCCGACATCTCCGGCACCTACACCGACGGCCCCTTCGACCTGCCCGAAGCCGCCGGCATCAGCCTACTCACCCGCCAAGGCGTGGTGGAAGGCAACCCTGACGGTACGTTCCGTCCCCGCCGTACTCTCAACCGCGCCGAGTTCGTGACGATCGTCATGCGACTCGACGGCACGGTGGATGACGGCGCCGCGGCCAACTGCTTCCCTGATGTGCGTGCCTTCGATTGGTTCGCCGCCTCGGTCTGCACGGCCAAAGCCCGGGGCATCATCTCGGGCTATCCCGACGGCACCTTTGGCCCTAGTAAGCCCGTGAACTACGCTGAGGCACTGAAGATCCTGACGCTGCTCTTCAACTACAACATCGAGCCCAGCGGCGGTGATTGGTACCTACGCTTCGCCGCAGCAGCCCGCGCTCGCGGCACGGCCCTACCCGGCTCGTCAGCCTATGGCGAGGCCCTGACACGCGGTGATATGGCCCGCCTGGCCGCCGCCTTCTTAGCCGAGGACAACGAAGAACTCGCCAACTTCCGCAAGGCGGAAGAAGGTCTATGGACGCCCTCGAGCAGCACTAGCAGCAGCGTCTCTTCCTCTAGCTCCTCTAGCAGTCTCAGCAGCTCGAGCAGCGTCTCTTCCTCTAGCTCGTCGACGGGTTGGGAGGCTAAGAGCCGCTTGCTCCTGCTCGGCCAGATGACCCAGCCCGTGGCTGATGGCACCTTCGGCAGCGACGTGGATGTGGAAGTGCAGAGCGCTGAAGTGCGCTTCGACCGCGAGCTCCAGAGCGTGCGGGGTGTGACGATCGTCGATGCTCAGGGCACGCCGCTCTTCAGTCTTACCCGCCAGGCGGACGACCCCGGCCTGCGCAAGGTTTGGCGCGGCGCCGAAGACGGCGATCGCATCCAGGTGCCTGCCGGCCAGCGCGTGAAGATGGGCGTGGTGCTGGACCTTAAGCCGTCTTCTGAGGGCGGTTCGAGCGAGGAGTTTGTCTTGGTGCAGGGTTTCTACGTGACGCTCACAGCCAAGAACGGCGAATCGGTTTCTGTACAGTCTGATCGCGCCGTGCAGCCCCCCAGTCAGACGGCCTTCGCCCGCATCTCGTCAGTGGCAAACACGATGCCTGCGACCGCTCTGGCAGCAGGGAAGAAGCGCGAGATCGGCCGCTTCGCCTTTGCTGGCGAGGTGCCCAACGGCGCCAATCTGTACATCACACTGCTGCAGTTCCACTTGAACGTGCAGAACGTGGACCTAGCAAACATCGGCCTCAAGCTGGCCGACGGCTACGAGACCACCTGCTCGCGCAGCATGAGCGATATAACCCTGCTCACCTGCGCCCTGCCTGAGGATCGACAGAGCATCATGGGTTCGCTGCGTGAGGTATCGGTGCAGGCCGACGTGAGTATCCCGCCGAGCGGCGGTACGCCCTCGCTCCAGGTTTCGCTGCAGCAGACGGGCAGCCTGGTGGACCTGGGTGACATCCAGTGGACCGACGAGAGCGGCAACTTCCGTTGGGTCGACCTGCCCTCGCTCCCGGCCGGACCGATCCTGAAATAAGCCGATACAAAAAAGGCCTCCGCCAAAGCGGGGGCCTTTTCATATTGTGCGATTACTGGCCGAGGGAACGGCGGCTCTGGAAGAGATCGCCGCAGAGGCCGCGGCGGGCGTCGGCTAGGCTGAGGCACTCGTCAGCGGCCGCGCCGAGATCCCAATCGTCGCCGTGCACGGGGGCCATGAAGCTCCACGACGTCGGCAGATCATGCTGCTCGGCGGTAAGCTCATCGAGCGAGATCGTCAGCAGCGGCTTCACGAGCGTAAGGGGCTGCGCATCAGGCGTGCTCGTCACAGTGACGGCGATGGCACCCGTCTCGTCAGAGTCGAGATGCAAGTCCATGTCGGAGGCGCCCATGACGCCGGCCGAACTCTCAGTGAAGTGAGCCAAGAAGTGGACACTGTCACGCACCCAGCCATCGAAACGGCGGATATCGAGATCGTGCTCCAAATCGAGTTCTTCGCCCATGAACATACCGCCGAAGGCCTTCGCGAGAGCCAGCACGGGGCGGGGAGCGAGCTCGACCGTGTAGGTGGTGCCACCCTTGCCGTCGGAGACGGCGGACGTAATGGTGAGCAAGCTGTCGATCAATTCGGCCGGTACTTGCTGGTCACCGAGCATGCCGCCGGACATCAGGCCCGGGACGGCAGCCGGCAATTCATCCATGGCCATCTCGGCATTGAGCGGGATGGCGAGCCACGGCTCGACGCCCAGGTCCTGCTCCATAGCCATGAGATCGGCGCTGTCGCCGGCCTTGGAGAGCTTGAGGTAGAGGGTCTGTTCGATCATGGCCATGCGCAGGCGCATGGTATCGGCACCGCTCGTCACCTCGACGAGACCGTGAGCAATGGCAGTGTCGCCCTGACCACGCATCTTACCGCGCACGGATACCTCGGTGGTGCCGCCCAGCGGATCAGCGATGGAGGTCTGGATGGAAAACTGACGAGTCTCGTCACCAGCTACGAAGCGGGCGAACAGTTCGCTCACGGACTGGGCCGGAGCAGCAAAAGCGACCACCGGCAGAAGCGCGGCGGCGGCAATGACGGGGAGGGAGAGGCGGGGAAGGCGCATACGTGCAGCCTAGCCACCTTCCCAACAAAGCGTCAAATACAGCTCTCCAAGTAGGTGAAGAGTACAGGGCGGTAGACACTGCTACTCTTCCAACTGGGGAGAAGGGCGATATTGAAGGGCTTCTGCCACGTGCGCGGGGGCAATGTCGTCGCTGCCCTCTAGATCGGCGATGGTGCGCGCAACCTTGATGGTGCGGTGGTAGCTGCGGGCCGAGAGCTTGAGACGCTCAGCGGCCGCCTTAAGCAGCTGCTCGCAGGACGCGGAGAGCGGACAGAACTCTTGGAGCTGGCGGATGGTCATCTCTTTGTTGGTGCAGAGCCCGCGACCCGCAAAGCGCTTCAACTGACGATCACGAGCTGCCGCCACACGTTCGCGAATATCGGTGGTGGCTTCAGCGCCGGAACGCTGCCCCTGTAGGTCACCGATCGGCACCGGGCGGACATCGACCGTCAGATCGATGCGGTCGAGGAGTGGCGTGGAGAGCGAACGCTTAGTGCGACGACCGCTGAGACCAACCTGGTCCGGCGGATTCATGGCAGCAACAAGTAGGAAGTCGGCGGGGAAGGCGACGGTGCCTTGGGCGCGCGTGATGGTGACGGTGCGATCCTCGAGCGGCTGGCGCAACACCTCGAGCACCTGGGTAGGGAACTCGATCACCTCGTCGAGGAAGAGTACGCCGCGATGGGCGAGGCTAATTTCGCCGGGACCGGGCACCTGGCCGCCACCAACGATGGAGACGCCGCTAGCCGTGTGGTGCACGGAGCGGAACGGACGCTCAGTGAGGAGCGGGCGATCAGCAGGGAGCAGATTGGCGACGGAATAGATGCGCGTCACCTCGATGGATTCCTCGCGCGAGAGCGGGGGAAGGATGCCGCGCAGCGCCTTGGCAAGCAGCGTCTTGCCCGAGCCGGGCGCGCCGCTAAGCAGCACATTGTGGCCGCCGGCCGCCGCAATCTCGAGGGCGCGCTTAGCCTGCTCCTGGCCGCGGATATCAGCAAAGTCGATACCGGGATCGAAGCCGGCTGATGAGGCAGGAGGCTCCACGGGCGCGGGTAATTTCTCTCCCGTGAGGATGTCGACCACTTCCTTCAAAGAGGACGCGGCCACCACTTCAACACCAGGAATGAGTGCGGCCTCAGGACCGTTCGCAGCGGGACCAATGAGCCGCTTCAGGCCGGCCTCACGGCACCCAATGGCGGCCGGCAGCACGCCGCTGAGGTGGCGCAGGCCGCCATCGAGGGCCAACTCGCCGATGCAGGCGCTTGAAGCGAGGAGCTTCTCATCCACAGTGATGAGGTCGTGCGCCATGAGGAGCCCGAGCGCGATCGGCAGGTCGTAGCGCGGACCGATCTTCTTGATGTCGGCGGGCGCGAGATTGATGGTGACGGAGCGGCCGCTCGGCAGCTTGAAGCCGCTCGAACGGATGGCCATCTTCACGCGCTGCTTGCTCTCCTGCACGGCGGTATCACCGAGACCGACAATGACGATCTGCGACTCGCCGAGCGCCGAGCCAACTTCGACGGTGATTTGTTCGCTGCCGAGACCGATGTTGGCGAAGGAGAAGAGCTTGGTGAGCATGCGGAGGAGGAAGTGAACGGAAGTACACCACAGGAATGGCTTCAATGTCGACCGATTGTGGTGGACGAGTGAACACCTCTATGGGAGAGTGTGTCCATGCAGCAACTACTCGAACGGCTCGTGTTCCCAGGATTCTCCCGCCCCACCGAGGTGGTGGGACGCAAAGGCGAAGAGATCGCGGAACGACGGCTGCGATTGCTCGGTTACCGTATCCTCGAACGTAACGTGCGCCTCGACCGCGACGAGATCGACCTGCTCGCCTACGAC
Source organism: uncultured Candidatus Peribacteria bacterium (assembly GCA_964515645.1). Lineage (GTDB taxonomy): Bacteria > Patescibacteriota > Gracilibacteria > Peribacterales > Peribacteraceae > JAGOUB01. Next base: position 2,557 of record CAZEVM010000027.1, on the reverse strand, counting down.
CCCACCGACCGTGTGCTCGCGTTCATCGAGGTGAAGGCCCGCAGTCGCCGCGGCTATGATCCGGCGATCGCGCTGACGCCCCGCAAGCGCGCAGCCATGAGCCGGGCGGCGCGCACGTGGATGGAACGCGAGCAGCTCGGTGAGATCGGCTATCGCCTGGACCTGGTGTGCGTCGAAGCTGGCCGCGTCACGCAGCATCTCAAGGATTTGGCGTGGTCGGAGTGATTACCAACGCGCGAAGATCGCGGCGCGACCGTCGGCCAAGATGGCTTTGAACGGCCAACGGCCCGGCCCCTCTTTCGAGGCAAGCATCTCTTCCCAAGTAGCTTTCTTCTTCGGACCTGAGAGCAGCAGTACCGGGTACCGCGTGTTCTCAAGGATGGGCAACGTCAGGCTGATGCGGTCTTGGATGGGGAAGCGGTCTTGGATGGCATGGAAGGCCGTGCCGGCGCCCAGGGCAGCTTCGTCGACTGGCGGGAAGATGGACGCGATGTGCCCGTCGTCGCCCATGCCGAGCACGCAGATGTCGAGCGGATCGACGTCGAGGAGCTCTTCTACCTCGAAGGCGTAGTCCTCGGCGGCCACCGGGGGATCGAGACGCGTGTCGGGGACAATGAAACGCAGCGGACGGGCAGGCAGGTGTTTGATCAGCACATCGGTGATCAGGCCTTGGGTGCTCTCCGTACTGGTCATGGGCACGCAGCGCTCATCGGCGAGGAGCAGGGCGACCTTGGCCCAGTCGATGCCGGGCGTCTCAGCCAGACGTGTGTAGATAGGACCTGGTGTGGAACCTCCAGAGAGAGCGATGGTGCAGCGGCCACGCTCGGCGATGGCGGCTTTGATCAGGCCGGCGAGATGGTCAGCCGCCTCCGAGACGAATGCCTCGGGCGTGGGCGCGATGATGAGCGGAGAGGAGGTCATGATCAGCAGGTGATCCAATTCTGGCCGTGCATCTTGATCCAGGCCTCGGCTTCTTTGGGGCCGCGCGAACCAGCGGCATACACAGGCAGTGGCGTGGAAGGATGATCAAGGTACGCCTGCAGGGGATCGATGAGGTGCCAGCTGGTGGCCACTTCTTCGAACGACAGGAACCAGCGCTTGATGCCGTGGATGGCTTCAAGCAGCAGGAGGCCATGCTCGGGCAGGCAGTCGCCGATGCAGACGAGTGGATCGACCATGACCAGCGGGCGGAAAGCAGGATCACTGCCACCAAGCTTGGTTTGCAGCGTCAGCTTAAGGCCGGCTTCACCCTGCAAAATCACGTCCAACCGGTTGGGGGCGTTGCCGGGAATATCACCGGGGATCGTTTCAAACTCGATGGAGATACGCGTCTCACGGCGATCGAGGCGCTTGCCGGAAATGAGGAAGAAGGGCACATCTTGCCAGCGCTCAGCCTTGGTCCGCAGAGCCAACGCCGCGAACGTATTGGCGCGCGATCCCGGGGGGACATCGGCTTCTTGCAGATAGCCCAATTTGCCATCGCCGGGGCCGTACTGCGCCTGCATCACCACTCCACCCAGATCACGCGCTGGTGGCAGACAGAGCTGCCCAAGCGCCTCTAAACGATGAGCGGCAATGGAGGCCTCACCACCGAGGGGCATCGTGAGCAGCGACGCCATCATCAGCAGATGACTCTGGAAAAAATCGCGGAAGGTGCCGGTGGCATCAAAGTAACCAGCGCGATTCTCGATGCCAGCTGACTCGGCCGCCACAATCTCCACGTGATGCACCAATCCACGCTCAAAGATGCGCTCGAAGACGGGGTTGCCGGCGCGCAGGTAGTAGAGGTTGCGGACGGCTTCTTTGCCTAAGTAGTGATCAAGGAGGAAGACCTCATTGGGCGAGAAGGACGCCATCAGCTGGCCCTTCATTTCTTGGAAGGTGGCGAGATCGGAGCCCACCGGCTTCTCGACGATGCAGCGGAATTCTCCGCGGCGGACACCGGACTGCGAGAGATTCTCAAGGATCGGTGGGAAGACCGACGGCGGCACTGAGAGGTAGGCCAAGCGCACGGTTTCCTGACCGCCTTCCCATTCGGCAAGGTTCTTGGACAGCGCCCCGAAATCCGCGGCCGCATCGTACTGGCCGGCCTGGTACTGCACGTGCCTCAAAAAATCCTGCAGCGTCTTGGGGTTCACTTCGGAGAGATCGGCGTGGATGGAATCGGACACAATCTCCTGGAACTGTTCGCGGCTCATCGCCGTACGCGCGTAGCCGACGAGTGTAAACGCTTCGGGTAGGCGCTTCTTCAAGAACAAAATGTAGAGCGCCGGATAGATCTTGATCTTGGCCAGGTGCCCGGAGGCACCGAAGATGATCAGGGAGAATGGATTATTGGCAGTAAGCATCGAGGAAAGTATAGCCCTAGGTTCCAGACGAGCGACCATGATTGGTTGGTACTTTTGCCAGGCGCGGCAAAAGTACCCAAAAACGCTGGCGCGCTGGGCCCCTCTCCATCGGCCTGCTAACAGCGTGACGCTAAAGACCCGTGATGAGGCTTTAATCGTGCCCCTTCACCCCCGGCACAGCGCGCAGCCCCTCCGTTGCCAAAGACGCG
>CAZEVM010000026.1:0-13406 GCA_964515645.1 uncultured Candidatus Peribacteria bacterium | reverse complement strand
GGATCGATCTCGGTGATGAGCGCGCGGCGGCGTTCATCCAACTTGAGGAAATCGGCCACCGAGAGCGCGATCTTCTTATTGTCGCACGCTTTTTGGTAGACGTCTGGGCGCTGGCGGAGGTCCTGCAGGTCGATCATGAGCCAAGATTAGGCCAGGACCCCGGGGCTCGGCCAGGGGTTTTAGCTCAACGAGGCCTGGTAGATCCCTTCGATGGCGCTATCTAGGGCGGCCGTGAATTCGGCCTCGCTCTGGTCGGCGCGGAGGTTCTCGACCAAAGCGCGGGAGAAGCTCGCCGTGACGCCGTGGTTCTTGGCCAGCTTGGCGTTGGCCTCGGCGTAGGGATAGCCGCCCGAGAGGGCGACGACGCGCAGCACGCGTTCGTGCTTCACCAACGGGGCATAGAAATCGTCCTGCTCGGGCAGGGTGAGCTTGAGCATCACCTGGCGATCGACCGGAAGCTGGTCGAGATGCTTCAGGATGGCATCGCGCAGGAGCGTCTCGCACTCGGCCTTGTCCGCGGACTTGATGCTGACCTCAGGCTCGATGATGGGCATGAGGCCGGCGGCGGCGATGATGTCACCCACCTCGAACTGCTGCTTCACCACGGCGGCGATACCCTCGGCGTCGGCCGTATGGATGACGGAGCGCATCTTGGTACCGAAAATGCCGTGCTCGACGGCGCTCTTGAGCAAGGCCTCGAGCTTCACCATCGGCTTCATGAGCTGGACGCCGCCCGTACGCTCGGCCAGACCTTCATCTACCTTGAGGAAGGGGACGATATTCTTTTTTTCGCTCAGGTACTGCGCCGTGGGCAGGCCGTCGATCTGGCCCAGCATTGTGCGCTCAAAGAGGATGGCGCCCGAGATGCGCTGGTCGAAGGCGGTGTTGGCGATGATGCGCGTGCGCATCTCGTGCACAAGCGTGAACATCTTCTCCTTGTCGTCGCCGAAGGCGCTCGCAGGCACGCCGTAGGCCGCCAGGGCATCGGGCGTGGAGCCGCCACTTTGATCTAACGCGGCGATGAATCCGGGTCCGGCGATGCGCTTTTGGGCGGCAACAGTGTCCATGAACATGTGGAAAAGGAGTACAACACGTACCGTAGCATCCTCCAAGGCTCACGAGCCAGAACGTTCAGTTCATTGACATTTTATTTATAATATAGTATCTTCCGATAAGATTTTTCACATTTTTCACCTTCTCCGCGAGCGGAGACTAGCGAAAGGACAGACGCATGAGACCAACGTTCCCCCTGCCCGATCAGCACGTCCGACAAGTGGGCCACATCTCACCCCTCGACGCGCGGCGCATGGACTTCCTGCTGGGACTCCCAGTTGAAAAAGAGCCACCGATCCCGGAGCGCACCCACCCTCACAGCGTGATCGCCTACTACGATGGCTGGACGACCGAAACGCTGGCAACGACTCCCGGCGCAAGGCAATGCGCCCTGACCGTCATGGGGCCGCTACTCTCGCAGTACGCCCTGCCTGCGCAAGCGGGTTACTACGAACTCCTGTTCTGCATGACGAACGAGAGCACCACGATGGAAGAGATGCTACACGTCCTTCGCAGTGCCAATCCCGACTGGGGACTTTGCCCCGCCAGCCTGTTAATCGCGGTACTACTGGCTTGGCGCCAGACATCATTCATCGGGCCATTGGGCACGCATCTCTGTGTCTGCGCCGAAATAGTGGAGGACTCTTATCTCGCCATCCTCGATTACTGCGGCGACCTAAGGGCCAAGAAAATGAAACCAGTCACGCACATCAGCCACCTCTTCGCAGCGGCCCGTCAGGTCCGCTAACCAATCAAAACACCTCGCGCTACGGCGCGGGGATTTTTTGTATTACGCCTGTGCCAAGCTCACCAGCTTCTGCTTCACCGCCTCGTCGTAGGGCTCCAGCTTGTTGATGCGGCGGTAGGTCTCCTCGGCGTGCTCCTTGTCGCCGATCTGCAAGTAGCATTCGGCAAGTAGGTGGAGGATCTCGGTGTCGCGGGCGAGGAAGCTCGAGGCTTTCTCGAGGAGCGGAATCGCCTCGGCAAAACGCTGGGCGGCGATGCAGGCCCGGCCCAGCGCGGCGGCGCGAGCCGGGTTCTTCGGATCGAGGTTCAAGGCCTCCTGGTAGGCGAAGCAGGCGTCGACGTACTTCTCCTGGCGGTAGTAGGCCAGGCCGAGGTTGGCATGGAAGCTTACCTCGTCGCGCTCCTTGAGCAGTTCGCGATACATGGCCTCAGCCTTCGCCTCGCGGCCGCTCGTGAGGTAGAGCTTGGCCAGCTGGGCCTTTACGTCTTGGGCATGAGGCTGGATGGTGAGGGCCTGAATGTAGAGACGCTCGGCCTCTTCGGTCTTCTCCTGGGCCAGGGCCTTCTCGGCCAGGCGGACGAAGGAGCGGACCTGCTGCAGCTCGATGGCCGACGTGCGTGGGTCCTTCATGGGGCGCTCGACGACGGTCTCCTCGACCATCACGGCGCCGCGGTCCTCGGCCGATTGTAGGCGGGTGCGGATGCTGCGCACGAAACGACGTACGGCCCGCTGCTTGAGAAGCAACTTGCTGGTGAGGATCGAAGCGAGGATCACCGCCGAGCCGATGAGGACGACGAGATAGACCATGGAACCCGGATTACACGGCAAAGGAGTCTAGATGTGTAAACCATGGGTGACAAGACGGCCTGGACCCAAACTCGACAGACCGTCACGGCTGGGTTACGTCAGACTCTGGCCGAAAAGAGCCACAACGGCGGAATGTTCCAAAGCAGGAGGCGCGGCGGACCCGTCCGCGGGAAGCGGGGCGCCAGGTACGACGCCGTGGCTCGCGGACGGAACAAGAACACCAAGAAGAGGCCTTCGGGGCCGAGCACTTGGGCAGTGGCAGCGAGGATGCTGTCGCGGAGAGCGGGCTCCATGAGCGACAGCGGAATACTTGAGAGTACAACCTGCGCGCGCGACTCGCCGCACTGCTCCAGGATCGTGGCCACATCGGCCGCCGAACCGCAGACGACTGTCACTCGCGGATCCGACGCGAAGCGCGCTCGCAATTGAGCGGCGAGCTCGGGCACCTTCTCAATGAGGATGAGTCGGTCACCCGGAGCAAGCACCTCTAGAACAGCCGCGCTCACCGGACCACTGCCCGGGCCATACTCAACCGCCACCGTCCTCCCCTGAGGGCGGATGGTGGCGGCGATGGCGCAAGCACTCGCGCGAGACGTGGGGATGATGGACGAGACGTCTCGAGGATGACGAATGAAGCTCCCGAAGAACGACGCCGCCTCAGCGAAGTTCATAGGTGAGCGTGACGGACACCTGGACCTCCTGGTCACCCATCGGCACCTCGAGATTTTTAGCCTCGGCCATGGGCGCGCCGGCCATAGCATCGCGGGCGTACATCATGGGTGGGTAGTAACCGCCACCGTTCTCGCTGAAGCCGGTCATGCGGCCGAGTGAATAGCCGAGCTGACCAGCCAGCTCGCGGGCCTTCTCTTCGGCCTGGGCAATAGCCTCGGCGCGGGCCTGGTCGCGGAGAGCCTCGGGCTTGTCGATGCCAAAGGAGACGCCGCCGATCTGGTTGGCGCCCTGCTTGGCGGAAACAGTAAGGACATCGCCGACCTTCTTGGTGTCGCGTACCTTCACAGCGAGCGACTGGCTGGCCTGGTAGCCGCGCGGGACGCTGCCGTTATCGGTGTAGTCGTAGATGGGGTAGAGCGAGAGCGACTGCGTGGTGATGTCGGCCTCGTCGATGCCCTTGGCCTTCACGGCCGCGATCACCTTGGACATGCGCTCGGCCAGGTCGGCCGTGGCGGCCTCGGCGGTGGGAAGGCGATCGGTCTGGACGCCGAACGAGAGCGTGGCGATGTCGGGCGTGCCGTTCACCTTACCCTCGCCGCTGACGGAGATGGTGAGCGGAGGATTACGCACAGCATCGGTCTCGATGTGCTTGCCGGCGAGGTAGAAACCGCCGCCAATGGCGACAGCGACGATGAGAGCCCACACAGGGGGGCGGACGTTGACGGTCGTGGAATCAGCCATAGAGTGAGAGGGAGGAGATGAAAAGAGGGTAGAGGAAAGAACCCTGTCTGTAAGCTTTTACGGACACAGGTCGGAAAAGTTACAACCCCTTCGCGCTTCAAACGTCGAGCGCGATCGTTTTTTGGTCCGTGCGGTACTTGGCGTAGCCATCGCGCTCGAGCGTCTCGGCTAGCTCCGGTCCACCGCTGTCGACCAGGCGTCCTTCCTGCATCACATGCACGCGATCGGGCTTGAGGTGCGAGAGGATGCGGGCGTAGTGCGTCACCACCACTGCCGCGAAGCCGGAACCGCGCAAGCGAGACACGCCGTCGGCGACGATCTTTAATGCGTCCACGTCGAGTCCCGAATCGGTCTCGTCGAGGAGTGCGAGCGACGGCTTGAGCACCGAGAGCTGGAGCACCTCAGCTTTCTTTTTTTCGCCGCCGCTGAAGCCTTGGTTCAGTGAGCGATCGGCGAAAGCGGGATCGATGTGCAACGCAGACATGGCGGCCTGGAGCTCCTTCTGGAAATCGAGCGGTGAGAGCGGGGCAGCGGCAGGATCGCGCGCAGCACGCTGGGCCTTGGCCGCGGCAAAGAGGAAGCTGCGAAGCGGCACACCGGCGAGCTCGCGCGGATATTGGAAGGCGAGGAAGAGACCGGCCCGGGCGCGCTCGTGTGGCTCGAGGGCGAGGAGGTCCTTGCCCATGAACTCAGCCTTACCGCCGGTGACGGCGTAATTCGGATGGCCGGCCAGCGCGTTCACCAGACTGCTTTTGCCCGAGCCGTTCTGCCCCATGATCGCGTGCACTTCCCCCGGCTGCACCGTCAAATCAACGCCGGAGACGACGTCTGTACCGGCCACGGAGACGCGCAGACCGCGAAGAGCGAGGAAGGGGACAGTGGTCATGACGGAGGCAGTATCGGAGATGCAGACCCGGGAGGCCAGACAAAAAGCAGTCGCATCGTGTTCTCCTCCGCCACTATGTTAATTTTACTTGTCATACTGTCCTCAGGCACCGATCGCCGCTACCCTGGCGCCCGTGACCAAAGTGACGTTCCACTTCGCCGGCCAGACCAAGACTGTCGAGAACGCCGACGGCCAGAGCGTGCTGAAGATCGCCCTCGATCACGCTATCCCCATGGAACACGCCTGCGGCGGCAACGGCTTCTGCACGACCTGCTTATGCCAAGTGAAGGCCGGTGCTGAGCACCTGAACGTCCGCAACGACCGGGAGGAGAACATGGGCGTCACCATGGAACCGTATCGCCTCGGCTGCCAGACCCGCGTGCAAGCCTCGCCCGACGGCACGGTGGAGATTGAAGTGAACGAGAGCTGACCGGTACAGTCGTTCCATGTCCACACTCCGCGAACGCCGCCTCTTCCTCGGCTCGGCCACCCTGGCCCTCGTCTTGAGCTTGGTCGGAAAATTTTTGGCGGACGCCTACCTCAAGGAGCGCGTACCGCTCTTCGGCGACGGCGTGGGGTTGTTGTACGCGCAAAATCCGGGCATCGCCTTTGGCCTCACGTTCACCCCGATCGTGCAGACGTTCCTCATCGGCGGCGCGCTGCTGCTGGTGCTGTGGGCCGCCCTCCAAGAACGCGGCACAAGGCTGGCTCAGACTGGCTTTGGCTTAATCATCGGCGGCGCGGTGGGCAACCTGCTCGACCGTCTGTTTGATGGCATGGTCACTGACATGTTCCAGGTAGGGGCGTTTCCTATTTTCAATGTTGCAGACAGCTGCATCACGATCGGTGCGGTACTCCTGCTCACCGGCGGTCTCTGGCGGACGGTGCGCTGAACGCGCTACGGTGGGAGCAGTGTTGAATCTCCACCGTCCTTTTGCATGAGAGGTAACCATGGCCATTCTTGAAGTCCGTCAGAAACAAGGAGACTCCTACACTGTGCTTCGCCGCGAAACAGATGTCTCTCTTGGGTTTCAGCGGATTGCCACCTTCTCGCTTTGCCCAGAGGCTGTAGATGCCATCATGGCGAGCGCCACGCTGCGGGTGGCTGTGCTGACGGTCTTCCAAGGACCGTATGAAACCGGCGTCCGACCGTCAGCAACGCCCACGGTTGGCAACGCGGTGATTGACCCTGAACTACCGCACGTCATCGACGCAGCCCTGTTGGCTCGTGAGAAAAAACTCTGACGCGCGGCTGGCCTGTGCGCCCCTGGTTTCGACCAGGGGCCTTTTTTGTCTGAATTGAGTAAAAACACGTTTTCTGGTATAATTGAGAGATTTATGCCACCCACACCCACCACGCCGGAAACACCCCAGGGCGTCGTCGATCATCTCAGCACTCTCGACTTTCGTCCCGAGACGATCGAGGCACAGATGTCCGAGCTGAACCGCCGCTGTCAAAACTTCCGCAACTCCGAGCAGCTCACGCTGGTGATCATGGCCCTACGTCGTAAGGAGGAAGCGGCCAGCACCAACGCCGTCGCTCGCCAGCGCCTGCAGGGCATGCGCCGCGATCTCGAAGGACGCCTATCGCCCAGCTTTATCCAGACCAATCCAAGCCAACCGATCGTAGACGCTTTCCGTCGCCCCGAGACGATTACCGGCCGACAGAATCCCGCCTCGGGCACTGATACTCGCAATCTGGCCGCCAAGGCACTCGTTGCCGTGGGCACCGCCACGGGCGTGATCGCTCTCTTCAACTTCATCAAAAACAGCCGCGGCATCGGGGACTTCTTCAAGCGCGTCATCGCTGGTGCCGTCGGCGTCTTCGGCCTGAGTGCCCTACTCAACGCACGCCAGCGGGCCGTGGCGCAGGGCGTTGCTGAGCAAGGGCGCACGGTGATCCCCTTTAATAGTGAAGAGGCATCCTTTGGCACTGGCCCCTCGGCCCTACGATTCGCCCGCCAACCCAATGGCAGCGGCAGCGAGATTGTAGTGCAGCACGACGGCCGCCGGTATCGCCTCATGCTCCCCCGCGTCACCGTGCCCGGATCCACGACACCGACGCCCGAAGAGAACCTCAGCGCCGCGGTCACGGGCTTATCACAACTGCAGTCGCAACCCGACACTCTCTCGCTCGATATCGGGAATGGCCCGCGATTGGCTATTCCCGGCTTACTGCAGCTGGGTGACCGCCAGCTCCGTCTGGACCTGACCGCCGCCGGCCGCCAAGCGATTACGGATGCACTGCGCGCGCCGGCCCCGGCGAACGGACGCCGCACAGCGTCCGTGCCGTTCCGCATCAATACGCGCGGACTCTCTGCCCAGCAGGTGCAGTCACTCTCCGCCTTCTCGACCAGCGCGCCGGCTCGACAGGAAGGCGACACGCTCATCCTGACGATGGACCTCCGCTTGGAAGACACGAACGTGAACGCTCCAACAACCACGACAGCCACGCCTGACGGCGGGCTGAATGGCGTGACCATCCCCAACGCCACGGCCCGCTCGGCCACCATCGCCGCTCCGCGCGCCAGTGCGGTGAGCATGGACGGGACGCTGGGCATTGCCGCCAATGGCGCCGGAGAGATCAATGACCGCGGCGTCCGCGTAACGCGCGGCGCGACCGGCGACACGCTGCAGGTGGAGATCACCGCCACGGCCACGCCGGGTGCACGCTCGATTCGCGTTGGCACACGGACGATCACCTTCACCATCGCTGCACCGGCCACGATGCCGGAAGCCGCCACGCCTGCCCCCCTCATCGCCCCAGAGAGCATCACGAACGGTACTGAGTTGCTCTCGGGCACCGGACAGTTCCGTTCTGGACGTACATACGCCTTCGCTCTGCCAGCGACGAACCCGCAGTTCTCCGTGCAGGTCCCGCCGGGTGCAGCCTTTAACCAAGGCATGTTGGCCGAAGACGGCACCGCCGCTGAAACCACGCGCGGCGAGCTGCGCTGCCAAGTAATCAAGCAAGGCGGCGTGTCACACCTTGTCGTCCGTGCTGGCGCGAATGACGACCCTCTGCGCTACAACCTGTCGGTCGGCACGCGCAGCCGCCACAACATTCGCATTGAAGCGCCCTGAACATCTTCGCATGCCTCTCTGAGAAGACCAGCGACGAGGTGGTGGTCTTTTCATATTTCATCCTGAAAAAATAAAATGTCAAAAAAAGCTTGCATCATTATATTTGAACATGTAAAAGGGCTTCCTTATGGACCGACCCTCCCTCCAACCGGCCTATGATTGGCGTGCCGACCTGAGCCGTCTCGCCGAGCCACTCAGTCGCGATGGCGCTCGCCTGCCGCTGTATGAGCGCTTGCTGCGCGAGATGCCGCCGTACCTGCGCGAGCGCGTCGAGGGTGAGGTGGCGATCCTGCGCAATGCTTTTAGCGACCCCGGCAATCATTTCACGACGGAGGAAATGGAGACGATCTTGAACCAACGCGTGCGCGCCGGCTACAAAGAAGTGGCGACCGATCTCGTGCTCTCACACAACGGCACGCAGATTCAGAGTTACCACTGTCTGCGCCCGCTCATTGCCCACGATCTTGAACGAGAGCTTCTCTCGCCCGACGCCAAGCGCGTCATCGACAATACGGGAGCGATCTTCTTGGACGTCGACGGCATGAAGACGATCGTCGACTGCACGAACCATAGTAACGCTTGCGCGTACCTGCAGCGCCTGGCCGATGTGCTCGTGAGCCCGCCCGAACCCGTGGCTGCCTGGTGTAAGCAACAAGGCATCAGCACCGAGGCCTACAGCGTCGGCGGCGACGAGTTTTTTGTGCTGGTGCGCTCGCAGACGATCCTCACGGAGGAGAAGCTGCAGGAGTTGGAGCGCCGCTTCCGTCAGGAGATCGAAAATGACCCCGCGCTGCTACACCACTTCGTCAATTTCGACGATCCGAGCTTCTTGCTGGATTATGGCTTCGTCGACGATGAGCGCCGCGAGCAGGTACTGGCCCTCGAGACGGATGATGAGCGTCGAGCCGCGCTCGCTGATGTGCGCGATCAGCTGCCGCCGCGTTTCGTGCCGTCGGTGAGCATGGGCTACGCCCGCTTCAGCGCCGCGCTTAGCCGCGCCATGGAGCAGTCGGCCGACAAGACCGAGGAGACCGAGGAATCGGAATCATTCGACACAGTGGCCTTCAACGCCTTCCAGATGATGGCCGACGCGGCCGATGCCGCAGCCGGCACCCAGAAGCGCAATAAGAAGCAACGCCTGCGCGAAGAAAATCCTCGCCTGCACGCCTTCTTCATGCGCAATAATGAGAGCCGCGAGCTGATGAACGAGATGGCGTCTAAGGATCGCGTCATCGCCGAACAAGAGCGGACGATTCGCCTCTTACAAGAGCGCCTCGCCGGTTAACGGTCTGTCTTGAGCACCCTATACACGCTGTAGCCCGCCTCGCCGTAGAGGCGCACCAGGCCAAGTGGTACGTATTGGTCGGTGTCTTCGATGACCACGCGATTGATACCGGCAGCGATGAGCTGATCAACGGCCGTCTTCGGCCCCCAACGGAAACTGTCATACCAGGCAGAAGCCTTATTCAGACGCTGATTCCACTCCACCACTTCGCTGTCGAGATAGGGGATGGATTTGCGGTCGACGTAGATGGGGGCGCCGGTGGCGAGCCGGAATTGCTCCAAGCCCGTCGGGATAAGATATAACTCACCCGGCTGTTTCTCACGCGCGATGCGTGTCATCAGTGGCTCGATAGCCTTATAGGAACCGTGCCAATACACATCGACGAAGAGGTACCCACTGGATGCCACCGCGACGAGTGCGACGGCGAGTCCGATCGTCCAGCGAGTGACCGGGATGAACAGCGCTAGGCGGGCAAAGATGATGGCACTGGCTACTGGCACAAGCACGGTGGAGAGTCGCCACGGGAAGAGCAGGGCGAGACCCAGATCGCCGCTGGCGAATTGCACCAGCGAGAGCGCAAACGCTCCGCCTGCGGGCAGACCGATCACCCAAATCCATCGTCGCCCCGCCAGGACGATGGCAAGAGCCAACCAAGCCAACTGCAGGCCTACAATCCAATCGAACCAGTTGGAGATGAGGGCGTGGTGCGGCAGGCGATCCACGGCCATGATCTGCTGCGCGGCCGCTGTCAGCTCTGGAGTGGTGGAGCCAAAACTGCTCAGCGCAAAGAGCGTCACCGGCAACACACCGATAAGCGTGCCGAGTCCGAAGAGAACAGCGTCCTTGGGTTTTCCACGTGAGACAATATCCGCCATGAATCCCATCGTGAGCAGAGCACCTGGCAAGAGGTACGTGGCATGGAACGTGCAGCCAACGACAATGAAGCCGGCCGCCAAGAAACGACGTCCATGGAGATACGCCGCCACGGCCGCCACCAAGAGTACGCCGAAGACGGAAGGCTGCAGGCCGGGACCCAGCACATATTGGCCGGCGACACCGCTCTGCATTGACCAGGCAAAATCCCAGCCAAGGTACAGATCGAGCCATCTGCGGATCATGAACGCATGCGTCACCACGACCAACGCTCCGACGAGCAGTAGACGGCCACGAGCGGCCGAGGTGAGGAACACGCGCGCGATGGCCACTAGACTGACGAAATACACGCCCGCAAGTGCAGCGAACATCAGGTAGAACAACCACTCAGAGAAATAGCGCGCTGTGATGAATACCAGCCATGAAAACACCGGCGCCGGATCGACAGTGTGCGCTAGCCAATCCTCGTTGAGATTCCCCACGCCGGCACGCATGAGGCCATGGAGGAAATATTGATTCTGATTCGAATAGTAGAGGGGAATCTGCACGTAGGCCAAGCCAAAAGCCACCACCCCCGCCAAGAGCAGGAGGAGATCGCGATGGCGAAGGACGACGGCATGCAGCGCACGCATAGATGGAGAAAATGGTAGGGAATGTTCCCGCCGATCGCCACGCATGCTAGAATTTTCGTCCTTGGGGAAGACCACCACAGCAGCGGCGAACAGCGATGATGGAGCCATTTTCTCGGGCCTCTCGCGCAAGATCCTCGATACCCCCAACCCGGCTCCCTATGCCGAAGGTGCCCAGCGTGGCGTGGATGAAGCGCTCGTGCGTCGCATCAGTGCCGACAAGAACGAACCAGCCTGGATGCTCGAGCATCGCTTGGCATCGCTCCGACTGTTCCAAGAGAAGCTGATGCCCACTTGGGGCGCTGACCTCTCGAAGCTCGATCTAGAGGACATCATCTACTACGCCACCGCCGGCGCGGGTGAAGCCACGGAGTGGGGACAGGTGCCCGAGGAGATCCGCAAGGTCTACGACCGCCTCGGCATCCCCGAGGCCGAGCGCAAAGTCCTGGCCGGCGTGGGCGCGCAGTACGAGAGCGAAGTGGTGTACCACTCGCTCAAGAAAGAATGGGAAGCGCTCGGCGTGATCTTCCTCGACATGGACGACGCGCTCAGGCTGCATCCCGACCTGGTGCAGCAGTACTTCATGCAGTGTGTGCCCGCCGACGATCACAAGTTCGCCGCCCTGCACGGCGCCGTCTGGAGCGGCGGCACCTTCCTGTATGTGCCCAAGGGCGTTACAGTGCGTGACCCGCTGCAGGCGTACTTCCGGATGAACGCGCGCAACATGGGCCAATTCGAGCACACGCTCATCGTGGTGGAGCAGGGTGCCAACGTGCACTACATCGAGGGTTGCAGCGCGCCCAAGTACGGCAGCCAGGCCCTGCACGCCGGCTTGGTGGAGATCTTCGTGAAGCCCGGCGCGCACTGCCGCTACAGCTCGGTAGAGAACTGGAGCCGCGACACCTACAACCTCAACACCAAGCGCGCGATCGTGGAGAAGGACGGCACCATCGAGTGGATCGGCGGCAATATGGGCAGCGGTGTGACGATGCTCTATCCCTGCTCGATGCTGGTGGGGGAGGGTGCCCGCGCCGACCACATGGCCATCGCCTTCGCCAATGCATCGCAGTGGCAGGACACCGGCGCCAAGGTCTTCCACCTGGCCCCGCACACTTCCAGCAAGGTGATCAGCAAATCCATCAGCAAGGGCGGCGGCGCAGCCATCTACCGCGGCATGCTGAAGATCTCGCCCAAGGCGAAGGGCGCCATCGCCAACGTGGAGTGCGACGCGCTGCTCCTGGATGAGAAGAGCCGCACCGACACCATCCCCGACATGCGCGTGCAGACCGACGACGCCACCGTGGCGCACGAAGCGACGGTGGGCAAGCTCTCGGCCGACGACATCTTCTACCTGCAATCGCGCGGCCTCAGCGAAGACGAGGCGAAGGCGATGATCGTCTCGGGCTTCATCGAACCGATCGTGCGCTTGTTGCCGCTGGAATACGCCGTGGAGATGAATCGCTTAATCGAGCTCGAAATGGATGGTTCAGTGGGCTAAGGCTGTGCTTGCTTTTGAAAGAAAGAGTTTTAGAGTGTGCCCGCGGACTTTTCCTCACCGCTCAAAGAAAGAAGGTCATCATGCGACACTGCGTCGGACTGGTCATTGCGACGAAACTCCCGCACCTCGGTTGGGCGGCCATCATGCAGCGACGGGGCGTGTACGACCCGGAGCACATGGACTGGGAAACGTTCCCAGGTGAATTCCAGGTGACGGTCTACGGCTGTATCAGCTCGCAGGCGGATACGTGCTTCATCAACGCCGTCGGCCGCGAAGCCTGCGAGGAACTCGGCCCGGCTGTCGGCGAGATTGTTGAAGCCCGCCGCGACGAGCTGAAGCTCATCTCTCGCCAGGAAGACGGCCGCCGCCTAGCACTACTGTACGGACTCATTCTGGAAGACCCGTCGTGGCTCCAGAAGGTACGGCTCCATCCGGCGAGCGGCGGGCTCTACCCGCTCAACGCCCAGCAGCAACCCCCCGGCGCCATCTACTTCGATGGCCACAAACAAGCGGCCTTCATCGCCTTATCATTCGTATGAACCAGAGAGGTTGAGCAGTAGCTCAACCTCTCGCTTTTTCGCGTCAAAAAAAGGTCCTAGGTGATCGATTTGTGAGGGACGAATCCCTCTCTCGATGTGTTCCTAGGACCAGGGAGGCCAACCCCGTCTTTCCCGTATGGGAGCCGTACCTACAACTTTCTGGGCTTTCGCCCGTTTCGGCAGGTGACCCGGTTGAAAACCGGTTCAGGGTTACGCATCACGCCACCTCAAAAGGTGGTCGACGTGTAATGTAATGATATTCCCCTATCTGTCAATTATGTCTTTCGCTGGCTAGGCAGGATTACGCCTGCCGATCGAGTAGTTCGCCTGGGGCAGGATCCACGCCGAAGAGCGCCCGGTAGCGAGCGACGAATTCGCTCAGGGGTACGAGCACCGGCTCCCCATCGTCGGGCAGCAGTTCGACCTCGCTACCCCGCAGGATGGCGCGCTTCTTCTTGGGCAGCTGCATCGGATCTTTCGGCTTCGACAGAACATCGCCGACCGGAGTAATAGGCTTAATGGGCTGGACGCGACCCGCGTCATCGGGCGGCGTCGGTCCGGAGAGCGGGGAGACCATGCGAGGGAGGAGTG
>CAZEVM010000025.1:0-14014 GCA_964515645.1 uncultured Candidatus Peribacteria bacterium | reverse complement strand
GATCGGCCCCGGATCATGTGTCGCGCGCACCAATGAACGCCGGGAAAGAAGCGCGCGACACATGACCGACGAAGCGGGCCGGGCCTAAGGGCCCGCGAGGAGGCACGGGGCCGAGGCGGAGGGGCTTTGGCGCGACGCGCTTTTTGGGGCACCTTTTTGTCGCGGACAAAAAGGTGCCATTCGTCTTATGCACCAAAGAAAGTGGATACCAAAAGCACGAACCAATCCTCAGGGAAGCACCACCCGCGGGTCGATATGCTCTCCATCCTGAATGAGTTCGAAGTGCAGATGCGGACCGGTCGTCATTGGGCCGGCGCCGTGCGTGCCCGGTGTGCCGCCGGAGAGTCCCACCACCTGACCGGCCGTCACCTGATCGCCTGCGGCGACGGTGAATTGGGAAAGGTGGCCGTAGAGCGTCGCGAAGCCACCCTGGTGTCCGATGAGCAAGTAGCTGTAGCCGTATTCACCGCCGTCGCGAGCCAAAAAGACGATGCCGTCGGCAGCCGACAGCACGGGTGTGTTCTGGTCGGCGGCGATGTCGATGGCCTCGTGCGGCACGCCGAAGTGATCGACGTACGATTCTTCATGGAAGCCGGCCGTGACGCGTCCCACCACCGGCCAACCAAACACCGGCGCGGCGGCGCGGCCCGTCGGCAGCTCGCCAGGCTCGAGGAGACCCTTCTCGATGAGCGCGCGGGCGGCATGGCGGCGGAGCTTCTCGTCGATGGCCGTCAGCTCGGACTGCAGCGCCAGGATCTGGCCGCGCACTTCCTGTACCGTTGCCTTGATGTCATCGAGAGCAGCGAGACTTTGCATATATGTGGCAGAGGCAACGGCATACCGCTGCTCAGCATCGGCAATCTGGACTTTCAAACTTTGACGCTCGGCCAGAGCTTCGGCACGGGACTTCTCGAGCATCTGTCGCTGGAAACGACCCTCGTAGGCAGTGCTCATCGTGCGTGAGACGAAACCGAGAAGTTCAGCATCGCTGGCAATCGACGAGAGATGCAGCGCCCCTGCCACGGGATCGGAAGCGAAGGCGGCGATCGAGAGTGACACGGCCCGGGCCATCACGGCCTCAAGAGCGGTTTTTTGATCACGGAGCGTGACGCCCGATGCGGTAACGAAGGTGCCGGAACCGTAACGGGCGGCAAGCGTCGACTCAGCATTCTTCAAATGAATGAGGCGTTCGCGCACCTCGATTTGGCGCTGGCGCAAGCGCGAGAGACGGCGCGACTCTTTGCGCATATCACGCTTAGCCCGATCACCGTCGGCTTGCACATTCATACCCGAGCGGAACTCGGTAGCAGCGAAAGCGAGTGTCCGCGTGAGCGTCTCACGAGCCCGGTCGCGCTCGGTACGATCAAGACGACCGACAAGCACGCCGGACGCCGGCACGCAGAGCGCCAAGCACGTCGCGACGATCGTGAGCCGGGTACGTATATTCATTTCCTCTCATTATAGCAGAAAACGCCTACTTCTGGAACAGCCGCCTTCAAGGCGATAGGTCAAGCGTACTGCACGGTGACAGCGGCCTGTCTCTGGTATCATCACTGCCGATGATCGCCCATCTCCGCGGCCTCATCGGCAAGGGAAAGCCCGGGGCGGTCACGGTGGATGTGGGCGGAGTTGGCTACCGCGTCCTCACGCCCGTTTCGGTGTGGGACGAACTCATCGAGGGCGAGACGGCGACGGTCTACACCGTCAGTTACATTCGCGAGGACCGCTTCGACCTTTTTGGCTTCGCTGATGCCGGCGGCAAGGCGCTCTTCGAGGCGCTCATCGAGTGTCAGGGTGTCGGTCCCAAGACCGCGCTCGAACTCTGCGATGTGCCGCGTTCACTGCTGCTGCAAGCCGTCGCCGAAGATGACGCCGCCGTACTGAAGAACGTGAAGGGCGTGGGCAAGAAAACCGCCGAGAAGCTCCTGCTTGAACTGAAGAACCTCTCCGAGAAAGACCCCGCGCTCTTCGCCGCCCCTGCCCAGATGAGCGAGCTTGGCCCGCACCTCGACCGCGACGCCGTGGCCGCGCTGCTGCAGCTTGGCTACACGCAAGAGCTCGTCATGGAAACGCTCAAGGCCCTGCCCCGCACGCTCAAGACCACCGAAGACCGCGTCACCGCCGCCCTCCGCAGCCTATGATTTCCCTCTCTATCGACGGCGTCCTCGGTAAGGCGATCACCCCCGCAATGGGCCTACCCGAGAGTGAACTCACCGCTCTCCGCACGCCAGCGCGCCGCGCTGTGGAGCAATTTCTGCAGGAGCGGAAGGACGGCGAGCATGCCTGGGGCTTAGATCCATACGCCAAAAAAGTCGTCGCCCAAGTGAAGGAAGTCGCTGCGGCGGTGAAGCGCTCGCGCATCGAGACGGTGCTCTGGCTCGGCATCGGCGGCTCAGGCCTGGGACCCAAGGTGCTGCAGGAGGCCTTCGAGATGCCGGCCTCGGTGGAATTCCTCGTCGTCGACACCATCGATCCAGCTGCCCTCAAAGTGATCACCGAGGTGGTGGACTGGAACAAGACGCTCGTCGTGGTGGTGAGCAAGTCGGGCGAGACACTCGAGACGATGAGCGCGTTCTTCCTTTGCTGGGACCGCCTCAAGAAGGCCCGCAAAGCCGCGGCCAAGGAACGCGTCATCGCCATCACCGATCCGAAGGAAGGCGCCCTCAAGACATTCTGCCTCGAGCAGAGCATCCAGACGCTCCCTATCGAGCCCGGCGTCGGCGGCCGCTATTGCATCTTCTCGCCCGTAGGCCTGCTGCCTATCGCACTACTCGGCGGCGACGTGGATGCATTTGTACGCGGTGCCAAGGCGATGGACACGCGCTGCCAATCGACAGTGCTAGAGGAGAATCCCGCCGCATTGCTCGCCTCGGTGCAGTGGCTGCTCGACACCAAGAAGCACTACCCCATCCGCGTCATCATGCCCTACGGGCACCGGCTGCAATCGCTCGGACGCTGGAACCAACAGCTCATTGCCGAGAGTCTGGGCAAAGCCGAAACGCAGAACCCCATCCCCATGGCCGCACTCGGTACGCAGGACCAGCACTCGCTCCTGCAGCAGTGGCTAGCCGGTCCGCGCCGCTGCTGGCACCTCTTCGTGCGCGAGAAGGAGCACCCGGAACTTCGCCTGCCCACCATCACCGACCCCGCCTTCCGCTGGCTCTCCGAGCGCTCATTCGGCGACCTGCTCGACGCCTGCGCCGAGGGCACGGCCGGCGCGCTCACCAGCCAGAAGCGCCCGCACGCCACACTGGAGATCGAGAAGCTCGACGAGTACAACCTGGGCGAGCTGTTCTTCCTACTCCTCACCGAGGTGGTGCTGCTCGGCAAGCTCTACCGCTTGAACCCCTACGGCCAGCCCGCGGTGGAACTGGGCAAGAAGCGCACCAAGCAGATCCTTGGCGTGCGCGACTGAGGCGACGTACGATGGATAACGTTTTCCCCCACGTCCCTATGGCTCAGTCCGTCACCGACACCGATTTCCAGACAGAAGTTCTCAGCTCTCCCCTGCCCGTCCTAGTCGATTTTTGGGCTCCGTGGTGCGGTCCGTGCAAAGTCATGTCTCCCATTTTGGAGGAGGTCGCGGGCGAGTACGCCGGCAAGATGAAGATCGTGAAGATGAACGTCGACGAGAACCAGGAGATACCCGGCCAGTACAACATCATGAGCCTGCCGACCTTCATGATCTTCAAGGGCGGCCAGCCCGCTGGTGCCTTCATCGGCAGCCAGCCGAAGGAGGAGATGAAGCGCAACATCGAGAAGGTGCTCGCCGCCTGACCGCATGCTCCGCTACGCCCTCATCGCCGCCGGCCTCATCGGTCCGTTCTTCATGATCATCTATCGGGAGTCCATTGGCGACCTGATGGGCGAACCCTCGTGGACGAAGATCTTCGGCGGGATCTATGCCGTGGTCGTATTTCTCGCCATCTTCATCTTCTTCTGGACTATCGCCGAAATGACGAACTCCACGGACGTGCTGTTCCATGGGTTGCTCTACCTCGTGGGCGGCGGACCGGAGCACAAGGACTTTTAAAAAAAGCCTGACCACGATGGTCAGGCCTTGGAACGGCCGGATGCCGTTATTTCAGCTGCTTTTTGTAATACCCATCAGCAGGTGAAAAGGCAGCGAGGACGATCACTTCGATGCTGTGCGGCGTGTACTGGCCAAAGGTGCTGAAGACCGCACCAACATCCTCGGCCAATCGTTGGCGCACCTCGGCAGTGCGGGCCGGCGTGTAGAACAGTCCTTCGATGGCCACCACCACGTCGGTGCCGAGCGGCGGCAGAAGTTCGGCCACGAACACCACACTCACCTGAGCCGGATCGCTCAGACTAAGCTCCGGGATGACCAACACTGCATCTTGCAGGCGGCGCTGGAACAACAGGAGTTCCCCCGCGGGGGTTTGGGGATTGAGCCCCATGATACGAATGATCGGCATGGGAGATGCCTCCAACAACAGACAGGGATGAGACACGACGCAAAATTAAAATACAATATTTTTAAATAAAGGTCAAAATCACACTCAGCGCTCGCCAAGGCCAAGTCGCACCAAGCGGGTGATCTCGGCGAAGACGATGACACTGGCCGTGCCCACGCCGATCCAGAGCCAATCATGCAGTGCGAGTGGTTCCACTTGGAAGAGCGAGCCACCGAAGCTGACGATGCCGGCCTGCAGCACGACGATGAGTCCGGCGATGACGAGCAGCATGCGGTTGGCGAAGAGGCGCTTGAGGCCGCTCTCGCTCGGGCGGATAGAGCGAGCATTGAAGAGGTTCCACACCTGGAAGAAGACGTAGATGGTGAAGAAAATCGTCGCCTGATGTGCCGTCAGACCCGTGAGAGAGCCATCTTCGCCGCGGAGCCACTCGCCGCCAGCCAGCCAGCCCGGCACCTCGGGCGTGCCCGTCATGAGCCAGAGCAGGCCGAGCATGATCGCCACGTAGAAGAGGGCGGTCGTGATAAGCGTGCGCAGCATGGGGCGTGTGAGAATGCTCTCATCGCGCGCCTTGGGCGGCAGCTTCATTAACTCTTTGCGCGGCGGCTCACTGCAGAGCGCGAGCGCGGCGAAGGTATCCATGATCACGTTGATCCAGAGGAACTTCAGCACTGTGAACGGCGCGCGGAAGCCCAGGAACGGGGCAATGAGCGTGATGCCCATAGCACTTAAATTGATGGTGAGCTGGAACATGATGAACCGCTGGATATTCTCGTAGAGCGCACGCCCCCAGAAGACGGCCTTCACGATGGTGGCGAAGGAGTCGTCGAGCAGCACCATCTTACTGGCCTCTTTGGAGACCTCGGTGCCGGCGATGCCCATGGCCAGACCCACATCGGCCTGCTTGAGCGCGGGCGCATCGTTGGTGCCATCACCCGTGACCGCCACTACTTCCTTGCGGGCCTGGTGGAGCTTCACCATGCGGAGCTTATCGAGCGGCTGGGCGCGGGCCAGAATGCGCAGGCGCGGCATGAGGGCCAGAAGGTCGTCGTCGGTCTTGGCGTTAAATTCTTGGCTCGTGAGAATGACGGACTCTGGATCCTCAAGTAAGCCTATCTCGTGGCCGATGGCGCGGGCCGTCTCGACGGTATCGCCCGTGATCATCTGCACCTTGATACCGGCGCGCCGACACTCGCTGATGGCGTCGTAGACCTCCAACCGCAGCGGGTCGCGGATGGCCGCGAAACCAACGTAGGTCATCCCCTGCTCCAGCTCGTCACGCTTGGCATGCAGGCCTTCCGCATCGCGCAGGTGCCCCTCGGGCAGGACCTTCACGGCGAAGGCGAGCGTGCGCATGGCCTCGCCGGCGGCGGCGTGGAGCATGGCCTCGGTGGCCTTCTGCTCCTCGGCATCCCAACTCTCGGTCTGACCGGCCTCGTCCATGATGTGCGAGCACGAGGCGATGATGCGTTCGGGCGCGCCTTTGGAGAGCACCACCAGGCGGCCGCCCACCTCTACCACTGTCGTCATGCGCTTGCGGTCGGACGAGAACGGGAAGAGCGCCAGCGGCTTGTGCTTAAGGCGCAAATCACGATACGAAGCGCCGCGCGCATCGATCCAGCGCAGCAGCGCGCCCTCGGTGGAACTGCCGATCACCACCAGCTTGCCGTCCTTCTCTTCAAGGTAAGCGGTGGAATCCACACCGGAGATGAGGCCGATCCACTGCACGGCCGTGAGTGCCTCGAGGGGCGTCTTGCCCGGCTCGGCCGTGGCCTCGGCGTCGGTGAGCCAGTGGCCATCGATGGCCATCTTCTCCACTGACATGCGGTTCTGGGTGAGGGTGCCGGTCTTGTCGGTGCAGATCATCGTCACCGAGCCGATCGTCTCGCAGGCCACGAGCTGGCGAACGAGGCAGTTGGCGCGCGTGATCTTGCGCATGGCGAGCGCCAACGAGACCGTCACGCTCATGGGCAGGCCCTCGGGCACGGCCACCACCACGATCACCACCATGTAGACGAAGTACTCGAGCAGCAGCGAGATGTTCTGAAACCAGACGGCGCCCGCATCGCTGCCCACAGCCGGCCAGGCCAGGTCGCCGCGCAGGATGCCGCCCACCACCAACACCGCAAAGACGACGCCTGCGGCGGTGTAGCCAACACGACTGATGAGACTGGCCAAACCCTCGAGTTTGCGCTGCAGCGGCGTGGGCTCCTTGCTGATGCTGAGCTTGTCACGCACGCGTCCGCCGGCGTCATCCGCCTCGTCAACGGCACCAGCCAATTTGCGCGCAATGAGGCCAAATTCGGTGGCATCGCCCACCTCGGTGACGAGCAGGCGGCCGATGCCCTCCACCACGTACGTGCCGCGGTAGAGGCAGCCCGGTTCGCCCGGTCCGCCCGCGACCTGCTTGTGGTCCTGGGGATACTTGGCTGCCGGCTCGGACTCGCCGTTCATGAGCGATTGGTCCACGTTGAGGTCCGTCGCCTCCAGCACGCGGCCGTCGGCCGGGATCTCATCACCCGTGCCGAGCAGCACCACATCACCCACCACGATCTCGTGGGCGGGCACCGTCATCTGCGCACCGTTGCGGATCACTTTCACCGCCGGCGGCTCCTTGCCCTCGTTCAAGATCTCAAACTCGCGGTCACTCTTGTATTCACTGAGGAAGGCCACGCCCGTGGCAAGCAGCACGGCCACCATGACCGCCACGCCTTCATACAGGAGATGGCCGTACGCCAGACCTGTCGCCAGCAATGCGATTGCTGAGCCAAAAAATGCAAACACCAACCACTCCGTACGCTTCAGCACCACAATGCCGCCAAAAACCAGCGCCATGACCGCAATCAACGCCAGAGGCACCTCAAACCCACCGGCAAATTTGATGACGTCGACCGTCATCGAGATGAGCGAAGCCGAGAGCAAGATGCGGATGATCGGGTCCTCGAACTTGGCCGCGAACTTGGCCCACACCGACTCCTTGGGAAGCGGCGTCAGCGCGTTCTCGCCGAACTCCTTGCGGCTGCGCGCCACCTGCTCCGTCGAAAGACCCGCAGCGGCGTCATGCAGGAAGAGAGCGAGGGTGTCGCGGACAGTGCGCATTGGGTGGCGAGAGTATAGCGACTGCTAGGAGATTTTCGACAAACTACGCGCTGACGCCGATGGCCTCTAGTGCCGCTTTTTGCTCTGCCTGCAACTGATTGCGGCGCAATTTTGTCCGCTGTCTATTGAGCCACTTACCAAGTTTCCGTTCGAATACATCCCGCGCGAGTGTGCTTGGCCAACGGTCGGGATAGCTCTCACGAAAAGCACGAAGATCGCGCAAATTATCCTCCCAGGAAGCAACTGCTTCTGCTGCCATCACGCCCAACTCTTCAAGACGAACTTGTTCCTCCGGAGGAACAGTCCCCTCTCGCAGGGCAACCCGCTGTCTACTCAGCCAAAATGCTAATGATCGTTCTGCCTCGTTGTCGGAGTGAGCGTACGGCCAACGATCCGGGTGGGCGGCCCTGAAATCGCTCAAGTCTTTTAAACGCTTCTCTGCGGAAGGTTGTTCAGCGACTGGCGCCGATACACCCAACTCACTTAATATCTGAAGTCGCTCGTCCGACACGTTACCCTTGCGCATCGCTGCACGCTGGTTTTCAAGCCATGCGGCCAACGACTGCTCTGCTGAATCCAGAGCAGACGAACTCGGCCACTGATCAGGATGCTCCTGACGGAAAGTACGAAGTTGTTGCAGGCGCTCATTCAACGTATGTCTATGCCCCTCAAATTTTTGAGCCGGCTCGATTCCGAGACCAATAAGAAGATCTCTTTTCTCTGGCGCCAGTTTTTGATCACGCAATAAAATTCGCTGTTTCATCAGCCAATTTTGTAAACCAGCCTCAGAACCAATAGACCCATTCGGCCAACGATCCGGGTGCTCTTTCCGAAAATTCTTCAACTCAGCAAAGCGCACCTCCCACTTTCTGAAAATGAAGGATACGTCTACGCCAGTGCTCTGTAATGATTCGGCCCTTTCTGGCGGGAGACGGCCTTGCCGCAAGGCAGTCTTGCGATCGGCCAACCATATCCCCAAACTACGTTCAACTTCTTCCGCTGCCATGGAACTGGGCCAACGATCGGGATGAGCAGTCCGAAATGCTTTTAATTCCTCGATGCGCTCTTCCCAGGTGTAGTGCCTCCCTTGGTTCGTTTGCTCCCTACACTCGGTCGGCTCTAGTCCAAGCCCCGCCAACTGCGCCATCTGATCAGCTGTAAGCAGCGCGTCACGCATATTCGTCCGCTGAAAACGAACCCATGATGCAAGTGACCTCTCAGAAGGCTCTTCAGCGAAGCGGCTCGGCCATCGATCGGAATGCTCCTGGCGGAAAAAAAATAACTCTTGGTATCGCTCTTCCCAGCTTTTGTACTGTTTATAATCCGCAGGTCCGACTCCGAGCTGGGCTAATAACTCTTGTTGATCAACGGTCGATACCCCATCACGCAGATACGCACGCTGGACGCGCAACCACTGTGCAAGAGAGCTCTCAAACTCCTCTTTGGCAGATTGTTGAGGCCAACGATCAGCATGCTCCTGGCGAAATCTTTGCAGATCAGCGTAACGCTCAGACCAGGTTTTCAAGTTCGAGAACCTCACCGTCTCCATCTCAGAGTAAAGATCCAGTGTATCGAGAGCGGTCACGGAAATGGACGGACCCATTTGGGCGATTCTGTCACGCAGAAACTTCACTCTATCCATCACTGGTGCCCCCACATCTCCTTTAGTGGAAAGCCCTAGAGGCCGATGCTGCTGTGCCTCTTCCCAAGCCTCATCATTGAGCAAATCCGGCACGCATACCGGTCGAAAAGACAATGTTTTTGGCACAATCTGCGCAATGGTGGCCCATTGCTTACTTCCATCACGCTTGCGGCGCAGCACGCGCGAAATGCGCTGCTCAAGTTTGGTACGAGATAATGTGGAATACGCATCAATCAACACTGACGCATTTGGTAAATCCAAGGCGCGGCCGCCCATTTCACAGAATACTAATATTTGTACCTGGCCTTCGCGAGCCGCGTGTTCGCTTGTCTGTCTTTGCGCAGAACTGACACTTTCACCCGTCCAACCGTGCACCACTAATTCTGGATATTGCTCTTGGAAAGAGCGAACAGAAAGATGCACCAGTTCAGCACTTGGCACGCAGATCAAAGCCAAAGTGGACAGACGTTCGGGCTCTGGAACAAGGGTGGCGTAGACTTCGTTCACGGCCAGGTGAACTTCAGTCTCTTTGCAAGCTGCACCCAATTCCTTCCGCTTAAAATCACCAGAAGCAATCGGCAGATCTTCGCCTTCTAATCTGCTCTGAAATAAGGTCCAAATCGGCGGAACGGTAATTTGCCTCCGGATAGAATCAATGAGAGGGAGTTGAGAAATTTTTGGACCCCACAACGAGGAAATATCCCGTCCGTCTGGCCAGGTTGGAGTGGCTGTAAAACCAACGCGGAGACATGCATCTACATTGCGGATGATCTGGGCTCTAGCTTTGGTCAGATAGCAATCAGCCTCGTCCCCAATGAGTAAACCGACGCGACCAAGGTTGGCGCGGCATTGCTGTGCATTCATCTGTAGAGCTTGAATGCTAGCAATGACAACTGGATGATCGAGTTGCTTTTTTCCATCTCCCCAACGACCCACATCGAGGCCGAGGCCGGTTAACTCATCGTAGAGCCGGCCAACGTTCGCGCGATCAATACCCAAAAGAACATCACGGACGTCATCGATTTTTTGAGCATCGTAGATATCTTGAGCTGTACCGACGAGATGAGCGGCCACAACACTCTTGCCAGTTCCACAGGCATGCACAATGGAAAAAGCTTTCAAGCCGTCCTGCAAACCCTGAATCACTTCATCGATTGCTTCGTGCTGATGATCATCCAGCTCCAAATGCGCATCTCGTTTCACATGATGCAATAACGTTCCGTTACGTTCGATTAATTCGCTTCCAAGCCATTGAGAAAATGTCTGGCCGTCCACATATATACTTTAGAATTAAATTAATAATTGTCAATAATGAAGCTTATAGGTTGTAACTGCAAAAAACTAGACGCGAGCAACCCAGACGGCACTCTCGTTAATGATGAAGATGGTGGAGCTGAGGGGATTCAAACCCCTGACCCTCTGATTGCAAATCAGATGCTCTATCAACTGAGCTACAGCCCCATGGAGTGAAAGAAGGATACCTCAGTACATCCGGCCGCCAAGCGGAACATCGCGTTCCGGCTGGAGCAGGACAGTATTGCCATCCTTGTCGGGGAAGCCAAGCGTCAACACCTCCGATTGATGCTTCCCAATCTGCCGCGGCGGAAAATTGACCACACACCCCACCAACCGACCCACAATCTCCTCTCCATAATGAGGCGCCAACCGCGCGAGAGATTTCTTCACCCCGATCTCCGGCCCTAGGTCGATCGACAGGATGTGCGTCGAATACTTCCCCTCCGGAAAGGGCTCAACCGAAACCACCTTCCCTACCCGGATATCGATCTTCTCGAAGTCTTCGATAGTCGCCATAGAAACAAAGTGGAGGTGCTGGCGGGAATCGCACCCGCGAATGAGGGTTTTGCAGACCCTTGCCTTACTACTTGGCTACAGCACCAAAAAGCCACGGCAGTGTAGCGCCAGTCAGGCCCTGAAACCAAGCATTCACTCAGCAGCCGCTGCCGGAGCCACCACCGGCTCAGTGAAGCTGGCGTTCTGCAAGATGAGCAGCACCTTCTGCTCCAGGGCAGTATCCACCGAGAGCGGAAGCGCACCGGTGAAGGTGAAGCCGCTGCGACCCGAGACCGTGCTCATCTGGTAGTAGCGCTGCACGGGGCGGTCGGGACGGAGCTGGGCGCTGTAGACGTGCACCGCCACCTCGCGGCCGTCGACGGAGACCGTCTTTTGATCAAGCTTCTTATATTCAGGGAGCACTGACACCGCCTGGATGCTGGCCGCCGAGAACTGCTCGGCCGTCAGGTTGGCGCGCATCACCTGGCGCGTCACGGTCACGGTCGGGTAGACGCCCGACACCTCGGCATCGGCCTGGAAGGCGGCCACCACCTCGGGCGGCAGGCCGTTCTCCGAGAGCAAGACCGAATCGACCGCGTGCCACCCCTGCGGCAAGCAGGTGCCAACCGTGCCGTTCCAGTAGCGGGACTGGCAGGCGACGGTGGTCGTGGTGGTACGACTGCTCGACCCGCACGCCGTGAGGAGCGGGAAGACGAGAAGGAAAGCACAGAAGGAGGCGCGCCGTGTCATGGACCGATCCTAGCGGCGAGACCCGCCTTTCGCACTCGCGCGCGCCGTCATCGCTGGACACCGAAATGAAACGTTTCCCCATGGTAGAGGCCGCAAGGACCGCAGCTGCTACAGTACGCGCTGAATCGACCGATGCGACGCCCCTCCCTCGCCGCTGGCCTCCTCTCACTTCTCCTCCTCATCCCCGGAGGCGCATTGGCTGAGGGCGCACTCGAGATCTCCGACTCGGTGGCAGGCCTGAGCCTGAACATCGATCTCTACGGTCTGAAGGCCAACACCGGCTACACGGTGGAAGTAGCCGGACCCGACGGACGCACCCAGACCTTGGCTGCCGCCAGCGATGCGAAGGGCTCGGCCCAGACGACGCTGCGCGGCGAAAAAGTGACAATGGCCGGCACCTACACCGCCTCCCTCCTCTCTGGCGGCAACGCCACCGGCACGCAGACGAGCTTCGTCATCTATCCCGACGAGCCCTCCTCTTCCGCGTCGGATCTGGCCGCCGACCGCACCACGCTCGTGGCCGATGGCGACGACAGCGTGGCCGTGGCCGTGCACCTCACCGACCGCTACGGCAATGGCATCGCCGATCGACCCGTCGCCCTCATCCCTAGCCGCACCGCCGACAAGGTGATCAGCGTCGACTCGCAGACCGACAGCGACGGCTGGCAGCGCTTCTACGTGACTACCACACAGGGCGGCAGCTTGACGCTGCGCGCCGCGGACCTGGTGAGCGGCCGCACGCTCGACGACGTGCTCACGCTCACCGCCACCGGCGGCTCGGGTGTAGGCGGCGATGACGATGCACCTGTCTTCCTGGCTCAGCTCACGAGCGGCGACGGCATCGTCGATCGCTTCGAGGTGATCCTCCCCGCCACGCTCGACTCGGGCATTGAAGCCCAAACCTTCACCGTCCGCGCCGTGGACCGCAACGGCGCCGTGGTCCCCTCTTATACGAGCACCGTCCGCTTCCGCTCCAGCGACCCACTCGCCGAGCTGCCCGGCCTCGACGACTCCTATAAGTTCGTCGCCAAAGATCAGGGCCAGAAGACCTTCGCCCTGGCTGTGAAGTTCGGGACCCCCGGCACGCAGACCATCACCGTGGAAGACAGTGAAGACGCCTCCATCAAGGGTTCGGCCACCGTCAACGTCACCGGCACCACGCCGGGTGGTGGTGGCACCATCACTATCGACTCGCCCGCGCAGGGCTCGTCCGTCGGCGGCACGTCGGTGATCGTGCGCGGTACGGGCCCCGTGCTGGCCAACCTCGTCTCCAGCGGCGGCACCGTCGTGGTCCGCGGCTCCACCACGCAGGACGGCACGTTCGCCCTCACCATCCCGATCCCCACTGACAAGGAAGACATTGCGCTCAGCATTACCGACGACACCGGCCGCTTCCGCTCGCCGGTGCTACGCCTGAAGTACGACAACAAGGCGCCGGTGATCGATCTCCTCAGCTTCGATCCCGCCCAACCCGTGGCCGGCCAGGAAGTGACAATCTCGCTCAAGACCGCTGCCACCGACGTGGGCATCGCCACCGCTGTGACGCTGAAGACGAACGGTACTCGCGCCTCGTACCCGCTCGCGCCCATGGGCTCGGCGCTCTATCAGGGTCGTTTTGTCGCCGGCGACGCCGGTAAGTATCAGGTCACCGGTTCGGCCACCGACTTGGTGGGCAACACCGGCAGCCTCGTGGTACAGCTGGGTGTCCGCCCATTGCCCCCTTCCAACATCCGCGTGGCGGCCAAGGGCAAGCTGATGGATGTCTCGTGGACGGCCAGCCCGAGCGTAGTGAACGGCTACCGCATCTACATCGGTGAGAAGGAAGGCAATTGGCAGTTCGCCCTCGACACCCGCAACTCGGACTCACCCCTCACCACCACCGCCAGCGTGAAGGATCTCGATCCGGGTAAGGCCTACACCTTTGCCGTCTCGGCCGTGCTCGAAGACTTAGAGAGCGAACTCTCCCCTTCCGCACAGCAAATGGCACTGGGCCTAGGACTCGAGGTACAGCCCGCCGACGGCGCGCTGGTGCTGCGCTGGAATAGCCTGCCGCAATCGATCCCGATCACGAGCTACGTCCTGCGCTTCGGCCTGCGTGCCGACGCCCTCACCGAGGAGCGTATCCTGCCCGCCACCACGAAGACCGGCACCGAGTCGTACGTCATTGGTGATCTCATCAACGGGGTGAAGTACTTCATCAGCCTCACTCCCGTCGCTGCGCAGAACCCCCTCATCGAGCTGACCGCCACGGCCACCGGATCGCCGGCGTCCCGGAGGTTCAGGAATTTGGTCCCCT
>CAZEVM010000024.1:0-16701 GCA_964515645.1 uncultured Candidatus Peribacteria bacterium | reverse complement strand
CTGTGCGCGCGCCCAACTCTCGAGCGAGGGCGTGGCCGAACCCAGCACCAGCCGGCCGCCCTTGAGCGCCATTAATTTCTCGGCCGTCTCGCGGGCGTGGTAGCGGGGAGTCTGCTCGTTCTTGTAGGTCCACTCGTGCTCTTCGTCGATGACGATGAGTTTCAGGTCGCGCGCCGGGGCGAAGAGCGCCGAACGCGAGCCGACAATGAGGCGTGCCTGTCCGCTGTGCACGCGCTGCCAGGCCTCGCGGCGGGCGGCGGGCGTGAGGCGGCTATGGATGAGCGCCAGGCGATCGGCCGGCACGAGCGAGGTGAAGCGGTGGAGGAGGTGCTCGGTGAGGAGAATCTCCGGCACGAGGATGAGGGCTTGTCCACCCTCGCGCAGCACGCGGGCCGCCACCGACGCATAGACTTCCGTCTTACCCGAGCCCGTGACGCCGAAGAGCAGCGTGGGCTTGTTGCCCGAGAGAATCGCCTCACGCACCGCGGCCTGCGCATCACTGAGCGTCGGTTCGTTGCCCACCGTGAAGGGTGAGACGGCCACCGTCTCGGCCGGCAGCTCCACCTCTCGGAGCCACCCCTTCGTCAGCAAGGCTTTGCGGATCGCCGGCGTGATGCCAGCCTCGTTCAATTGATCGGCCGTGGCTTGGCCGTGCTCCTCCACGTACGCCACGGCGCGCTGCTGAGCAGGGGAGCGGGAGAGCGACGACACGTCGATGTCGGGCCTCTTCTCGGCCAGCGCGAACGCCTTGGCTGGTCGCGGGAGCACCGAGCTCCACGGTACCGGCGGCAAGAAAAGTTGGAGCGCCTGGCGGAACCCGCAGCGATACTCGCGCGCCAACCACTCGCAGAGCTGCAGGTGCTCAGCCGAGAGGAGGGGAGTTGGGGAGAGGACGGAGTTGAGCTTCTTGATAGCGATGCCCGCCGGCGCCTTGGTATCCATGGCCACCACCAAGCCCTCGATGGTGCCATTGCGGAACGGCGCCTCCACCAGGGACCCCAGCTGCACGGGCAGATCGCCACAGTCGTACGTCAGCCCTTCGCCGATTTCGCGGCTTTTGGAGGCGGTGACAACCGTACAGAGCATAGGCACAGCATACAGCTTGGGAAGCAAAGCATCTTTCCCTACACTAGCCCCGGTCGGGGCGTAGCTCAGTTGGCTAGAGCGTCTGGTTTGGGACCAGAAGGCCGCGAGTTCGAGTCCCGCCGCCCCGACCATCACACCAAGACTCTCTTCGGACAGTAGCTCAGTTGGGCCGCCGAGCCGTCAGGCGAGGCGCCAAAAAAAGGCGTCTGGTTTAACAAGGCCGCGAGTTCGAGTCCGGGATTGTTGTCCATCGTTTTTATATCAGATTTCTAAATGGCGCGGCCCTAAATTTTAGAGCGAATGTTTGAATGTTGATAATAGGCTGAATAGCTAATGCCTCTGGATCAACTAATTCCCAGCTCGTTTTTATTATTTCAGGCGTTATGGGACGCATTTTGAAGCCTCTAGTTGTTAGCACTCCAGTTATTTCATCTGCAAAGCCAGACATCTGATCAACATTCCACCATCCAAAATAAAATCGTTTATTCACAAAAATATTAACGTCCACACTAATTCGGCAATAGTTACCTTCATAAATTTTATAAACAGGTCCATTCCCTAAGGTAACGACATGTGTGCCTTCTTCTGCGGGCAATTCTCTCGCATTCCATTGTTGAACAAGTAAGTCATCAATTGTGCCTATTGGTTGGTGTTTTTCATTATATAACTGCACATCTCCAAAATTCTGCTGATCTTCTAAGCTAAATCCAAAGGGATTGGAACCAGTAAATATTAATTGAAATCCATACAAATAGGTTTCTTCACATAAGGTGGGCAAGGAAAGTTCCGTGTGCCAATCGTGTTGTTCGGCATCAATAAGGCGGTAGAGATTTATGCCCTTTGTTTTTGCGAGTGTTTTAGCACCTTCAGTAAACCCATTTGCAGCGACCATTGCACCGTGGTTTGCACGAATATCTGTAACATCTGTTATGAAAGAGCCAAGGTCGTTAATATCGACTGGTTCTTTGTGATCCTTGCAGCTCATGGCAATCAATAATTCATACTGACCCACTTTCTTTCTAACCAATACATCTATTTGTCTCAGCGTTCCTGAGTCCTTACCTAAGATTTTCTCATTGTGTGTGACTATCGCATCTGGGGATAAATCTTGCTGAATCTTTGCAACAAGTTTTTCAAACCGCTTCCATTTTGGATCCTGTGTCATTGACGCTTTTGACGCAGCCTTTTAAACGCCCACACATGCCCCGCCGCCATCACCAACACCAACCCCACCATGAGCGGGAATGACCAGTGTGTGACGACCGCCATCTTATTGGGAATCCACTGCAGACCGCGGGCAATGAAGAGCGGCAGGCCAATGACGAAGAAAATGACGGAGACCGCCTGGAACGCGTAGACAAGCTTCTTCCAGAAACCCCGCACCAATGCATCGGGGTGACGCAGATCTTCGACGATGAACGAGAGAGCGATGAGCGTGGAAGCCGTGGTGGAGGTGAGACAGAACGGACAGACGCCACGAAGCTCGAAGATGCTCGCGAAGTAGAGACGGTAGCTGAAGAGCAGGCCGGCCATGAGCACCACGCCGATGATGGCGCGGGCCCGACGCGTGAACTGACTGCCGGCGGCGAGCGTGAGGCCGTAGCCGACGAAGCCCGCGTACCAGAGCATGCCCCACATAGGGTTGGGGATGGTGGGCACGAAGTGCGCCCACGGACCCTGCACCGTGAGCGTGCAGCTCACGAGGCTATTGACCGTGCACGGCGTCAGCTGCCCCGGATGGATGATGGCCTCCATGTACTCGAGGACCAGGAAGAACGAATCGGCCAGGCCCACCGCGGCGGCGACGCAGATGATGAGCGCAGGAACGAGCCAGGGATGCTTGGGGTCGTGCAGGTACTTCTTCATGCCCAAAGACTACACCTTCCGCCGCCCACGAAAAAGGCGGCCGAAGCCGCCTTTCCCGCTATAAGGCGCAATCAGGCGCGCTTGCTGCCAAAGCCGACGGCCAAGCAGGCCACGGCGATGGCGGTATGGAGGTAGTTGTCCTCCATGTTCACGCCGATGAGGCCGAGTACCGTGTTGCCCTGTACGAAACCGATCACCGCCACGAGGCCGTAGACGAGTCCGAAGAGCATCAGGTACGAGCGGGCCATGTTGTAGCCCGAGTTTACGCAGTAGAGGGCAATGAGGCCGCTCAGCAGGTGGATGACGTTATGGAGCGTGTCGATTTGGAAAACCACGAGCGGACTACCCGTGAAAAAACCGGCGATGCCGATGATCACAAATACCAATCCAAGGATGGTGCTCAAGGGTTTGACGAGAGCGTTCATAGGATGGGGAGAGGAAGTAGGTTCAATTACCGTAGTCCTTTCCATTGCGTAAAAGGATTCAAAACGTCATGTCTGCAACACTTTCCAGAAGGATGAGAAAGATGGTGTACGATCGTACAGCCGTGCTACCATCGTCCGGTGACGACCACGACGAACGCACCGCTGGCCTACCGCATGCGCCCCCGCACCTTGGCGGAATTCGTCGGGCAACAAGACGTGCTCGGCGAAGGCACGCCGCTGCGCGTGGCCATCGAGAAGGACGCGCTGCACTCGGTGATCCTCTCGGGACCCCCGGGCATCGGTAAGACGACCATCGCCCACCTCATCGCTTCGTCGACGAAGGCCGAATTCATCTCGCTCAGCGCTGTGTTAAGCGGTGTGAAGGAATTGAAAGAAGTCTGCAGCGGCGCCTCGGAACGCTGGCACGGGCTCAAGCAAAAGACCGTGCTCTTCATCGATGAAATCCACCGCTTCAACAAGAGCCAGCAGGACGCACTGCTGCCGTCGGTGGAGGAGGGGAGCGTCATCCTGGTGGGCGCCACCACCGAGAACCCGTACTTCGATGTGAACGCCGCCTTGGTCTCACGCTCGCACGTGGTGCTCTTGAAGCCCCTCAGCGAGCAGGACACCGTCGAGATCCTCAAGCGCGCCCTCGCCGACGAGCGCGGCTACGGCGGTAAAGTGACAGCCGACGACGCCGTGCTGGAGCGCATCGGCGTGGTGGCGGCTGGCGACGCGCGCGCTGCCCTCAACGCCCTGGAGCTGACGGTGATGATGTCGAGCGGCAAGGTGACGCTCGCCCAGGCCGAAGCGGCTCTCAAGGAAAAACTGAAGCGCTACGACAAGAGCGGTGAGGAGCACTACGACACCATCTCCGCCTTCATTAAGACCTTGCGCGGCAGCGACCCGGACGCCGCGCTGCTTTGGATGTACAAGATGCTCCAGAGCGGCGAACCGCCGCGCTTCATCTTCCGCCGCATGGCCATCTTCGCTTGCGAAGATATCGGCCTGGCCGACCCGCGCGCGCTGCAACTGGTGACGAGCGCCTGGCAGTCGTTCGAGCTCGTCGGACTACCGGAAGGGGAATACTTCCTGGCGGAAGCCTGCCTCTACCTGGCTCAAGCGCCCAAGAGCGCGGGCGTGAAGGTGGCGATGTCGCACGCCAAGAAGATGATGGATTCCGTTGGGTCCCTCGATGTGCCCAATCACCTGCGCAACGCTCCTGTGAAAGGCATGGCCACTCAGGGGTACGGCACCGAGTACGACTACCCGCACGACCACGCCTCGGGCATCGCCCAGAGCCATTACTTCCCGCGTCGTATCGCCCCGCAAGACTTCTACGTGCCTACCGACCGCGGCTTCGAAGCGGAGGTGACCGAACGCCTCAAAAAGGCCAAGGACATCATCCGGAAGGCGCAAATACCCGAACGGTGAGATATTTCACAAAATTACAAAATATGTTATAATATTCATGTGAAGACGAGCTACAGAAACACCCTTTCCCGCCTTCTCCAACTGCCCGCCCTCCGCGCTGGCTTCGGTTTGGTGGTGCTCATCATTCTGTCCATGGCCAATATCGGTCTGACGGCACTTGGTTTGCTGGTGCTGCGCCTGGCTGCCGACGTCGGCTACTGGATCCGAAAGGGGACGGTGCCGCGCTTGATCATCCACGAGACGCTCGCCTCAGCGGTGTTACTCGGCATCGCTGCGGTCCTCGCCGTTTTCTTCGACCCGTCACTGCACACCAGTTACCCCGTGTTATTCGGCGCGGCAGCCATCGGCTTCCGTCTGGCCTGTGCCTGGGCCGTGCTGAAGGCGCTCTGGCGTCACCCGCTCTGGAACGACAACGCCGCCAAGCAACCGCTGCACTGGAGCGTCGGCCTTAGTGCTGGCGCCTGCGCCGCGCTGCTGCTGCTCATGATGTCGCCGCTCTGGGGCATCGCCACCGAGCAGGTCTGGGCCGCGATCATCGAGAACCTGGCGCCAGCGGCCTGGTGAGCTCTTCGACCGAAGGAGCACCCTCGGGGAAGAGTTCGCGTTCCAACTCATGAGCCTGCGCTTCCCATGCTTTGGTGTGGCCGCTGCCGGCATAGCGCACGGCGAAATCGTCGAAGCGATCCTTCACCGTCACTACCGCATTGCTAATGACACGCTTGTCGGCATAGAAGACGATCTTCTGCTCGATAGTGAGGGGATCGGTGGCGGGCAGGATGCCGTGCGTGCGCACGACGTCCGAGAGTTCTATAAAGCCTTCTTCACGTAAGAACTGGCCCACCGCAGCCTCGTGACGCAAACCGGCATAGCGCTCCTTCCACGGCTTCCAACGTGCCTCTTGCTCGGGCGTAGAGATCGGCCCCTTGTTGGGCAGGAAATCGACGAAGCGCAGCATGTCGTGCAAGCGGCCGCCGATATGCGCCATCTCGATGCGGGCGAAGACGCCACGTTGTTGCAGTAATTCAGCGACGCGACGCGCCACCGCTCCCACCGCCTCGCAGTGGGCGATCACGTTGTCCGGTGTGCCGATCTCTTGTCGCCAGGCCTCAATCTGCGCCGAGGAGGGGAGAGGAGCGTCAGCAAACGTCGCTTCGATCTTCCGGCCGTCGCCGTCCTCGGAAAAGTGCAGGTGCACGTGACGTTCGACCCAATCTTTTTTCTCCAGACGATCGGCCCACTCCACCCAAAGCATGCCCTCCCACTGGAATTTGCGCATGAAATCGCGCGCGCCGCCTTCGTCGAGTCGATAGAGATCGATATGCGTCACAAGCGGGGTTCCATCGCGAGCCACGTGCGGTTGGGCCAGAGCAAAAGTCGGGGAGAGGACGGCCTCAGGTAGATCCATCGCCTCACCCAGACCTTGAAGAAAGGTCGTCTTTCCGCCGCCAACCGGACCCGTCAAATAGAGGACAGGGGACTGGTACCAGCTTTGACACAGGGATCCACCCGCTAATCGGGTTTTCTCTGCATTCTGTAGCCGTAGAAGAGCGCGCTCCATAGTTGACCGAATATACAAAAAATGATAGAATATAGACAAACAAATATGACAAAACCCACTCCTCGATTTCAGCGCAGGAAGCTCGCGCGGACAAGCGAAAAGCGCACGCCGATGTTGCACTACCTCCGCCAGCAGTCGTCCTTCTGGATTGCGGTCATCACGGTCTTCGCGTTCGTGGCCGGCAACATGGTAGGGGAGCATGGCTGGTACGCGTTTTGGAAGGCTGCCCTCGGTGGAGTGGCTGATAGCGAGGTGGTCTACCAAGGCACCGTGACGCCGATCGAACTCGTGCCCGATTACCGTGAATGGTCCACCTACGGCGGCGACGGCAACGTGAATACGTTCCGCCAAGTCCCGAGCGACCTGCTGGTGCCCTTGCCCGAGTACTCGCCGACCAAGCTCGCCGACAGCGACACCAAGGATCTCGTCGACCTCGTCTACTCCGTTGGTTGGCTCGGCTCGTACGAGACCGGCCACGATGGCGACGGCAGCCACCCCGGCGTCGATATCCGCGTCCCCGAAGGTACACCGGTCCGCAGCATCATGAACGGCATCGTCGAGAGCGTACGCGACGACGGCTCCGGCTTTGGCAAGCTCATCGTCATCCGCCATCCGAATACCCCCGACCCGCAGGACCCCAAGAAGACCACGACCCTCTACTCCGCGTACGCCCACCTCAGTTCGCAGGAGGTGGACGAAGGTGACCTCGTACGTATGGGTCAGCAGATTGGTCTCTCCGGCAAGACCGGCGATGCCACCGGCCCGCACTTGCACTTCCAAATCGATACCGATGACGCCCCCTGGCACCCGTACTGGCCCTTCACCGGTTCCGAAGCGCGTGCTGCTGGATTGAACACCTACCAAGCGGTGAACACCGGACTCGGCCAGGCCAACGGCCGGCACTACACGCTGAGCCCGCTCGCCTTCATCCAGTCACACCCGGCCACGACGGCCGTGGTGCAGGGCACGAGCTCTGTCACTTCCTCGTCGTACGCCGCTTCCCTCTCATCGCGCGGACTCTCCGCCAACCAGCTGCGCCAAGAGCGCCTGGCCAAGCGTCTCTCTCGCCGCCAGGTGGTCGACAACCTCGGACGTCCGCTCGTCAGCCTAACTGTGCCCTCCTCGGCTCCGGCCAGCTCATCGTCTTCGTTCGCCGCCAGTAGTTCGGCTACGAGTGTTCTCGCCGCCACTACCACGGTGCGCACCGGTGGCG
This sequence comes from uncultured Candidatus Peribacteria bacterium, assembly GCA_964515645.1. Taxonomy (GTDB): domain Bacteria; phylum Patescibacteriota; class Gracilibacteria; order Peribacterales; family Peribacteraceae; genus JAGOUB01. The sequence goes on along the minus strand of CAZEVM010000024.1, from coordinate 9,119 downwards.
TGGCCGTAAAGGATATCCGTCTCGACCATGACGGCAGCTTTAGCGGCCGCCAACAGGAGACGCTCCATATCACCCTGCTCGACGCCGACGGCAACACGATCCAAGGCACGCCCGATCTTGTCTCACCCCTCCACCTCGTCGCCGACTACGGCAAGGCCGACTTCAACGACAACGACCTGACCGCCGCCGACTTCACGAACGGCCAGGCCACCATCACCTTCGTCCCGCGCGGCCAGCGCACCATCGTGCTGCGCGCCACGGCCTTCACCACGCAGAGCAAGCCGATGCCGTACCAGCCCTGAGTATCAAAAACGCCGCCCCTCGCGGGACGGCGTTTTTTTGCGTGCGGAGCAGAGCTCAGCGAGCGGCCTTGTCGTTGGAGAACGTCACCGAGAGCGTCACCGTGGCCGTAGCCGTGTTGCTGTCGGGGTCGTACGAGCTCCAGCTGTCGATCCAGCTCGAGAGGTAGGCACTGACAATATCGTCATCGTTCAAGCGCGTCTTCAGGAGCTTCTCGAACACCTCCTTGCGGCGGTTCAAGCGAACGAGGAGGTCATCGAGCACATCGTACTCAACAGCCTGAGGATCCTTGAGGGCGGCATTCCAGCTGACGCTGCAACCAGCCTCCTCAAGGATGTCCGAGATGCGCTCGGAAGCCTTGAAGTTGAGCACATCAACCCAGAGGTTGAGGTTGCCGGAGTAGACGCCAGAGCGCGAAGCGCCCGTCATCGGGTCGTAGTAGGGCATGACGGAATAACCGCCCGTGCGGCGAACTTTACCGTCGGCACCCACATCGGCCTTGATGCTGTCGAACATCTTCTTGAGGGCGTCCTTCACATCGGCGCGGGGACCCTGGATGCCAGCGTCGCACCAGCCAGAGATGGAGAGCGTGTCGGGCGTGATAGTCTTCGTCGTCGAGACGTCGATCGAGATGCCGCCGCCATAGTAGGGAGGCATGTACATGCCACCGCCGCCGTAGCCGTCGATAGCCTGCTTCACGTCGGAGAATTCGATGTCCTCGTCGGATGTGTCGTAGTTCGTGGTATCCGTCGTGCGCGTCTCGCGGCTGGAGGCCGACTCTTCGATCTCGCGGGCCGAGGGCACGTCGACATCGATCACACGGGCCGAGGCCATGACCGGCAGGGCCAGCGACGCCACAATGGACAAGGGGATGAGCTTAGTGCGAAGCATAAAGTGGTGAAGAAATAATGACACCAGTCTAGCATATTTCGCGCCACGCAAGTGATTACGCCGCCTTTTTTTCTACGGGCCGCACGCGCCACGACACCAGCAGCACCATCGCGACAAGCAGCGCGCCTGCAATGAACTTTTCAGTCGTATTCAAGAAGAGCGCCGTGCCGCCGAAGGCTGCACCCACGGCGGCGGTGCTGAGTACGATCTGGCGCGGCGACCAGCCAGCGGCGAGCAACCGATGGTGCAGGTGTTCGCCCGCTTGACTACCCTGCAGCGGCGAACGTCCAGCCATGATGCGTCGCAGCGCCACCGCGATGGCATCGGTCAGCGGCACACCGAGAGCCAAGAAGGCCGTCGCCACTTTGCCGCCAGCATAGATGGTGAGCACGCCGAGCATGAGACCAAAGAACATCACGCCCGTGTCGCCCAGCACCACCTTGGGTGGCGGGAAATCGAACAGGAGCGACGCGAAGGCAATGGCGGCGAGAGCGAAGGCGGCGAGAGCGATCTCCGGCTGGTTCACGCGCGAGCTGGCTGAGAGGAGGCCGATAGTGAGGAAAGCCAATGTCGACACGGCCGAGGTTTGGCCGGGGATGCCGTCGAACCAGTTCAAGGCGTTCACCGTCAGGCAGATCCAGAGCACGGTAAACACACCGCTCCACACCGGCACGGGGAACGGCACGAACGGCAGCGTGACACCCCACGAATCGAGCGGGATGACGGCCCCGCCGAGAAAACCTTCGAAGGGATTGGTGAAGCTGTAGACGCGGGTGCCGGCCAAGAAGAGCCCGAAGCCGATGAGCAGCTGGAGCACCAGGCGCACCCAAGCGGGCAGGCGCACGCGATCGTCGATGAAGCAGACCACGCCGAGCGCGGCGGCGGCGCCCACGACGGAGAGTGACTGCGTGGTTGGAGTCCACAAAAAGAGGAGCGCGATGACACCGGCCACCACGGCGGCCACGCCCGACGGATACGGCAGGCGAGCACGCTTGAGCCCGTAACGCTCGGGGAAGTCGAGCAGTCCAAGCTTGGGGAAGAACCAAAGCACCAGGGCATGCAGTGCGAGGCAGAGTGCGAAGGCGCCGATGGCGCTCAAGAGATAGTAGGATTGCTCCACGACTGTCATGGTAACGCATGGGGCCAGATCCATGCGAGGCGGCAGCAAAGCCCCTTGGTCAATGCGGGTCCTTTTTCGCACGCGGTCAAATGGAGGTACGATAGACGCCGATGACGATCCGTCCGCTCACCGAAGCCGACGTCCGCGGCAAGCGCGTCCTGTTACGCGCCGGCTTCGACGTCCCCCTGGAGAAAGGAGAAGTGAACGACACGCGCCGCCTCGAAGCGCTCGAGCCGACGATGTCGTGGATCCTGCAGCACGGCGGCCGCCTGGTACTACTAGCGCACCAAGGACGCCCCAAGGGCAAACCCGTGCCAGAGTTTTCGCAACGACCGCTCGTGGCTCCGCTGAAGAAGATCCTCGGCCGCGAGGTAGCCTTCTGCCCCGAAGTCGGCGGACCAGAGGCGGAGAAGATGTCGCGAGCCCTGAACGATGGAGAAACACTGCTCATCGAGAACCTGCGCTACAACCCCGGAGAGGAGACAGATGATGCTGCCTTTGCAAAGGCACTCGCCGCCCTCGGTGACCTCTACGTGAACGACGCCTTCACCTGCTGCCACCGCGCCCACGCCAGCGTCTCCGCCCTGGCCAAGCTGCTGCCGGCGTACGCGGGACTGAACCTGCTCGAAGAACTGAAACACCTCACGCCCGCCGTGGAAGATCCACGCCGCCCGCTCCTGCTCGTCATCAGCGGCGCCAAGATGGAGACCAAAGTGCCGGTCATCCGCCGTTTCTTGAAGTTAGCCGACGACATCATCATCGGCGGCGCGCTCGCTAACACGTTCTTGGCCGCGCGAGGTTTCGATGTGGGCGCCTCGCTGCACGAAGCCGACCAGATCGACCTGTGCCGCGAGATCATGCTGGAGAGCGAGAAGCCCGGCCACGCCAAGCTCCACCTGCCGCACGACGTGGTCGTCGCCTCGGCCGCCGCCAGGGAGGATGCCGCCGTCCTCGATCTGCCGGTTGAAGACGTGGAAGGCGATATGTCGATCTCTGATATCGGCGCCGTCACCGCCAAACGCAACGCCGGCCTGGTGGCCAAGGCGGGCACCGTCATCTGGAACGGGCCGCTCGGACGCTACGAAATGGAACCGTTCTCCAAGGGCTCGCTCGCGCTCGTCGAGGCGCTACAGCAGAGCCAAGCTGTCACGGTGATCGGTGGGGGAGACACCCTCGACCTCCACGAACGCTACAAGAAGGATCTGTCCGCCTACGGCTTCGTTAGTACGGCCGGCGGCGCCATGCTCGAATTCCTCGCCGGTGAGACGCTTCCGGGCCTCAGAGCCCTGGAGACCTCGCGCTGACCGGCCGCTCCATGACCCCCACACGCGACCATCCGACGGCGGTGCTCATTCCGGAAGAAGGCGAGGCCTGGCTTTCCTTTGTGAAGCGCATCCGCGCCGCCCACGGCCAACGACTCGTCATCCTCTCCGGCCGCGAGCGCGAATTACTCGACCATCCCGACTTCCTCGAGCAGGTGCTCGCTGCCTGTAAGACGCAGCCGCGCCACACGCACATCGCCACTGCGCACCGTGCACTATTGGCCCTCCTACGTGAACGAGGCATCTCCGTCATCCAGCACACGCGCCAACTCAAGCAGGTATTGGGAGAAGAGCATCCTAAGCTCACGCTCGCCATCCAGGCGTTCTCGCCGCACATCTGGCGTCAGCAACTCAAGAGCCAGCTGCAGTCGATGGGTCTCCTCTCGCTGCCGAAGCTGCGCAGCTACGGCCTGGTTCTCCTCAGCTTAGGGTTATTCTCGTTCGTCATCTTCAAGCTGCTGCCGTCGGCCGAATTGGAGATCCGCCCGCGCCAAGACAGCGTGGCCGAGACGAGTAATCTCTTCCTCGTCGCCTCGGGCGCCGTGCTGCCCAGCGATGTCGCCCCAGGCGTGACCCGCCTGGAGCTGACGCCGGTGGTCGTGACGGTGCAGAAGACCATCACCTTCGAGCAGATCAGCAAGGAATTCCGCGGCACGGCCGCTTCTCTGGAAATGGCCGTGGTGAACCAGACCGAGAACGACATCGAACTCCGTAAAGGGACCAGGTTCATGAACCAAGCGGGCATGATCTTCACCATCGGCAACCGTCTAAAAGTTCCTGCCCGAAGCCAAAAAGTCGTAAAGGCAACTGCCGCCGCCGAAGACATCTACGGCCAGATCATCGGCGAGCGCGGCAACGTGCCGATGGACCTGCAGTGGACCATCCCGGGCCTGAGTGAAGAGGATCAGAAGGTGATCTTCGGCCAGAACCGCACGGCTGGCACAGGGGGAACGACGGCCTACGCCACGGTACTCACGCAGCAGGATCTCGACCTCGCCAAGAGCCGCCTCGAGCAAGAGCTGGAAGCCGCTGCCAAGGAGGAAGTGGAGTGGCAGAGAAGCGAGCGTGACAGGCGGACCGAGAATGGCACGTTCCGCTTACTGACGCCCACCAAGCTCTTCATCATGAAATTTGAAGGCGAGTCGCTCCCGTACGACAAGCTGAAGACCGAAGTCTCGTCCATCACCGCCTCAGGCTCGCTGACCTACACCGTACTCGGCTACGACCTGGCCCCCATCCTCGATCTACTCAAAGACCGCCTGACCGAGCACGTCCGCGACGGCAAGGCGCTGCGCGAAGACTTGCTCGACGCCGAGCATCTCGATGTGCGCGTCATCCTCTACGACGACAATCTCACCTGGGCCAAGGTCACGGCTGAGCTGATCGGCACCGAGGAATTTATTCTGGACCCGCTCACGCCGGCCGGCGCGCTCTTTGCCCAGCGCGTACGCGAAGCCATTGCCGATAAACCCAAGAGTGAAGCACTACGTATCGTGCAGAACATGCCGGAGGTCGACGACGTCGAGATCTCCATCTGGCCTTTCTGGAACACCACGCTGCCCTCAATCCCGTCACACATCACCATTTCTCCGCAGTGACGAGCCATCCGTCATCGGTCGGCCGCATTTTTTTGGATACTGGGCTCCTGGTGACCGCCACTGTCATGCTGACAGTCGCCTGCACCGCCGGCACGATTCTGTTCCATCGTAGTGGTACGAGCGACGGCACGGCCGAGTGCGCCATCGTCTTCGGTGCGGCCGTTCGGGGTACCGACGTGGCTGGGCCTGGCATCAACCGCCGCATCAACACCGCTGTGCGCCTCTACCAGGAAAAAAAGGTCCAACGCCTCATCTTGAGTGGCGGCCGAGGCAGCGATACCCAGGAATCCGAAGCAGCTGTCATGCAGCGCCTCGCTCTCGATGCCGGAGTACCCCTCTCGGCTCTCTCTTTGGAGGAAGATTCGCACTCCACATTGGAGAATCTCGCCAATTCTAAGCCCTTATTGGCCGATTGTGACTCAATCGTGGGAGTCAGTGACGGGTACCACCTGGCCCGCATCGAAATGCTCGCGGATAGGGTAGGAATGCCACTTTTGCGCACGATTCCCGCTGATCGCAGTCCTAATTTGACCTTTGAAGTAAAAAGTATCGGAAGAGAAATCGCGGCGTATTTGTTCTATAGCCTCCCTACGCAGGGGATGATGGATACGGCGCAAATATTCAATTTGTACGAGTAATCGCATCCCTAGGCCAAACCAGGGCATCTTCTCCCCCGCTGTCTATGGTAAACATAAAAAGCATTATGTTAATTGCTTATCGATTATGTTAACGTGGGATTCTGTGGAAAACCCCTCTTCCCCCACCGGCCAGAGTCGTACACCCATGAAACAGGCCATCGACCGATATTTGATGTTTTTGCGCTCCGAGCAGAACAAATCGCCACTCACGGTCGATGCCTACACACGCTCCTTGGCGCTCTTCGCTTCCCTCTCGGGACTGAAAGAGCCCAAGGAAATCGATAAGGGCTCCGTTCGGGTCTATAAGTCCGAACTACACGTCTACCGCACCAAATCGGGCGCCGAGCTCTCGGTCCGCACCAAGAACCATCATCTGACGGTGCTGCGGGCCTTCCTGCGGTATTTGATCCAAGAAGAAGAGATGGAGGTCTACCCGCCCGACCGCGTGACGCGCCTCAAGGAAGAAGAACGCCAGGTGAAGGTCCTCGACCGTCCCGAACTGGAGCGCCTCCTCCAGGCCCCGCCCAGTGACACCAAGGAAGGCCTGCGCGACCGCGCCATCCTGGAGATGTTCTTCTCCACCGGCATGCGTCTCTCGGAGCTGCGTTCGCTCAACGTCCGCGATGTGAACCACGACACGGGCGAGATCAGCGTCCGCGGCAAGCGCAGCAAGATCCGCGTCGTTTTCCTGTCGGAACGGGCCAGCCAAGCTCTGAAGGTCTATATCGATAGTCGGATGGACGCCCTCGCGCCGCTCTTCATCCGTGATTTCAATAGAGCGGCCGCCACGCCACCCCCCGGCGAGGAGTTCCGTCTGTCGCGCATCGCCCTCTACCTCATCGTCAAACGCGCCGCCCGGGCGGCGGGCATCGTCAGCAACCCATCGCCGCACACGCTGCGCCACTCTTTTGCCACCGACCTGCTGCGCAACGGCGCCGACCTACGCTCCGTCCAAGAAATGCTCGGCCACCAGGACCTATCGACCACGCAGATCTACACCCATGTGACCAATCCACAGCTGAAAGAGGTGCACCGGAAGTTCCATAGTCTAGGGGACGAGGAATAAGAATTTTCGTCAAAGTTGCTGAAGTCCCCGAGTGCCGTAGAATCGCCGGTGAACTTCTATCCCTTTTCCCACTCGTTCATGGAGCAGCAGAGCACCCACGGCAATCCGTGGTTCACGGTCTCGGTCGGTCTGATCGGCCTCATTGTCGGTTTCTCCCTCGCTTCGGGCCTGAAGGTCTCGAGCGGTACGGCCCAGGTGGCCCAGGCCCCCACGGCCGCCGCCCCGGAGGCTCCGAGCGATCAGGACCTGACCCCACCGTCCATCGAGGGCGGCCTCGTTCTCGGCAAGGCTGACGCTCCCGTCACGCTACTCGAGTTCACCGACGTCCAATGCCCCTTCTGCCGCAAGTGGGTGCGCGAGACCGAAGAGCAAATCCGCAAGAACTACGTCGAAACCGGCAAGGTGAAGATCGTGCTGCGCCACTACCCCTTAAACTTCCACCCGGCCGCCATGCCGTCGGCTCAGGCCATCGAGTGTGCCAAGGAGCAGTCCATGGACCTTGGTTGGAAGATGCACGACGCACTCTTCGACGAACAGGATAAGAAGGACCCCTCCGGTCAGATGGTCAGCTTCACCGCTGATGACATCAAGGCCTGGGCCAAGTCGATCTCCGGCCTGAACACCGCCACCTTCAATGAGTGTCTCACCAGCGGTAAGTACGCCGAGAAGGTGAATCAGGACATGGCCGATGGCTCCGCCGGTGGCATCTCCGGTACTCCCGGTTTCTGGGTCCTGGCTGATGGCAAGCAGAAGCTCATCTCGGGCGCTTACCCGTACAGCGAGTTCCAGGCCGCCTTCGACGGCTTCCTCAACTAAGCCCTCCCTGATCCCCGAGAAAAAGGCGGTCCGCAAGGATCGCCTTTTTCTTATCTTCAAAGTCTTAGCCGATGATCTCGCGCGTCTTCACCGCTGCCTCCACCGCCGCGCGGCCGTAGCCGACGTTGCGCTCTTGGGCCTGCTCCAGCGTGGCGCCGGGACCAATGATGCCGATGCCAATAGGTGTGCGGTACTCAAGCTGCAACTGCACCAACGCGTCCTGCACCACGTGGCCCATCACCTCACCGTGGAGGGTGTGCCCCTTCTCGATGTAGCCGAGGGCAGCGATGGCACTGAGTCCACCATGCTGCAGGAGGGCATGGCAGACGATCGGCATCTCGTAGCAGCCGGGAATGCGCGTGACGGAGGTGGTGTACCCGAGGCTCTTGGCCGTCTCTTCGGCGGCAGCGATCATGGGATCGACGATGGCCTTGTTGAAATCGGCGGCAACGATGGCGATGTGCTTGGGGTGGGTCATGCCGGGCATTCTACGCGGATCAGTGATCAACGCACGATCAGCTTCAAAAAACGCCTTTTACCCACTTTAACCACTCCATCTTCCACTTTTGCCTCGATTGATTGAACAACTTTATTGTTCAAATGAACACCCCCCTGCTCAATGAGCCGGCGGGCTTCGGACTTGGAGGCGACGAGCTTCTCCCCCACCAAGGTCTCGAGGAGCGAATCCCCCTTCTTCACCGTGGCCTCGGGCATATCGTCCGGCACGCCGCCGCCCGCGAAGACGGTCGTGAAGTTCTCTTCGGCCTTCGTGGCCGCCTCGGCGCCGTGATAGAGCGTGACGATCTCCTTGGCCAAACGCTTCTTGGCATCGCGGGGGTTACTCCCCTTCTTCAGCTCGGCGGCGATGGCCTTGATGTCCTTGGCCGAAAGGTCGGTGCAGCACTCAAAGTAGTCGAGCATCAGCTCGTCCTTCACCGACATCACCTTGCCGTACATGTCGTTCGGGGCATCCTCCAGGTAAATGCAGTTGTCGTACGTCTTGCTCATCTTGCGGCCGTCGGTGCCAAGTAGCAGGCGCGTGGTGAGTACGAATTTCTCGCGCTTGCCGAAGGCGTGCTGCAACGTGCGGCCGGCGAGCATGTTGAATTCCTGGTCACTGCCGCCCAGCTCCACATCCACATCGAGCATGACCGAGTCGTAGCCCACCATGAGCGGATAGAAGAACTCGTGCACGCCAATCGGCTGGCCGTTCTCCCAGCGCTTCTCGAACATATCGCGCTCCATCATCTGCTGCACCGTGAATTTGGAGGCCAAGCCGATGATCTGGTCGAAGGTGAGCTTCTCCAGCCACTCGTGGTTGTAGCGCACCTGTACTTTGGAGAAGTCGAGGATCTTGCTGGCCTGCTC
>CAZEVM010000023.1:13724-17643 GCA_964515645.1 uncultured Candidatus Peribacteria bacterium | reverse complement strand
CTTCGGGCGCGGCGGCCTGGACCTGCGCCTGGAGCTGCAGGGCGAGTCCGTCTCGGCCGTAACGGGCGAATCGGGCCCGCCCAAATCGATCCAGCGCGCCCGGAGCTTCCGCGGCACCAACAATCGTGCCGCCATCTGGGCGCACATCCTGGACCATCTGGCCTACACCGTACTGAAGATGCGCCGCCAGAACCTGGCCTGCCGCGGCGTGACGGTGTGGCTCCGCGACAGCGACTACCGCGGCCGCGGCGAATCACTCAATTTCCCTCAGGCCCTGACAAACGAATCGCAGCTGCTGCCGGCCGTGCGAAAGTGCTTTGACGCGCTCTACCGCCCGAGCGGCCGCTACACCCAGACCGGCCTGAGCCTCTGGCGCCTGGGCGACGCCGGGGCGGAGCAGTTCTCGCTCTTCGTCCCGCCCCAGACCATCATCCAGAATGACGACCTGCAGAAGGCCGTCGATCGCCTGCGCGAGCGCTACGGCAAAGACGTGGTGAAGCGCGGAGCGGCGTTGGCGGAGCATTAAGAAACCCCGCGCCACGAGCGCGGGGCTTTGGTCTAGAAGCAGAACTTCCAGATCAGGAAGGCAACAGCACCAATAGCCAGTTCGATGATGAGTGCCCAGGCCAGGCCGATCCATGTGAGACGGGACATGCTGGTCTGGACCGGCGGATCGGCGGTCTGAGGATCGGGCTCTGGCGGAGAAACGAACGACGGTTTCGCGGACATGGAGACCTCCTCTCCAAAAAAAGACTGAGCACAGTGAAAAGCCTTTTTGTCCGGCAGGCAAGGCACTTCAGGCGCCTAATTCCTTCAATCGCGCCTGCACCTTGGCGAACTTCTCCTGCATCTCCTGCAGCTTCTGCTTCTCGAAATTCACCACCTTCTCCGGTGCCTTGGAGACGAAGGTCTCGTCTTTCAGCTTCACTTCCGACGACGCGATCCCCTTCTGCAGGAGCTCGCGCTCTTTGCCGAGGGCGGCCTTCTCCTTCTCGGTGTCGACGAGGCCCTCGAGCGAGAGGTACACCTCGATGTCGGTGAGGAACTCGCTGGCCGTCTCGCCGGCGGGCGCGGCCGGAGCGAAGGTGAGCGACGACACCTTGGCCAGACGCTTAATCTGGGCCTCCTGCCCTTGGAGCAGGGCGCCGTGCTTTTGGCTGACGATCGTCACGGTCACCTCCTTGGCCGGCTCCACGGCCTGGGCCGTGCGCAGACGGCGGACGGCCGTGATGGTGTCGATGAGGTGCTGCAGCTCGGCGTACTCCTTGGCGTAGCGCGACGCAGTGGCCTCGGGCCAAGCCGCGGCGATGAGCGCCCCGGCTCCGGCGGGCTTCACTTCTTCCCACAAACGCTCGGTGACGAACGGGCAGAACGGGTGGAGCAAGACGAGCAAGGTGCGCAGCGTACCGATGAGGAGCGCCGGATTGCTCTCGCCCTTGGAGAGCTCCAGGTACCAGTCGCAGAACTCGTTCCAGGTGAAGGCGTAGAGGCGGTCACCGGCACTGCTGAGCTGGTAGCTCTCGAGGTCGCTGGTGATAGCGGTGATCAGGCCACTTGTGGCTTCCACAAGCCATTTATCGGCCAAAGTCTTGGCAGCATGATCAGCCGTCGAATGCGGGTCGAAGCCCTGCTTCTCACACTCCATGAGAACGAAGCGCGAGGCGTTCCAGAGCTTGTTCACGAAGTTACGGTAGCCGGCGATCTTCTCTTCGTAGAGCTTGCTATCGGCACCCGGACCCTGGCCGACGATCATCGAGAGTCGCAGCGCATCGGCACCGTATTTGGGGATGATGTCGAGCGGATCGATCATCGTCTTCGGGTCGCTCTTGCTCATCTTCTTGCCCTCCTTGGTGCGCACCAGGCCGTGGAAGTAGACCGTCTTGAACGGCACCTGGCCCGTGGCGTAGGTCGTCATGAGGATCATGCGCGCCACCCAGAAGAAGATGAGGTCGTAGCCCGTCTCCATCACGTTCGTCGGGTGGAACTTCTGGAAGTCGGGGCTCTGCTTGAGCATGTCGGCCAAGCTCAGTTCGTAGTCGCGCGTCAGCTTGGGATCGATGAGGGTACTCCAGGTCCAGAGGGCCGAGGAGAACCAGGTATCGAGCGTGTCGGGGTCCTGCTCCACCGGCGAGCCACAAAGCTCGTGCTTGGTGATGGGCTCGGCGCCGACGTAGCACCAATCGAGCGGACTGCCGTCCTCGTTCTTGCACTTGGTGCAGTAGAACACCGGTACGCGGTGCCCCCACCAGATCTGGCGAGAAACGCACCAATCACGCAGATTATCGATCCACGAGAAATACGTCTTCTCGAAGCGGTCCGGGATGATGCGAATGTCGCCGTGGTGGACCACGTCGTGCATCACCTCCTTGAGGCTCATCTTCTGCCCCTTCCAGTCGACGACGGGCTTCTTCACGTCCACGAACCACTGCAGCTTGATCTGCGGCTCGATGGTGCCGCCGCCGCGCGAGTTGGTGGCCTTGTTGTGCACGTAGTTCTCGTCGGTCTTCACGAGCAGGCCCTTCTCCTTGAGCTTCTCGACAATGAGCGGGCGGGCCTTCGAGATGTGCTGGCCGGCGAATTCACCCGCGATGGGCAGAAGCTTGCCGCTGAAGTCGATCACCTGCTCCTTCTCCAACCCGTGGCGCTCGGCAATCTCAAAGTCGACGGCGTCGTGCCACGGCGTGATGGTCATGCAGCCCGTCCCGAAGGCCGGGTCGACAGCCTCGTCCTTGATCACCGTGGCGCGGGTGGGGCCGTTGATCCACTCCAGGTCGAGCGTCTGGCCGTGCTTATACTTGGCGTAGCGCTCGTCGTCGGGGTGCATCACCACGTACTTGTCACCGAACTTCGTCTCCGGGCGGGCCGTGGAGATCTGGAACGGGCCGTACTGGAAGGTATAGAACGGGATCGTCTCTTCCTTGTGGTCAATCTCATCATCCGAGACGGTGGTCTGGAGGTTCGGGTCCCAGTTGACGATGCGGTGGCCGCGATAGATGAGGCCATCTTCCTTCATCTGGGCGAAGACCTCGTTCACCAGGCGGTTCAGGGACGGCTCGAAGGTGTAGCGCTCGCGGGTCCAATCGCAGGAACTGCCCATTTTGCGCACCTGGCCGCGGATGGTGTCTTTGCTGCCTTCGACGAACTTGGCGATCTCGGCCACCAACTTCTCGCGTCCCAGCTCCTTGCGCGGGTCCTTCATGCCGCCCTCCTTCAGCTGCTTGATCACCACGTTCTCGGTGGCGATGGCGGCGTGGTCGGTGCCGGGCACCCAGAGCGCCTCTTTGCCGCGCATGCGGTTGAAGCGGATGAGGATGTCCTCAATGGCGAGCATCACCGCGTGGCCCAAGTGCAGGCTGCCCGTGGCGTTGGGCGGCGGCATGCTGATGGTGAACGGCTCTTTCTTGCTCTTGGTATCGGCCGTGAAGGCACCGGACGACTCCCACATCTCGTAGATGCGGTCTTCGGTCGCCTTAGGATCGTAGGCCTTGTCGAGCACGGCGGGAGTGTAGCGAAAAAACCGACCTTTCCCCACACCATTTCGCGCGTGGAAGGTAGAATCCCGGCATGTACGAGCACTTCAAGGACGCCGAACCCGGTTTGGTCGGATCGATCTTGATCCCCAAGAGCGCGAGCGGCGTGGGCAAGGTCTACAGCAAGACGCGCGAAGCCCTCATCGGCTGGGCAGATGGCATCCCCGTCTTGAACCTGATGGGAAAACTCGCCCGAGCGATCATCTAACACCAACCATCGCCTCACGCTTGCGAATCAAAACCCCGTGAAGACGGGCTCTGCCCGTCTGAGCGGATCTGCTTGGGGTGGGTCCGTGGGGGGGGCCGGGGCCCACCCACCCACACACAAAAAAACAACCGCCGTGTGAGTGGGCCGCGGTTGTTAATTAGGGGTAAGAGCGGGGCCGGGC
>CAZEVM010000023.1:0-13714 GCA_964515645.1 uncultured Candidatus Peribacteria bacterium | reverse complement strand
CCTTCCCAACACACCCCGTCTGTCGCGGCCCCCGCCCTCCTGCGTTGGTGTCGGGGGGGGGGGGGGGGGGGGGGCCGCCCCCCCCCCCCCCACGCACACACAAAAAACGACCCGCCTTGAGAGTGGGCCGCTTTTGTAAATGAGAGGAAAGAGCGGAGCAGTGCCCTTTCGAGCAAGCCGCATACGTATACCAGGCTAGACAGAGGCATGCAAGAAATTCTCGACATGCCACCGAAAAAACAGCCCCGAACAGCCAGGAGCAACCTGCGCGACCTGCTGACAGAGGCAGCCTTTTCCGCTATACTATCTAGATTATGCGTCGTCTCCGCCCCGTCGGCATTCTCGAACACCTCTCACAGGCGTCGTACTCCGCGCTGTTCTTGCTCTGGATCTTCATGAACCTGCTCTGCACGGCAATCTACTTTGCCATGACGGAGTGGCTCCCGGCCCACGGCCCCACCATCAACCCGGCCCTGCCGCCGCTGGAACGCCTGTGGGAGAGTGCCTACTTCAGCCTCGTGACGGCCACGACCGTAGGCTACGGCGACATCCTGCCGCAGGGCTTGTCCAAGGGTATGGCCGGCCTTCAGGCCGCCGTGGGCGTACTCATCTTCGGTATCCTCATTGCCAAGCTGGTGGCCCGCCGCAACGACGCCGTGATGACGGATGTGCACCGCCTCACCTTCGAGAGCATCTTCTACCACATCCGCCAGGGCCTCTTCATCGTCCGCAAGGACCTCGACACTCTCATCCGCGAGGTGGAACACAAGAACCAGCTCACCGAGAACGAATGGGAGAACCTCAGCTCCACCTACCTGCAGGCCCAGAGCCTCATTGAGGAACTGCCGAGCTTCTACGACAACAGCAACTCCTACGTCATCGATCGCAAGCGCGAGGCCCTGCTCATCGACTCGGCCCAGCGCACCCTGAGCCGCGTCCTCCGCCTGCTGGCTGCCCTGGATCATAAGGGCGTCGACTGGCGCGGGCATGAAGAGAGCGCCGAGCAGCTCGATTCGCTGGTGAACATCGTCGACACGGTGATCATCGTCTGGGAGAAGCGCTCCCCCAACCACACCATCGAGCACTTCCGCGGCATCCTGGAACTGCAGCAGCTGCTCAAGGCCCAAACCGGAGCGGCGGACGCGTAAAAACCCGAGGCGAACCTCGGGTTCTTCGAGCCATAGAGGCTCGGTTCAGTATTTCCTGGTGTTGAAGGGGGCCCCGTGGCCCGGAATGATTCGATGAGAGCTCGCCTGGAGGAGTGTTGCACAAAGAAGCTCGCGCAGAACGCGAGCTTCGGGTGTAGTCGGCCACATAGACTACTTCATGAGATCGGCCCAATCAGCGGCCGACACCCTGTACGAGGGATTTTTCTTGTGTCGAACGAGTCGTTCAACATCTATCGGGCGGCGATAGAATTCCTCCCAATACCCATTGGTGCCCATTGGCCCGGGGCCAGCCAGGCTGATGAAACCTAGATCTTGGAGCATTTTAGGTTCGAGCCTGAGCTTTTTCCATGTTCCGCCATGACCATACGGTGCGACCGGTAGCACAGCATCGATAGGAAATTCCTCCCAGGGATCGAGCTTTGCGTAGGCGATCCAAGGACAACCGGGATCGTGGGAACGAGTATGGACGCTGATCAACATCGCCGTCTCCTTCTGAACCGTGATGAAAAGGCCAAAGATAATTTTATTTAACATAATAAATACGATATTGTCAAGTTAACAAAAAAAGCCGCCTTCAGGCGGCTTTTTCCTAGTTTGAGTAACGATTACCGGCGGAATCCGCCGCGACCGCCACCACCAAAGCCTCCACGACCACCTCCGCCGCCTCCACCGAAGCCGCCGCTGCGCGGGGCCGGCATGGGCATACCCTCCGGGGGCGGGGTCATCTGCTTGAGAGACATGCGGGTGCGGCCCTCGACGGCATCGAACTCGATGCACTTGGCCTCGACCTCCTGGCCGACCTGGAGCACATCCTCGACCTGCTCGGTGCGCTGCCACTGGAGCTCGCTGATGTGGATCATTGCGTCCTTGCCGCGGAGGAATTCCACGATGGCACCGGTACCGGCGATGATGCGGACCACCTTGCACTTGTACACCTTGCCGACTTCCGGCTTGGCGACGATGCCCTCGATCCACTCCTTGGCCTTCGCCATCGCCTCGCCGTTGGTGGCAGTGACGAAGACGAGGCCGCTGTCGTCGATATCAATCTCGACACCGAGCTCGCCCGTAATCTTCTGGATGGTCTCGCCACCCTTGCCGATGACGAGGCGGATATCGTCGGGATTGATGGTGATGGTCTCAATGCGCGGGGCGTACGGCGACATCTCCTTGCGGGGCTCGGGGATGGCGGCGAGCATCTTCTCGAGGATGAATGCGCGACCGATCCTGGCCTTCTCGAGTGCCTCAGCGAAGACGGCGTCGGGCAGACCCTTAATCTTGATGTCCATCTGGATAGCCGTCACGCCCTTGGCCGTGCCGGTCAGTTTGAAGTCCATGTCGCCGCCGAAGTCCTCCTCATCCTGCAGGTCGGAGAGGACCACGTACTTGCCCTTGGCCTCGTCGGACATGAGTCCGAGTGCGATGCCGGAGACCGGGGCCGTGATCGGCACGCCGGCCGCCATGAGAGCAAGAGTGGAACCGCAGGTGGCCGCCATGGAGGACGAGCCGTTGCTCTCGAGAATCTCGGTGACAGTGCGGATGGTGTAGGGGAAATCCTCCTCCTTCGGCAGCACCGGCTCAAGGCCGCGCTGGGCCAGGTTACCGTGGCCGATCTCGCGGTTACCCACCATCAAGCGATTACTCGTCTCACCCACCGAGAACGGCGGGAAGTTGTAGTGGTGCATGTAGCGGAGCTTGTGCTCGCCCTCCATGCCCTCGACGATCTGCTTGTCGCCGGGAGCGCCGAGCGTGCAGGTGACGAGGCCCTGGGTCTCGCCGCGCTGGAAGAGGGCAGAACCGTGGACGCGGTTGGGCAGGAAGTCGACCTGGCAGGTGATCTGGCGGATCTCGTCGGGCTTGCGGCCGGACATGCGGATGCCCTCCTCGAGCACGAGGCGGCGCACCTCGCCCTTGATCACCTTGTCGGCGATCTCCTTGGCGGAGGCGTAGAGCTTGATGAGGTCAGCGTTGTCGCCGGCGGGGCCGAACTTCTCCTCCAGCTTGGCCTTGGCCTCGTCCATCACCTTGTTGAAGATGGCGCGGCGGACGAGCTTGTCCATGGGCGTCTTCACGGCCTCGTTGATGGTCGGGAGGGCCCAGGCCTTGAGGAACTGGTAGGCCTCGTCGTGGCTATAGGCCGGGGCGATCTCGAACTTCGGCTTGCCGATCTCTTTCTGCACGGTGGCGAAGAACTGGGCGATCTTCTGGGCCCACTTCTTGCCGAACTCGATGGCGCGGATGATCTCGGCCTCAGGCACCTGGTTGGCGCCGGCTTCGATCATCACCACGCGCTCGAGCGAGGCGGTGACGAACATGTCGAGATCGGACTTGGTGCGAGCCTCCATGCTCGGGTTGAGCACCAGCTCGCCGCCGATGAGACCGACGCGGACCGTGCCGAGAGGACCGTCGCAGGGACAGTCGCTGATGGCCACCGATAGGTTGGCGGCGTTGGCGGCCACGATGTCGTGCTCGTTCTCGAAGTCGTAGGAGAGGACCGTGCACATCACCTGGATGTCATTGCGGATGTGCTTGGGGAACATCGGGCGCAGACCACGATCGATGACGCGACCGAGCAGCACGTAGTCATCACCCGGGCGGCCTTCGCGCTTGCGGAAGCGGGAACCGGCGATCTTGCCGCCGGCGTAGAACTTCTCCTGGTAGACCACCTGCAAGGGCAGGAAGTCGACGCCGTCGCGGGGCTTGGCCGAGACGGTGGTGGTGCCGAGCGCCACGGTGTCGCCCATCTTGCAGATGATCGAACCGTTCGCCTGGCGGGCGATTTGGCCGGTCTCGACGACAAGCTTCTTGTCGCCAAGCTCCAGCGTGAACTGTTTGGACATACGATAAGGGGGTAGGAAGCGGCACAAAGGCCGGTCTCCCCGCCCCGGATGGATTCACATCTCAGTCCCCTGCTTGGAGGACACTGGAACGTAAACCCACGAGTGCAACGGAAGACAGGAAAATACTACAGGTTTTCGAGGATTTTGACCATCAAAAAAGGCCCCGGACTCGCGTCCGGGACCTGGTGACTGCATGTGCCCTCAGGCGATCGCCAATTCTTGTGCGGCCCCCGATTCGAAGGTCTCGGTCGCCTTCTTCTTCTTCTGGCGCGACGCCCACTCGGCCAGGCCGAGGACCATCGAGCCGACGGCGTCGAGCTTGAGCGGCCACTCCTTGCCCGGGGTCATCCGCGTGAAGAAACCCGTCATCTCGAGCAGTCCCGGACGCGGCACCTTGGTCGTCCTGGCGCCGGCCTGCACCTTGAGCACGCTGTCGGTCTTACGCATCTCCTCGAGACCGCTCTGGACCAAGCTGGCGGCGGACATGGCGTCGAAGAGATCCATGATCAGCTTCCGGGAGGCCGGGATCGGCACGTAGAACATCCGCTCTTCGCGCAGGCGATCGAGCGTGACCCAGGGGGTCCAGTTCTGGAGTTGTTGCAAGGGCACGGTCGCGGACTTGGGATGGCCCAAGTGCGCGACGCGCACGGCGTCCCAGGCGGCGGGCCAGTCTTGGCGTTCTATCGCGTCCGCCACGACGTTGGCCCAGTGACTGGCCAGATCGAGCGGCTGCTTGGTAAGCGCCTGCCACGCCTTGAGCTTCTTGAGGTCGGGCACCCGGTGCGGCATGAGACACCCGAAGACCACCGACGAGTCATAGCCGAGCGCCTGCCACCGCTCGGGCGTGAGCGCGAGACAGCCGGCCTCGAAGTTCGTACGCTTCTTCGGGGTGAGCGCCGCGAGAGACGCTTCGAGAACGCGAATGCCTTCGGTCACGCTGTCGCAGGCTGCCAGCCGGAGAATGCCGAACGCGTCTTGCTGGGGAGCGACCTCCTTCGCCAAGGCGATCATGGTCACGAGCGGCAGGTCGAGCCGTTGGAACGGCAACGCCTGCGCGTCCTCGAGCATGGAGGCGAGGGCGGCTGGGGTGATGGTCGTCATGGGAAATACCTTTCCGTCGCGGGAGCGACACGTTGAGGGCGATGAAGTCACGGAACACAGGCCAAAGACAACCGCCTTTGACGCGCGGGATTCTAGGATCCTACTGCTGAAAAGCAAGAGAAAAGCCGCTCAGCAGTGCTTGCCCACCACGGTCTTCGTGAGGTGCGAGACAAAGGGCAGGCTCTCCACCTCCGCTTTGGAGAGGAAGGCCGCGCCGCAGCCCTCGTTGATGACGAACTCACCCCACGCGAGCGGCTTGAGCGCCTCGAAGATTTCCACCTCGATCGTGGCGTCATCACGCGTGCTGTCCCAGGAAAGTTCCGTGAGCGGGCGCACATCCTCCGAGGTGAGCTCGAGGCCGAGCTCTTCCTTGATCTCACGTAGCGCTGTCTGGACTCCCGTCTCCCCTTCTAATGCCGCACCGCCGAAGATGGCGAAACAGAGCGGACTCTTGGAGGCCCAGTCGTCACGGAACTGGAGCAGCACGCGGCCGACGTGGTCGCGGAAGACGATACCGGCGTAGCGGTGGGCTTTCATGCGATGAGCATAAACGAAAAACGCCCCTCGCGGGGCGTCTTCCTTTTTTAGGCGATTGAGGGGCTCACTTCTTGAGCTTGTTCGTCTCGAGAACGTCCTGGTAGTGGTTCGGGTTCTCGCGCTGCAGGTACTTCAGCAGATCGCGGCGCTGGGCCACCTTGCCGAGGAGACCGCGGCGGGCGGAGTGGTCCTTCTTGTGCTTCTGGAGGTGGTCGGTCAGTTCCTCAATCTCTTTGGTGAGGAGGCGGATCTGCACGGACGGCGAGCCGGTGTCCTTCTTGTGGGTCTGGCTCTCGGTGATGAGCTTCTTCTTCGTCTTGTTCTTGAGCGCCATAGATAGAGGAGGAATGGGGTCGGAGAAAAAAATCCTTGCCGAGCCTCGGGGGCCAAACGCCACCCGGAGCACGGACGTGAACTGCATTGTACGAATAGAAGAGGGGCGATCAAGGTGGGGGTCAAAAGGATGGCCTGTAGAAAACGAAAAAATCCTGCCTAGTGGACTCTCGTCCACCCGTGGTACCATGCCCGCATGACCACTGAGATCATCCTCGGCGCCATCGCCCTCCTTTCGCTCGCCGGCTGCGGCGTGCTCTTCTGGAAACTCTCTCAAAAAGGGACAGGCGACCACTCCGAAGCGATCCTGCGCGAGATGGATAACCTCCGCCGCGACGTGGCAGACACCAAGGATAAGCTCCACGACTCCTTGGCGAAGAACTCCGCCAATCTGCAGGACCGTTTGGAGAACACGATGAAGCTCGTGAACCAGCAGATCGGCGGCATGGACACGCGGATCGACAAGCGCGTGGGGCAGATCAACGAACGCCTCGACGCGGCCGCCAAGCTGATGAGCTCAGTCTCGAAGCAGTACGGCACGGTTGAGCAGCTCTCCGGCGACATCAAGCGCCTTCAAGAAGCGTTCAAGGCTCCCAAGCCTCGCGGTAACTTCAGCGAAAAAGTCCTCGTCGATCTCGCCCGCCAGATCCTGCCGACGCAGAAGGTGCACGCGCAGTACACGTTCAGTACCGGCGCCATCGTCGACGTCATGATCGAGACCGCGCACGGTAAACTCTGCATCGACGCCAAGTTCCCGCTGGAGAACTACCTCAAGGTGGTGGAGGATCCGCAGGATGAGACGCACCGCAAAGCCTTCTGCAACGACGTGAAGAAGCACCTCCGCGACATCGCCAAGAAGTACATCCTCCGCGACGAAGGCACGCTCGATTCGGCCTGCATGTATGTGCCGTCTGACGCTGTAATGTACGAAATCCTGCAGGACGGCGAACTGACAGACCTGGCCGCAACGCTGCGTGTGACGATGCTCTCGCCGCACACCTTCAACGCCTTCCTCACCGTGCTCTACAGCGCCTACCAGAGCCAACAATTCGCCGAGAATGCCCACCGCGTGCTCGACCTCATCCGCGGCATGCAGACCCAAAACGAGAAACTCGGCAGCGAGCTCGCGCTCCTACAAAAGCACATGAACAACGCCTCGACGAAACTCGTTGACTCGATGACAGAGCAGAGCCGTCTTGGCAGCCAGATCGCACAAGCGAACATGCTCGAGAGTAGTGAGTCCACGCTTTCGTTGCCGAACATCTGACAGAGCTCCCCACTCCGACTACACTCTCCGCCGTGCCCGCCCTCGACACGGATCTCCTTCTCGGCCCGCTGAACCCCGAACAACGCCTAGCCGCCGAGACCACGGAAGGGCCTGTGCTCATTTTGGCGGGAGCCGGCAGCGGAAAAACCAAGGCCCTCACACACCGCATCGCGCTGCTGATGAGCAAAGGCGTCGAGCCCTGGCAGATCTTGGCCGTCACCTTCACCAACAAGGCCGGCGCGGAGATGAAGAGCCGCATCCGCTCGCTCCTCCACCTCACCGGCGAGGACCAGAGCGACCTCATCACGCCCGGCGCCGGACGCATGCCCACCATGGGCACGTTCCACTCCATCTGCGTCCGCATCCTCCGCCGCGACATCGAGCATCTCGGCCGCGACCGCAGCTTCGTCATCTACGACTCCGACGACCAAGAGCGCCTGATGAAGGAGGTGCTAAAGGAGCAGAAGATCGATGAATCGATGCTCAAACCCAAGGCCGCCCTCTCGGCCGTGAGCCGCTGGAAGTCGGAAGCATATTTGCCCAAAGACGCCCACACGCAGGCTACATCGGCCCGCTTGGAGATGATGGCCAACGCCTACGAGGCCTACCAGAAGGCCATGGCCGCGGCCAACGCGATGGACTTCGACGATCTCCTCCTGGAGACCGTCCGTCTCTTTCACGAGTGTCCCGATGTGCTCGCCCGCTACCAGAGCACCTGGAAGTACATCCACGTGGACGAGTACCAAGACACGAACCACGCCCAGTACCTGCTCATCATGCAGCTGGCCAAGGTGCACCGGAACCTCTGCGTCATCGGCGACCCGGACCAATCCATCTACGGCTTCCGCGGCGCGGACCTGCGCAACATCCTGGAGTTCGAGAAGGAGTATCCCGACGCCGTGCGCATCAAGCTCGAGCAGAACTACCGCTCAACGCAGATCATCCTCACCGCTGCCGACAGCGTCATCGCCCAAAACCCCAACCGCCCGGAGAAGACGATGCGCAGCGACCGCAAGGAAGGCCCGAAAGTGCTCATCCAGGAACTGCGCGACGAGCGTGGCGAAGCCGAGGAAGCGATCCGCGCCGCCAAGCAGTTGGCCAAAGAGGGCGTGCCGCTCAGCGACCAGGTGATCCTCTACCGCACCAACGCCCAATCCCGCTTGTTCGAAGAAGCCTGCCTGCGCGAGGGCATGCCGTACCGCCTGCTCGGCGGCGTGAAGTTCTACGCCCGCCGCGAGGTGAAGGATGTGCTCGCCTACCTGCACGTCATCTTGAATCCGCGCGACACGATGTCGCTGCTGCGCGTCATCAACGTACCAGCCCGCAAGATCGGCCAGACCACGCTGGAGAAGATCCAGGCCCACTGTCAGGCCGAGAAAATTTCGCTATGGGAAGCCCTGCAGGACACCGAGCGCATCGCGACCCTCGACGCCGGCGTGAAGCAGCGCCTGGCCGGTTTTGCCGCGCTCGTGATGCGCTTCCGCACCTTGAGTGAATCGAAGAAGGTGGGCGACCTCACGCAGCAGTTGCTCGACGCGCTCAACATGCACCAGTGGTTAATGGAAGACGAAGACGGCGAGGATCGCTGGCGCAACGTCCTCGAACTGCTCTCCGTCATGCAGAAGTACGACCACCTCGAACCCAAGGCCTCGCTCACGGCCTTCTTGGAAGAGGCCGCCCTCGTCTCCGAAGCCGACAAGCTCGGCGGCAATGACGACCGCCCCTCGCTCACACTGATGACGGTGCACCTCTGTAAGGGCTTGGAGTTCGAACACGTGATGGTGGCCGGCTGCGAGGAAGGCATCTTCCCACATAGCTCGAGCCTGCTCGATCGCGCCCAGATCGAAGAAGAGCGCCGCCTCATGTACGTGGCTATGACCCGCGCCAAAACGCACTTGCGCCTGCTTCTCACCAGGAGCCGCCTCCTCTGGGGTCAGCGCCAGACCAACGCCAAGAGCCGCTTCCTCGACGATATCCCCGCCGATGTCTGCGAACGTCGTAGCGACGACGTGCTCTCGGCCTTCGCCTGGGCCAGCGAACGCGCCGTCACCAACCCCAGCCGCACCGGCCGCAAATTGGACCCCTTCGTGCAGCAGGAGGTGAACATGGAGTTCAACCAAGACCTCGGCAACGACGAAGACTCCCAAGTGAACATCGATGTCGGCAGCCGCATCGCGCACGATGCTTTCGGCACCGGCACCGTCATGAAGCGTCGCGGCGACGTCATCGACGTCCGGTTCGACGATGGCCGCACCAAGACACTCGCCCTGAGCGTGGCCAAGGTGCGCGCACTCTAAACCGACCCCCGCGCGTGGCGGGGGTCAGCGGGATCCGAGGATCCCACGCGATCACTTCTTCGGCGTCGCGTCCGGTTTCTTTTCGGGAGCCTTGTACACGGCCCCTTCGGGGATGCCGACGTGAATCGTCGGTGAGAAGAACGTGCCACCCATCTGCAGGGTGAGCTTGGAGCCGCCGACGTTCTTCACATCCATTTTCGCCTTGCGGATGATGAGCTTCTGGCCGTCGACGACGACCTTGGGAAGCCCACCGACGTACTTGGACTTCTCCGTCAGATACTCCATGCCGGGCGGCAGGATGATGACGGTGTCGTCCCCGACCATGTACACCTTGACCTCGGGCGGGGTGGGGGCGGGCGGCTGGGCAGAAACGGCCATGGCCACCAGAAGCAGAACCAACGCAGACAGACGGACCATACTGAGACTCCTCGATTCGGACGGGCGATGTTGATAAAGTGACGCTAATCATTATTATACCATATTTACTATTTTTAGACCATTGAGACCGCCAGCGCTAGATGCGGCCGAAAGAATGCGTCCCTATACTCCAGGCATGGAAACACGCGCGGATTTTGTCGCGAGATTTCACCCGGCTTTCGTCAGCGAGATCGAACGCCTCAAGCAGGAGGTACTGGCCATCTCCGCCGATACTTCGCTCGAGGAAGCCTATGGCCAGACGCTGGCCCTGGCCAAAGGGCCGGCCAAACGCATCCGCCCGTACGTGGCGTCGCTCCTCTTTCGCGATGCGTCCGGCACCGACAATGACGAAGCGATCCTGCCGGCGCTGATTGCCATCGAGGCCTTCCACCTCTTCGCGCTCGTGCACGACGACATCATGGATGAGGCCGACGAGCGCTACGGCATCGCCACCATCCACGCCCATATCCGCACCCTGGAAAAGGCCCGCCTCGGCGACCACGCCGCCGATTTGATCGGCCGCGCCCACGCGATCTTGGTGGGCGACGCCATGCTCAACTTGGTGCACGATCTCTTCCTCCGCCTCACGGAGCAGGCATCCGACGCTGCCCGCGTGCGCCGCGCCCACCAGCTGCTCGTGACGATGAGCCGCGAGATCGTGACGGGCCAACACCTCGACGTGGCCTTCACCGTGCGCCCTGACTGCACCGAGAAGGACATCATCAGCCGCCACCACCTGAAGACCGCGCTCTACACCTTCGCCCGCCCCATGCAGATCGGCGCCATCCTGGGCGGTGCCCCTGAGGACACGCTCGACTTCTGCCAGCGCTTCGGCTCGGCCGTGGGTATCGGCTTCCAGTTGGAGGATGACCTCCTCGATGTGCTGGGCGACGAGAAGAAGACCGGCAAGACGCCCTGCATCGACATCACGCAGTGCCAGCACACGCTCCTCACGCAGCACGTGAAGACCAAGGGCACGCCGGCCCAGCAGGAGACGTTGAAGAGGCTCTGGGGCAAGCCGCTCGACGCTGCCGGCGTGGCCGAGGTTCGAGCCGTTTTGGAAGAGAGCGGCGCCACCGCGGCCGCCCGCGAGAAAGCGCGCGAGGCGTTCGCCAGTGCTTCCTCACTGCTCGCCGCCTCTCCGCTCAAGCCCGCCACTGCCGCCACGCTCGCAGAGCTGGTCGAGTTCCTGCAGAAGCGCCTGCCATGAGCCCCGCCTTCCTCGCCTCCGACGTGGCCGTGTGTGCCGCCATCCAGCGCAAACACGCCTCCACCTACGCGCTCGCCACGCGCCTCTTTCCCGAGAAGCAACGTATTGCCACGCAGGTGTTCTACGCCTTCGTGCGCACCGCCGACGACATCGTGGATGAACCAGCCGATCCTAATCCCGAGGCCATTCGCCGCACCTTCGACAGCTGGGTCAGCCAATGGCATGCGGCCTACGCCGGCACCCCTTCCGACGATCCCGTCATTCGCGCCTCGGCGGAACTCTTCCGCGCCGAGCGCCTGCCCATCGCCGACGCCGAAGCCTTTCTCTCGGCCATGCGCCGCGATATCGATTGCTCGCGCTACGCCACCTACGACGAACTCATGGGCGAGTACGTCTACGGGTCGGCGGCGGTGATCGGCCAGGTGATGTGCCGCCTCTGCGGCGTGAGTGACGAGCCCACGCTGGCGGCGGCCCGACGCCTGGGCGAAGCGATGCAGCTGACGAATTTCCTCCGCGATGTGCGCGCCGACCTGCTCCAGCGCGGCCGCCTGTATTTGGCCCAAGAAGACCTGGCTCGCTTCGGCGTCACCGAGGCCGAGATCCGCGCCGGTCGCGTGACGCCGCCGTTCAAGGCGCTCATCCGCGAGTACGTGCGTCGCGCCCGAACGCTCTATGACATGGCCGACGAGGGCATCCCCCGCTTGCCCGGTTTCGCCCAACCGGCGGTACGCCTGAGCCGCGTGCTCTACGCCCGCATCCTCGACTGCATCGAAGCCCAGGACTACGACATTTTCCGTCGCCGCGCCTCGGTTCATCCGATGGAGAAACTCTACGAAGCCGGCCGCGTCCTTCTCTTCTCGTGACCAAGCACACCGTCATCGTCGGCTCCGGAATTGGCGGATTGGCTCTGGCCTGCCTGCTCGGCCAACGGGGCGAGCGCGTCACGGTCCTGGAAAAGAACGAGCAACCGGGGGGCCGCGCCAGCGTGAAGACGGTCGATGGCTTCTCTTTCGACATGGGTCCATCGTGGTACCTCATGCCCGAAGTATTCGAGCACTTCTTCACCCTGCTCGGCGAGCGCGTGGAGGACCACCTCAAGCTGCAGCGTCTCAGTCCGAGCTATCGTGTGTTTTTCCCCGATCGCGACGAACCGGTTGATATCCATTCCGAACTCGAGAAAGACCTGGCCACCTTCGAGCGCCTCGAGCCCGGCTGTACCGAGAACCTGCTGGCCTACTTGGCCGAAGCGAAGAAGAAGTATGACTTCTCCGTGGCGCATTTCCTCTATCGGAACGTCGATTCCCTCAAGGACCTGCTGCAGCCGGAGTACGCCAAGGAAGCCAAGGGCCTCAAGCTGTTGCGCTCGATGGACCGCTACACCAAGTCGATGTTCAAGAGCGAGGCGCTGCGCCAGATCTTGCAGTACTCGCTCGTCTTCTTGGGCAACTCACCAAAGAACTGCCCGGCGCTCTACAGCATCATGACGCACATCGACATCGCCCAAGGCGTCTTCTACCCCGACGGCGGCATCACCTCGGTCATCAAGGCCCTGGTAGCCATGGCCCAAGCCCGCGGCGTCGAGATCCGCTGCCACGCGGAAGTGACGAGCATCCAAACTGAGGGCGACCGCGCGACGGGCGTCAGGCTCGCCTCGGGTGAGGTGATCATGGCTGATCAGGTGGTGAGTAATGCCGACCGTCACTGGACCGATACCGTCTTGCTGCCGCCCGACCGCGGCAACACCACCGAAAAATATTGGCAGAAGGCCACGCTCGCACCCTCGGCCCACATCCTCTACTTGGGCGTGAAGGGACGCTGCGACAGCCTGGCGCACCATAACTTCATCTTCGCCAAGGACTGGGACCGCCACTTTGACACCATCTTTGGCAACGCCCGCTGGCCGGAGGACCCATGCGTGTATGTCAGCGCCCCCAGCCGCACCGATCCATCGGTGGCCCCGCCCGACGGCGAGAATCTCTTCGTGCTGGTGCCGGTGGCCCCGGGTTTCGAACGCCCTGAAGCCGAGCAGGCGGAATTCGAAGAACGGCTCCTCGCCATGATCGAGCGCGAGATGAAGATTCCCGACCTGCGTTCCCGCCTGGTCGTCCGCGAACGCTTCACGGTCCAAGACTTCCGCGAACGCTACCGCAGCGTCCGCGGCACAGCCCTGGGCCTGGCGCACACCCTGCTCCAGACGTCACTGCTGCGCCCCGGCAATCGCCACAACACCTGGAAGAACTTGCTCTACGTAGGCGCCGGCACCGTTCCAGGCATCGGCTTGCCTGTCTGTTTAATCAGCGCCGAACTGGCGCTCAAGCGGCTAATCAGCGACAATTCCGACCGCCCCCTCGCTCCCATCACTCGCCCATGAAGATGCACCCCTTGCTCCGCTCCATGCTCGCCATTTCGCGGCCGCGCTTCTGGCTCTACCTGGCCGGACCGGCCCTGGTGGGACTCGCCGCCTCCGGCGCGCCGCTGCAACACCTGGCCGACTGGCGTATCGTGCTCTTCCTGCTCTGCTGGACGCTGCCGGCCAACCTCTTCCT
>CAZEVM010000022.1:17789-18768 GCA_964515645.1 uncultured Candidatus Peribacteria bacterium | reverse complement strand
CGGATCACTCCTCTTTGAACCCGGCGACAGACGCGGCCCAGCCGGCATCGTTGGTGACGGTCCGGTTGGTTGCCAGCGGCGCCACAGTCACATCGAGCATTGCGGCCGCGTCGTCCGCTGCGACTATGCCGGCAGTCTCCGCCATTGAGCCTGATGACTCGGAAACCTTCCACGGCGCTGCCGGCACGTCGGATGTCTGGCGTCTGGCACTTGCCGGAGGCATTGGAGTTCTGCTCTTCTTCGCCGTCGCCGGACGTCCGCTCGCAACCTTGGCTCTTGCCAATAAGACAGTCCGACCGCGCTCTCGCCGTCGTGCTCGTGTCTTCGTTTCCCGTCGCTTGAATTCTCGATGATGCGCTTACTTGCTCGCGCATCGGCCCTTGTCCTGCTCGTCAGCCTCTCGCTCGGCCTGGCGCCGGTTGGTGCCCTGGCGGCCGCCGACGCCCCGAATACGCTGCTCTACACCTCGATCATGCGCAACTCCCTCGGCGTACCAATTACCGAGAACCTGGTGATCCGCTTCTCGCTCTGGAGCTCGACTGATTTTGTCACCACCGACCGCGACGGTTCGTCCATCAACGCGAGCGCCCCGAACTATGCCGGTTGGTCGGAAGTGCAGAATGTCACGCCAACCGCGACCGGACTCGTCTACGCCTACGTCGGTGCCGTGAACACGCTGCCGGACCTCGATTACGATGTACACAAGTTCCTTCAGGTGGAAGTGAAGGGTGCCCTGCAGTCGGATGCTGACTATCAGCTCATCGATATCTCAGGCAGCAACGGCACCGACACCACCGATCGTCGCCCGCTCTTCAACTACGCGTACGCGCAGAATGCCCGTATGGTCGACGGTCATACGACCGGCACTGGATCGGGCGACATTCTTCTTTTGGCCCCGGGCGGCGTTGTGGCCGAGGCGCAGATGGGTAGCGGTACGAACAGCGATTCCTTCACGATCGATGCCGATGGCTCCGGCGAC
>CAZEVM010000022.1:9480-17779 GCA_964515645.1 uncultured Candidatus Peribacteria bacterium | reverse complement strand
TCGGTACGTCCATCTTGCCGGCCACACTGTCGTTCTCGCAGGCGCACGATCGCTTCGAATTCTCCACGAGCGTCTACATTGCCGGCGACCTGACCGTGACGGGTACGATCAACGGCATGTCCGTTGACGCGCTCGGTGCCGGCGCAGCGCTCTCGGTGGCGGCTGAATCGGGCCTCTTTGTCTCCGTCTCGCCCGGCAACTACCGCCTCAACGGCAGTCTGGTGCAGTACGCGGGTACGAGCGGTGTCGCTGTGCCGGATAACGCTATTTCGGCCGTGTATTTCACAGCCGATGGACTGGAAGTGTCGGCCGACGGCTTCCCGACCGCGGCGCATATTCCCGTGGCCCAGGTGCGCACGGTCGGCGGCTCGATCGTCTCGGTGCTCGACGTGCGTGCGCTGCAGTCCGACGACCGCGAAATTCAGGAACAGCTCACGCTCCATCCGCCCTTCGACGGCGCCTCGGCCAAGGGTGACGGAACGGACAATGTGGGCATGCTCTACGTCGACTTTGACGACGACACTCAGCGCAACTTCTACCTGTGGACAAGTACACAGTCTGCCCTGCAGGATTTCCGTATCAACGTGCCGATTACACTGCCGTCCACATTCGTCCGCTGGCGCGATGATCCCATTACTATTCGGTACCGCTCGAGCAACGCAACAGCCAGTGACAACAGCCTCGATATCACGATGACGGACACGGCCGGACAGGCGGTGACGCTGTCGGGCGGAGCGACTGGCTTGGCAAGTGCGTCGTGGGCCCAAAATACGCTCGGCTTCGGCGGCACTCCCACCTGGACCCCCGGCGGCACCGCGGTGCTCTCATTTACCCTTTCTGCGAAAGCCAATCGCGAAGTGCACTTGGGTGAGCTTGAGCTGCACTTCGATGTGTTGCAAACACAGTAATTTTTTGTTACAATATTCTGATACCCACACACACACCCTTATGAGTCCCTCTTCTTATCTCCGTCCGGCACTCTCGCATGGTGCCTTGGCTGCTATTGGCACCGCGATGTTCCTCGGACTCACCGGGAGTGCGTTGGCCGCCTCTA
Source organism: uncultured Candidatus Peribacteria bacterium (assembly GCA_964515645.1). Lineage (GTDB taxonomy): Bacteria > Patescibacteriota > Gracilibacteria > Peribacterales > Peribacteraceae > JAGOUB01. The sequence goes on along the minus strand of CAZEVM010000022.1, from coordinate 16,725 downwards.
GCTGGAATCCGACGCTGCTGGTGAACACCGAGTCGTTCCAGACGATCGATGAGGGAAATGGCACGAGCGATATTGAAATCCGCTTCGGCCAGACGCTGCAGGAGAAGCTCTACTATGACCGTGCCAACAGCCGCTTCGTCTTCTCGAGGGGGCTCCTTATTAACGGCGATACCAAGGTGCGTGGCAACCTCTCGGGTTCGACGCTCTCGATCGACGGTGCGGCATCCATCCTTGGTGCCACGACCATCGGTGGTAATGCCAAGGTTCGCGGCAACCTCTCCGGTGCCACGCTCAATGTCGATGGCACGTCCACCTTTACGGGTGGGGTGACGGCCGGTAGTACGATGAGCGTCGGCGGTGCGGCGACCTTTGGCTCCACGGTCACCGTGACGGGTAATACGAAGGTGCGAGGTAACCTCTCGGGTGCCACCCTCAACGTCGACGGCAATGCCACGATTGTGGGCAACGTGACCGCCGACGGTACGATTGGCACCAAGGGCAATGCCACCATCAATAGTGATAATGACACGAACGACGCCACCCTCACCTTTGGTAACGCCACGGCCGCCCAGACGATCAAGTTCTCGAACGCCAACCAGCGCTTCGAACTCTCGAAGGGGCTTAAGGTAAACGGCAACATGTCCGGCTCCACCCTTAACGTGGACGGTACGGTGACGTTCAAGAACATCGGCTACTCCTTCCCCAACGCCCAGGGCGCCGCCAATACCTACCTGAAGAACGATGGTACCGGCACGCTCTCGTGGGCCACTGTGACCAACGGCAATAGCAGCGGCTCGTTCCTCTCGTTCCACCCTGAGTACCCGAACGCCGCATACTTCGGCTCTGGCTCCACCACGGTCGGCACCCTGACTCGCGATTACGACACGACGAACAAGGAGAACTTCTACCGCTGGACGACCTCTCAGGGATCCGCCCAGGACTACTGGATTGCCGTTCGCGTGAAGGTCCCGAAGAACTTTGCCGCTTGGGCCAACACGCCCATCCAGTTCCGCTACCGCACGCACACCACCTCCTCGGCCTCCAACTACGTGACTGTCCGCCTGCTTGATACGGCCGGTGCCAACGTCGCCATCTCTGGTGGCAGCGCCCTCGTCAGCGGCACGGCTGATACGTGGGCCACGGCCAGCATTACGAACGTGAGCGGCGGTACCTACACTGCCGATGGCTTCATTACTGTCCTCATTAAGATGGCCTCGACGAGCGCCGGCTGGGCCGACGCCGGCTACCTCAACATCAACTGGTCGACGACGACGCCGTAACCATCATTGCCTACCTGAAAATGGCGCCCCTCCGGGCGCCTTTTTTGTGTGTTCGTGTCAACGTTGCGGACTAGGTGGAGGAGTCTTTTTCTGCTATAATGAGACGAAAAACCAATGTTCTCGAACGTGCTCCTTCACCGGCGTCCTTGGACGGCAGCCTTCGCCGCTGCGGGCGTGTTGATGACCGTGCTCGTGCCCCGGGCGCATGCCACCAGCACCTGGAGTCCAACCTTGCTCGTGAACACTGAAGCGTTCCAGGTGATTGACGATACCAACACCAGTTCGAACGTCTCGATCAAGTTCGGCAATACGCTCAATAAGAGTCTCATCTACGATCGCACGAACTCTCGTTTTAAATTCGACGCACCGCTCTACGTGCAGGGCAACCTTGGCGTGACCGGCACGATGTCGGGTAATGCCCTCTACGTCGGCACCACCATCAACGGTGCCGGCCTGGTGACCTGCAGCAACGCCACAACGAGCAAGCTGCTCTGGAACAGCGCGACGCAGCAGTTTGAGTGCGGCACTGACCAAAATAGCGGTGGTGGTGGTGGCGGTGGACTGACGCAATCGCAGATCGACGCACTCTTCGTGAGCCAGAGCGGCGACACGATGACCGGCGGCCTGCTCATCCAGAGCGGTAACCCGGCTGGATCGATCGAAGCGGGATTGCTGCTCGAAGTTCGCGGTACGGCATCGGGCGATATCCTCCGCGCCCAGAGTCAGTTGCAAGCCAGTGGTTCGCTCATCGTGGAAGGCGCATCCGCCTTTCAGGGCGGACTCACCTTCGGCGACGCGTTGGGCGATGCCATCACCGTGAATGCGGGCAGTTGGACATTTGCGAACGATACAAACTTTGCCTTGTCTGGCGGCGTGAACGGCCTCTCGTTTGATACCGATACGCTTTCCATCGACGCGACGAATGACCGCATTGGTATTGGCACCACGACGCCAGAAACAGAGATGGAAATTGTGGGCACAGCGTCTGGCGCGTCGATCTTCGCCATGGATTCGCTGGTTTCCTCCGGTTCGCTGGTCGTGGCTGGTACGACGCGCTACCGCCCCTCGGCGACACAGTCCATCACCTCCACAACGAGCACGATTTTGCCAAATGCGACGATGATCGTGCTCGATCCCAATGCCGACTACACCATGACGTCGGCACCGACGATTATCGACGGCGTCACCGGACAAATTTTGCTGGTCACAGCCGGCAGCAGCGAGACGAACAAGGTGATTCTCCAAGACCAGGACACGTTGGCTTCTTCTAACCTCCAGCTAGGCACGACGGCTCGCGAGATCACCGGCGACAAACTGCTCGAACTCCGCTTCGACGGATCGGAGTGGGTGGAGACCGGCTACACCACCCAGAGCGTCGATCTGCAGACGTTTACCTCTGGTACCACCAACTGGACGAAACCGACCGGTGCCAAGGCTGTACGCGTGGAGTGTGTTGGCGGCGGTGGCGGTGGTGGTGGTGGTGTCGGTGGTGCCGCGGGTTCCGCGCGTATTGGCGGCGGCGGTGGTGGTGGCGGCGGCACGAACAGCGCCATCTTCAATGCGACAGATTTGGCATCGACGGTGTCAGTGACGGTCGGCGCCGGCGGTAACGGCGGCGGCGGCGGTACCTCCGGCGCGGGCTCAGCCGGGTCGGCTGGTGGTAACTCCACGTTCGGCTCATATCTGACCTGTTTTGGCGGTGGTGCGGGAAAGGGGGCCGTGGCGGCGACTGCTTCAGCTGGTGGTGGCGGTGGTGGATCTGCTGGCGTAGGTGCAAACGGTGCGTCGGCAACCAGCTTAGGAGGTGCACCGGCCGCGACGGCCGGCGCCAACGGCATTTCGGGCCAGGGAGGCGGTGGCAACATTGGTACGAACAACGGTCAGGCTGAGTACGGCGGCGGTGGCGGCAATGGCTCGAGCGCTACGCCGGCCGCGGCCGGCAACGGCGGCGGTTCCATCTTTGGTGCGGGCGGTGGCGGTGGCGGTGGTGGCATCACTACGGCTAACGCGGCGCAAGCAGCTGGTCAGGGTGGAAAGGTAGGACTCTTTACAACTGGTGGTGGTGCTAGTGCAGGAACCAGTTCGGCCACCTGTACGGTGGGCACGGCGGGTACGGCGGGCACGTCGGCAAAAAATGGTACGGGCGGCGGTGGTGGCGGAGCGGATACTGACTCTACGGGGTGTGCCGGCGGCGCCGGTGGCGCGCTGGGTGGCGGTGGCGGTGGCGGTGGTGCGGGTACGACCTCGGGCGGCGCCGGCGGCGCCGGCGGACGCGGTGAAGTGCGTGTCTTCACGTTCTACTAAAAAACCGCCAACCTCGGATGAGGCTGGCGGTTCGGGTTTTCTCTCACGCGATGTAGCCGCCGCTCTGGTGGGTCCAGAGTTGGGCGTACACGCCTTGCTGTTCCAGGAGGTCGGCATGGGTGCCTTGCTCGATAATTCCGCCTTGCTCAATCACAATGATGCGATTGGCGCTGGCAATAGTCGAGAGGCGATGGGCGATGGTGACGACCGTCCGATTACTCATCAGGTCGGCCATCGCTTCCTGCACGTAGACTTCGGTCTCGCTATCGAGTGCCGAGGTGCCTTCGTCAATCAAGACGATAGGAGCGTTCGTGAGGAAAGCCCTCGCGAGCGCCACGCGTTGCCGCTGTCCGCCCGAGAGCTTCACACCACGTTCGCCCACCAACGTGCCCATTCCTTGCGGGAGGGTGTTGATGAACTCCAGGGCATGCGCCCGGCGGGCCGCTTCGATCACTTCCGCCTTCGTCGCGTTGGGACGCGCGAAGAGGATGTTGTCATAGATCGAGCGGTGGAAGAGTTGGGGCTCTTGCGAGACCACCACCACCTTCCGCCGCAGACTGGACTGTGTGACCGATCGGATGTCTTGGCCGCCGATCAGGATGCACCCTCGTTGCAGGTCGTAGAGCCGTTGGAACAGCTTCACAATCGTGCTCTTGCCGCCGCCGGACCGTCCGACGAGCGCCACCTTCTCCCCAGGGAAAATTTTGAGGGAGAGGTGGTTGATGACAGCTGGTGCGCCATCGACATAGTGGAACGTCGCGTCCCGCACGTCGATCGACGGTTCACGGGCAATGAGATGCTGAGCGCCAGGCACGTCCTGCACCTTGGCCGGAAGAGCGATGACGTCGGCCATCTCCTTGGCTTCAGCCAGCTGCTGGTAGACGCGGTGCAACTGGGAACCGAAGTCCCACAGCTGTTGGATCAAGATGATGACGTACGTCTGGAATAAGACGAAGTCACCGATCGAGACCGTACCCGCGCGCCAGCCTTGGATGAGCTGCCAAATGAGGACGAACTCCAAGCCGGACATGAGGAAGCCTTGGCCCCGCATAATCCAGATGGTGGTGAACCAGGCGCGTTTGCGTTTCTGCAGGCAGGTCCGGACGTAACCGCCGAACCGTTCCGCTTCTTCGCGCTCGCGGCCGAACGACTTAATGGTCGCGGCGTTGCCGAACGTGTCGGCAAAGACGCCGCTGCAGGCCGAGTCGGCGTCCGCTTCCTCCTTGGACAGGCGGTAGCGGAGCTTGGCGGTCCACAGGTTGAACAGCACGAAGGCCGCACTCCACGCCAGGAACATCAAGGCGAGATCGGGCCGTTCCAATCCAAAGACGACAAGGGTGATGATCATCATCACGACGCTTCGACCGATCTGGAAAAAGTAGGCGTCGCTGATCACTTCGAAGGCATGCCTGAACCGGTTGGCGCTCTTCACGAGTGAGCCCGCAAAGGTGTTCTCGAAAAATTGCACGGACTGGGCGAACGCGGCGGTAAAGCTGCGCTTGTCCAGATCCTCCATCACGCCGGTTTCGAAGTGGATGATCGTCGAGTCGTAGATGAGCCAGATCACGTGCGTCGAGACGAACGTCAGGGCGACGTAGAGCAAGGCCCGCTCGAGGATCGGGCCGCTGTCGCTCTGGCTGAAGGCATCGAGGATCATGCGCAGGCAGAAGGGGTAGACCCCCTTCGCGCAGACGCCGACCACCATCAGTGCAGAAGCAACAATCAACGCCCAGCGGTACTTGCGAATGCTGGGCTGGTAGGCCCGATAAATCTCCATCATGGTCCATTCTCCTGAAACGTTGGTGTGAAAGAGGTGATGTGGTCCCAAAACGGCTTTTGGACGCCGAAGGGTTACTATATATTATTAGAAAACATTTTTAAATCAATAGCAAATAGCAGTTTCAACAGGGTAAAGACAAAACCTTGGGGGTACGAGGAAAAACTCAACAAATACAAAACCCCGGCAAGCCGGGGCGGGGGACGGAACGAGCAGGTGTGCTCATTCCTCCGAGAAGGGGATGGGAGGGGCGTTGGTCGTCCCGACCAGTTCGGTAGCCTCTGTGTGAGAGTTGATACACAGAGGCCACGTGTCGATGATGACAATGTGTTCGTTGCGAAGCGGCGGTTGCGCGGGGAACGCCTTCTGAACGAGTGAAACGTAGGCCGCGAGGTCTGCCTCTTTCTTTTGTCGCTCCAGCCGATCGTTCTCGCGCGCCTGCCAAATGGTGATGGGCCGCTTCACTTCGATCGGTGCGAACGTTCGTTGTCCAAACCAGAGCCGGTCGAGACGCCAGGTGCAGAGTGTCAAACTGAGGAATGGGATCGTCAGCGCGAAACGATGCTGGGTGCTCTCCGCGATGAAGAGTAGCCCGCTCACGACGAGTAGTGCTCCCTTCACGCAGTCCGAGAGCCAGCAAGACCAGTGCTCTCGGCGCTCTTTGCGCTGGCCGACGAATTCGAAGATCACGGCCGCGATGCCGCACAGGGCCGCTCTCGCGAGCCAGCGCTGTTGCAGCGGCAGCCAGCCGTAGTCGTAGATCGCCATCAGTAACATTGCCACGCAGGCCAGCCACAGGACGGAACGCAGGAACGTCGACATCTGAGTCTCCTTCTCGGTGATGTAAAGTTCAGACCTTTTATTATTAAATACTATTAATAATAATATGTCAAATACTATGAAACAGTAAAAACCCCCGCAAATGGGGGGTTTCTTCGCGAACTTAGCGCTCGCGACCGAGGTAGTGGCAGGCACTGGCCTGCGCGTCTGCCGGCACCAGCCGGTCGGGACGCGATTCGATGTGCAGCCGGCCGTCGCGGTAGTGGATCTGGAGGCGGCCGTCCTTGGGTAGCACGTTGGCCATGCGGATGACGTGCGTGGGGATCGCGTGGCGGAGCTCCAGCAAGATGAGCGCGGCGGTGACGCCCACGGCTACCGGCGTGAAGGCACAGTCGTTGTAGTCGGGTCCCAAGCTGGCGCCGGGACTCGTCAGGGTTTGATTGGTGGCGGCGACTGACAGGTAGACGTCGTAGTAGCCCGGGTCGGCGCGCAGGTCGAACTCTTCGTCCCACCGGCATTGGTCGAGGTGGCGCTTGCCGGATTGGCTCTGGCGCAGGTGTTGCAGGCTCCAACCTCCGTAGTAGAGGCGGAAGAGACGAGGGTACGTTGGCCGGTCGGCCAGGCCGAGGAGGTGGTCGACGATCGACTGCTCCAGGAGAGTGACAGTCATGTGTTGCCTCCGTGAGGGTGTTTTGGAACATGAACAACCGATCCGTCACCGAGACGGACGATGATTCGAAGGGACGACGGTGTCAGGCGACGAGCCTAACGTCGCACGTTGACACGTTGAAACAGCCGGTGTGCTCCGAGATGACGTCTGGGCGGAGCGCGCCGAGCGGTGCCGGGAAGAATCCCGTGGGTGCGATGTGCGCATCCTACGGGGTCGTGAGATTTGTCGTCAATGTGGGATGGGGCGAGCGAAGGGATTCGAACCCTCGACCCTCAGGACCACAACCTGATGCGCTTCGCGCCGGGCTTTTAATAGCGCCTCGCCAAAAGGCTCGGCGGCCCAGCTGAGCTACGCTCTGCTTGCTGTAATGAGGTGGATTGATGGGGCGAGCGAAGGGATTCGAACCCTCGACCCTCAGGACCACAACCTGATGC
>CAZEVM010000022.1:2565-9380 GCA_964515645.1 uncultured Candidatus Peribacteria bacterium | reverse complement strand
GATGGGGCGAGCGAAGGGATTCGAACCCTCGACCCTCAGGACCACAACCTGATGCTCTAACCAGCTGAGCTACGCTCGCCATCTGAAAACGCCCGCCGAGTGTACCTTGGCCTCTTCCTGGCGCCAACTCAGGCGTTGCCCGTTTTAGGGGCATCTGTGGGCGGCGTCAGGTTATCGGCCCGGATAATGGCCACTTCGACGTCGCTCTGGAGCTCTCCCTGCTGCAGGATGGCCGGTTCGGCCTTGAGCTGAGCGGGGGGTGTGGCTGGGGTGGGGGCCGGCACCTTGGGAGCCGGAGCGGGGGAGACGGTGGTAGTGACGGTAGCGACGGCCGGGGGCGTGATGACGACGGACGGGGCGGCAGCGGTCGGGGCAGGCATCGCCGGAGCAGGGACGGCCGGAGGTAGATCGCGCGTCGGGGGCACGGCGAGCGCTGGCTTCGGCGCAGGGGTGGTAGCCGGCTTCGGTGCCGGAGCGGGCGTCGGGGCGGCGGGTGCCTTCGGCGTTGGGGTCGGAGCAACCGGAGTCTTCGCGACTGGTGCGGGGGTCGGAGGAACGGGTGTCTTCGGGGTGGGGGTCAGGGAAGGCACAGGAGCGGATGCCGGTGCGGGCTTCGGCGCAGGTGCCGGAGTGGGTGTCGGCTTTGGTGTCGGTGCTTGGGCTACAGGAGAAGTAGGAGCGGGCGGAACAACCGGAGTTGGTGCTTTGGGGGCGGGCACTGTGGAAGCCGGAGCAACCGGGGCTGTCGAGGCCGTCACGACGGTGGCAGCTTTCGGGGCCGGTGCGGCAGCAGGAGTGGGGGCAGGGGTAACGGCATTCGCCGGGGCTGCTACAGCCACTACCGGTGCCGGTGCGGAAGGCGGAGTGGGGACAGGAGCTGGTGTTGGGGTCGGGACTGTCGGAGTCTTAGGTGCCGCCGGTGCGGCCATGGGTGCCGGAGCGGGCTTCGGGGCCGGGGCGACTGCCGGAGTCACGGGAGTAGGCGCGGGAGTTGCGGGGGCAGGTGCCGGTGCGACCGGAGCGGGCGTGGGTGTAGCGGGCGCAGGGGCGACGGCCGGCGAGACGACAGCTACCGGCGGCGTGACGATGACGGGCGCAGGTGTCGGAACAGTGACAGGGGCGGAGGCAGCCACCGGAGGAACGACAGCAGCCGCGACGACTGCCGGCGCAGCGGGTGCCGGGTTCGGCGTCAGCCAGGCGGGCATCGCCGGCTCAGTGCTGGCCTTCGGCTGCGGAGCCGGGGTCGGAGCAGGTGCCGGCTTCGGCATGGGCGGGGGGACCGGGGCGGGCTTCGGAGCCGGCGGTACGGCACTAGGGGCTGCCGCGGGTGCGACGGGCGGAACCTTGGGCGCGGGAGCGGGAGAGGGCACGATCGGCTGGTCCAAACCCTTCTTCAGCCAGCTCGGTGCGTTGGCCGCATCGATGGTTGGTTCGGGGGTAGGGGCAGGGGTCTCGGCGGGTTTGCGAGGCTCGGTGGTGACAACGAGGGTAGGTGGGGCGTCGGTCTTGGCCACCTCTTTCTTCTCGTCGATCTTCACCGTGCCGGCTGGGCGCAGCTTGTCGTCAATCTGCGTCAGTTGCTTCTGGAGGTTGCTGCCGCCACGACGGCCGATGGCCACTACGACCACCGCGCCGACGAAGGCGCAGACGACGAAGATACCAATGCCAAGGAGCACGAGGCGCAGCCATGACATGGAGCCGGTGCCGGTCGAGGTAGCCGGGGTCGACGACGAGCTGCTGCTGGCGGCGACAGACGATGTACTGCTCTCGCTCGAGGTCGAGGAGCTGGAAGATGAAACGGTGCCAAGCGGTGGAACCTCGCTAATGGTAATGCGCTCGGTGCGCGTGGCGACGGTCTTGCCGGTCGTCAGGTTCACGACCGCGATTGTGACGGGGTACTCGCCGGCGGCGGCGTACTGATGCGTGGGCTTATTGAGCAAGCTCTCACCGCCGTCACCAAAGTCCCACTGGAGCAAGACAGGGTAGACGGGCGGGGGATTGCCGCGGTAGCCGAGTTCGAACTGCACGAAACCCTTGCCGTCCTCGAGCGCAATGATGTCGAGCGCCGGGGGCGTGACGCCGGTCATGGCCGCGTCGGCTTCGGAGAGGATGGTGAAGGATTCTGCGGGCGTGGCACCGACGACAACTTGCAAGCCCGAGACGACGGTTGGAGCTAACCAAACGCGGAGCGGCACGCCGTCGGAGGCCAGCAGGGTAGCGGTGGTATCGCGATCGTTCTTGGCGTCGCCGTCATTATCACTGTCCTTTTTGGCGTCCAAGTCGAGTACCGGGCGTTCGGTGGCGGTGCGGGAGCGGAACGTCAGCAGGCCGTCAGTCGGCATGAGGATGACGCCGTTCTGTGGTGCAGGCGTGACGAGAGCACCGGTCTGGAGGGTATCGGTGCTGGTGCGAGGCTCAACCATGATGGAGAAGCTCTGGACCACCGGCACCGCCAGGTCCTGTGTCTCGAGGCGCAGCGAGTAGGTGCCGGTTTGGACAAAACGCGAGACGAAGCTGGGGTCACGGCCGGCCGCCTTGAAGGTGCCGTTCTGCGTTAGTGACCAGGAGAGCGTGGTGGCAGGCAGGCCCACTGGCAGCAGCTCGAGGATATCGCCAGCCTGGAGGGTGATACTCGGCACAGTGGCGGCCGCGGCCGGCGTCGCCACAAGGGCGACGAGGGCGGCGCTGAGGATGAGCCGGCGAGCGAGGGTGGCGAGAGTCATGGTCAGACGTAATTGGCGACGTTCAGGACAAACATCACGATCACACGAGCCATTAGGACGATGAAGAGTCCGGCCAGGGTGTAGTAGATGATGCGCTTGGCCTGCTCCTTACGGTCCTCGTTACCGAAGCTGAGGATGAGGATGATGCCGGCGACCACGATGGTGATGATGGCAGCGAGCGCGAGGTAGTTGGTGATGGTGATGAGCAGCTGCTCGATCGGGCTGCGGTTTGCCGTCGTGCCGGCCGTGAAGAAGAACTCGACGATGTACTGTGCGAAGTAGATGACGAGCAGACCGACGATGACGTAGATAATCATGCGCTTGGCACGCTCTTTGGCGTCTTCGCTGCCAAAGCCGAGGATCAGCCAGAAGCCGGCCACCACGATCACGAACACTCCAGCCAGCGTGGCGTAGCTAACGATGGTATCGATGATGCCCTGAACATCACCGCTGATGTTGTACGTCAGACCGCCTCCGGAGAAGAAGTCGACGATCAGCTGGGCAAAGAAGAGAACCAAGAGACCAATGATGGCGTAGAGGATCATGCGCTTGGCCTGCTCCTTACGGTCCTCGTTACCGAAGCTGAGGATGAGGACGAAGCCGGCGACGACGATGACGAGCAGGGCGGCGATCGTTGAGTAGAAGATGAGCGTATCGATGATGGAGTAGATCGTGCCCGCCAGGCTGTCGTCTCCGCCGTTGGCGAAGAATGTGACAATCACCTGGGCGAAGAACAGGATCACGAGGCCGACGATGGCGTAGATGATCATGCGCTTGGCCTGCTCCTTACGGTCCTCGTTACCGAAGCTGAGGATGAGGACGAAGCCGGCGACGACGATGACGAGCAGGGCGGCGATCGTTGAGTAGAAGATGAGCGTATCGATGATGGAGTAGATCGTGCCCGCCAGGCTGTCGTCTCCGCCGTTGGCGAAGAATGTGACAATCACCTGGGCGAAGAACAGGATCACGAGGCCGACGATGGCGTAGATGATCATGCGCTTGGCCTGCTCCTTACGGTCCTCGTTGCCGAAGCTGAGGATGAGGACGATGCAGGCCACGACGATCACCAGCAGCGCCAGGATGGTGGAGTAGAAGAGGAGCGTGCTGATGATGCCGAGGATGACGCCAGTGATGTCGTACGTGCCGGCACTGGCGAAGAAGTCGACAATCACCTGGGCGAAGAACAGGATCACGAGGCCGACGACGGCGTAGATAATCATGCGCTTCGCCTGTTCCTTGCGGTCGTCGTTGCCGAAGCTGAGGATGAGGACGATGCAGGCGACGGTGATGACGAGCAGGGCGGCCAGCTGCGAGTAGCTGATGAGCATGCTGATGATGCTCAGTACGGGGCCGCTGATGTCGGATCCGCCGGCAGTAGCGAAGAAGTCGACGATGATGCGGGCGAAGAACAGGACGATGAGACCTGCTGCCACGTAGATGATTGCCTTCTTGGCGCGATCCTTCCATTCCTCGCTACCAAAGCCGAGGATGAGCATGAACGCGGCCGCCACCACCACGGCCAAGCCGGCCAGGGTGGAATAGCTGACCGCACGATCGATGGCGCTGGAGATGAAACTCGGTAAATCGCCCTGGGCTACGCCCACGCCACTCGCCTGACTGAGACCGTCAAACAGTCCACCGCCGTCGTACGTGGCGGCCGAGGCGAGGCTCGGAAAGCCTACGGCGAACGCTGCAATCACGCCAAGAACGCAGGCCGACAGGAAAGTGTTGAGTGTCAAATGGATGTTAGGCATTTCTCCCTATTATATCACAGAAACCCCTCTTCCCGCTAGAGCATGCGCCCCCTCTCTCCCTCCGTCATCCTGCAGGGTACAGAATTGCCCGCTTTGCTCATTACTGAGCCAAAGAACGTGCGGTATCTTACGGGCGTGCAGGCCTCGACGGCCGCTCTGCTTCTTACTCCACGTGCCACCACGCTCTATGTGTCCCCGCTCTATCTTGAGGAAGCCGGTGTCACCGCCCTGGATCAAGTGCGCACGCGCGATGTGTCGGAACTATGGCCCGATCTCATGCGCTTTGAGCGAGTCGGCTTTGAATCGGAGTCGGTGAATGTGGCGCAGATGCAGCGCTGGAAAAAGCGCGCTCCCGGCGCCAAGTGGGTCCGCACACGCGGCCTGGTGGAAGAGTTCCGCCGACAGAAGGACGACCGTGAAATCCTCTCCCTCAAGCGCGCCGAGCGCATCACCAAAGAATTACTGCGCCGCGTGCCAGCCGTACTGAGAAAGACCCTGACCGAGAAAGAGTTAGCTTGGAAGTTGGCCCTGTGGGCGCACGATCTCGGCGCCGACGGCCTGTCGTTCGACCCTGTCGTCGCCTTTGGCACGCACACGAGCCACATGCACCACCATCCCACCACGCGTGCGCTCAAGAAGGGGCACCTCGTGCAGATCGATGTGGGCGCGATGGTCAACGGGTACGCCGCGGACATGGCCGAGATCTTCTTTACTGCCGAGCCGACCGCGGCCCAGGCAAAAGCCTGCGATGCGGTGACCATCGCGTTGGAGACGGCAGTGGCGAAGTGTCGTGTCGGCGTCCGCGCGGCCGCCGTCGATGAGGCGGCGCGGAAGGTGCTGCGCGCGGCGGGCATGGAGGATGCCTTCCAACATGCGCTGGGCCACGGCCTGGGCCTCTCGGTGCATGAGGGTCCGACGCTCGCCCGCGGTTCGACGACGCGCCTGTTGCCGCGCGAGGTGTTTGCCGTGGAACCTGGCGTCTACTTCGCCGGACAGTTCGGCATCCGCCGCGAACGCATGGTCTTCTTGCCCGAGGAAGAGGGGAATTAAGCCTATGTAAAGCCACTCAGTCTTTTTGGGAGAGGGTTTTTCTGGTAGAATGGCCAGATTTCATGAAACACACACTCCACCTCAACATGGCAGCGCTGTCGCTGCTGACGGTCCTCGCCCCCCTCGCGGTGCCGCTTGCTCGCGCGTCCGATGTGCGGATCGAAGCGGGTACTGAACGCGACTTCGTCGTCACGGCCTACTACTCGCCGCTGCCCGGCCAGTGCTGCTACGTGATGGGAAGTGAGTTCCTCGATAAGCGCATGAACGGCCAGGGTATCCAGGGAGCCGACGGTACGCCGGTGTACCCGGGCATGGTCGCCGCGCCCGCGGAGTATCCGTTCGGCACGACGATCACGCTGGCCGGCATCGGCACCGTCGTGGTGCACGACCGCGGCGGCGCCATCAACGTCCTCGATGGCGATGTGCACCGCATCGACCTTTGGGTCGGTTCCGGTGAAGAGGGTCTGGCGCGCGCGTTGGCTTTTGGAAAGCGCACGGTGCGCGGAACCATCCTCACAACCAGTGGCGGCAAGGCTGCCAGCGTTGATCTCTCGGCACTCTCCGCCAACCTCGCGGTCATCAAACCGTATGACGTGCAGGGCGACACGTTCCTTGGCCTGCGCATCCAGAACGGCGAGACGAGCTTGAGCACGCGCCGACTACAGGAAGCGCTCGCCTCGCTCGGTCTCTTTGATCACGAAGTGACTGGCAAGTTCGGCGCCGTGACGGCCGATGCCATCGCCGCCTTCAATGCGGAAGCCGGCCTCGTCAACGAACCGACCGACCACCTCAGCCCGCGCACGGCCGCCGTGCTCGATTCGTTGCTGCGTCGCAGCAAGCAGGCGCTCACTTTCGGCGCCATCAGCCGCGATTCGTCAGGTGCAGACATCATGGAGGCCAAGCGTACGCTGCGCTTCCTGGGTCTGTTCCGCGGTCGTACGACGCCCGACTACGATGATGCGCTCTTCAATGCCATTCTCGCCTTCCAGCAGAAAAAGGGCCTCGTCGCCGACGCCTCCTCGCCTGGCGCCGGTCGCATCGGTCCCAAGACCTTGCCGCTCGTGGAGCGCGCTTGGAAGCTGTCACTCTCGCGCCAGGAAGCGGAGAAGAAGTTGCTCACGTTGGCGGTGCGCGACCGCCTCGCCGCTCGCGGCGAGCTGGTGACCGATCCGATGACGGTCGGTTCCAAGGGCGCCCAGGTGTCGCTGCTTCAGCGTCTTTTGGCCGCCGCCGGCCTACTTCCTGCCGAGAAGGTGACGGGCACGTACGGTGACCAGACCAAGCAGGC
>CAZEVM010000022.1:0-2555 GCA_964515645.1 uncultured Candidatus Peribacteria bacterium | reverse complement strand
GGCCGTCGCCGGCTTCCAGAAGGAGCACGAGCTCGTCGGCTCGTTCGACGATCCGGCTGCCGGACGCGTGGGTCCGGTCACACTCGGCGTCATCCAAAAATTGCAGCTCAAAGACGCTCTCGCCCGCGTGCGCGCGAGCGGCTTGACTGCACTGTAAGGCGGCCAGGTTTCGAGTTGCCTCGGGCGGCGTCCTTTGTCACCCTGTGACAGATGCACCGCCTTGTATCCGCCCTCATAGTCCTGGTCGTCTTTTTGCCGTCTGCCGCCGAGGCCGCCGAGGCCATCACGCGACGCGACGGATTCTTGATGCTCTGGGAAGGGATTAGCCGCCCCGCTGAGCCCTGGAAGAAAGATGCCTTCGTGGATGTGCCTAAAGGCGAGCGTGGTTACGACGAGATCACCTTCGCACACGGTCGCGGCATGCTGGATGATACGATCGGGGAGGGGAGTGATCGTTTCTATCCCGACGACGCTCTAACTGAGGGTGACGCATATCTCTGGCTCGCCCGTACGCGCAATGTGGATCTACCCGAGAATCTGACGCCCGAAGCTCTCCCAGGCATTCTGGAGAAGCACCACCTCGATCCCGCGAAGGCTGGTTCAACGGCGACAGTGACAGCCGAAGAGCTTTTTGCCGATATGCGTGCTTTTGACGACGCGTTGGCGAAGACGGTCATCGTCTCCAGCAATTACGGCGAAGAGCTACAGGGTGAAACGACGGCGTTTGGCGAGATTTTTGACTGGCGCTTGATGACAACGGCGCATCGCACCTTGCCCTATAACACTCTGTTGCGTGTGACCAACATCGACAACGGCATGTCTGTGATCGTCCGCGTGAATGATCGCGGTCCGTATGTGCATGGCCGTGGGCTCGATCTGAGTACAGCGGCCTTCATGGCTATTGCTCCCAATAAGACTGGACTCATCAATGTCACCATTGAGCGGCTCGGCGACGTGACGATGGTTGGGCCGTGCACCAAGGAACAGCGCTTCGCGCGCCGTGTTGCACCAGGCGTCACGCTCTCGCCGGGCATTCCGCACGTGCTGCGTCTTGGCCAGAGTCTGCAGGTGCAGAGCCGCCAGTGGTTCGTGGTGAAGAACGTCACGTACCCTGACGGCACCGAGGAGCGCTTCGAGGATTGGGTCGCGCCGGAAGAATCGTTCACGCTCAAGCCGGCCGTGACGGGAGTGTACCGCTTTGAAATCAGCACCAAGGACGGCCGCTCGCGCGAGATGGAGATGGAAGTGGCCGACTGCTCGGAGCAGCCGGGTGTCTAGTCAGCGACGGCGGACTTTTCGGCTCTGAAAAGCGCTCTTCGACACGCGGGGGCGCGAAGCAATCAGACGCGAGGCCTGGGCGCGCTGTGGCTTCTCTTCGAAGCGGCGCTCGAGGTAGAGGCTAACCGGGTGGAAAATGGCAAGGAGCATGAGGGCAAGCACCGTCGAGGCGATGGCGACCGCGAAGAGGCCGGCGCCGCAGAGCATGCCGATGGCGGCCACGAGCCAGACCGAGGCGGCGGTGGTGAGGCCATGGATTTGATCGCGACCATGGAGCACCGCGCCCGCGCCCAGGAAACCGACGCCCGTCACGATCTGCGGAGCGATGCGCCACTCCGAAGGCTCAGCCACCACCGAGATCACGGTGAAGAGGCAGGCGGCGAGCGAGATCATCATGCAGGTGCGCAACCCGGCGGCGTGGCCGGTGAGGTTACGCTCCAGGCCGATCAAGCCGCCGAGAACCACGGCGAGCAATGCCTTGGTGGAAGCGTCGATGAGAATGGGGTCGTTGAGGAATTGGGTGTCCATGTCAAAAACATTATACCATAAATGTGTCTTTCGCGAAACTAGCGAACCAGTTTTCAGGCTTCAAGAAGCCCTTGCGGCTGGGATAAGGGGTGATGTTGTGGTATACTGTTTCGATTACACTCTCTACGAAAACGTGATCACCTTCCTCCGTTTCTTCGCCTGGCCGATCTTCTGGGGTCTCGTCGCCGTCCTGACGTCGGTGGTGAATTCCGGCTTTTGGCCGTGGCTCTGGGCGTGGGTTTGGGCCGATCCGTGGCGCCTGCTCCTGCCCGTGTCGTTCTACTACGGCATGAAGTATGTGATGGGTACGATCCGCTGCAACTACGCCATCTTGCAGGCCAAGAAGCTGGTGCACATGAAGGTGCTTTTGCCGCGCAGCGACAGCAAGATCGACCAGGAGAAGCGCACCGAGAAGGACTTTAAGGAGAAGATCGCCATCATGGAGCAGCTCTACCGCGCGCTCTGGGAGGTACGCAGCCTGACCTTCTGGCAGACGGTGCACTTCTGGTTCTTCCGCTACAACACGATGAGCTTCGAGCTCTTCATGGAGAAGAACGAGCTCTCGTTCCATGTACTCACCAAGCCGAGCCTCGTCTCCATCGTGGAGAAGCAGATCACGTCGTTCTATCCCGATGCCGAGGTGACGCGCACTGACGCGCCGGAGATTTGGCCCAAGGGCTACAAGCTCGTGGGCTACCACATGGCCTTCGCCAAGAAGTTCTACTACCCGGTGCGCTTCTACGAGCAGA
>CAZEVM010000021.1:0-19065 GCA_964515645.1 uncultured Candidatus Peribacteria bacterium | reverse complement strand
CTCGACGAGCGCCTGATCGCCAAGGGTCCGCGCCGCCGCGCCGGTCGTCGCAGCTACGGCAAGCTCAAGAGCCTGGGTCTCTTGGTGAAGTAGGACAGGCAAAGAGGGAACAGAGAAGCACCCGGAGCCGATTGGCTCCGGGTGTTTTTTCGTGCTCACGCGCGATCAGTGGTCAGTATCAGGCCTATTTCTTTCTCCTTATATAGACCACTCATTTTCCCGCCGAATGATCATGACGTGATCAGTAGTTTTTTCTGATCACAAAAATGCGCCATCGCAAAAAGAAAAACAATTCGCGGGCGTCGCAATCTCAGAAAGTCACTGCATGCTGCAGAATACAGCGTACCTCCCACCCTCCCATCCATGTCTCCCTCCGAGCATAAGGTCCGCGCGCGCGCGACGTTCTCGCGCAAGTTCGGGCATCTTCTCGGCCTCGTGATCCTCGCGATCCTGGCGGCCACCATCTTCGCATTGGTGCAGTCGCCGCCTTCCGCCGAGGGTCCTGCTGCCGCTGACCGTCCTGTGCGCATCTGGCGCCAGGGATCGCAGCAGCTTAACCAGCCGATCATGGTCAAGGCGCCCGGCTCGGGCCCTCTGGCCAAGTACTTTGGCTCGGAGATCCCTCTGCCACCCCTGCCGGGCATTCCGGCTGAAAAATGGGAAACGGCTCAAGTGGTGAATGTGGGTCAAAAGGATGCTGGTGGTCAGGAGATTCCGGTGTGGGAAGTGACGTTCGATACAAACCCGAGCGAGACGGTGGCCGGTGAAAATATCTACCTGGTGAAAATTGATGACTATGCCGGTGGCGTGCCAGTGCCGACTTGTCCCATGGATGAGATCTTCGTCGATGGAAACGGAGACAAGAACGAAAATGCCGACGTATATGGCTACCGTTACCTCGGAGCCGGTGCGGAAGAAGCGGCTAATCTAGCCGTTGACGCGAATAATGACGATGTGCCGGATATGGCCTTCGCCGATATTTTTACAGGGACGTTCGTGAACACGGACAACGTTGATGCCGGCATGATTGCCGCCTTCTCCACTCTGTACGGAGTCACATTTAGTCCTTCCTCCGGCGAGAGTACCGGTCCGGGTCAGTTCTACGCGTTCGTCAGTAACGGCGGCACCGTCATTGACCCCACTGCCTGCACGGCTGAATGCGGCGATGGCGACGTTGATGATCCTGAAGGTTGTGACCCGGACACTGGCACTACGTCGAGCGCCGGTCTGGCCATGGCTGCTTCCTCCGAGTGTAACGACGATTGCACCCCTGTGGATTGTGGCGACACGATCCTGAACATTCCGGCCGGAGAGGAGTGCGACGATGGCAACACGAGCAACCACGATAGCTGTACTGATTCTTGCTACGACGCCGAGTGCGGCGATGGCTACGTTCAGCCCGGTGAGGATTGCGACGATGGTGGAAACAGCAGCGCCGACGGCTGCAGCCCCTCTTGCGCTTGGGAAACCGGCATTGGTTGGGATAACTGCGTCAATCGTGATGCCGATCTGGATGTGAGCAACTGGCCCGAAACAATTTGCGTTTCCACCTGTGGTGACGGCGTGATGGTGGGCCTGGAATACTGTGACCAGGGCAGTTCTGTGAACGGCAATAGTGACAGCTGCTGCGACAGCGACTGCACCATCCGCCCTTCCAGCTACGAGTGCCGCCCGTCTGAAGGCGTCTGTGACGTGGCAGAAATGTGTGATGGCTACAGCGAGTTCTGTGGAGAGGACGTTGTTTCCGATAGCTCCTTTGTCTGCAACCCGGCCGCTGGCGAGTGTGACGTTGAAGAAACGTGCAACGGCTTTACAAAGGATTGTCCGGCAGATGTCTTTAAGTCGTCGTCCGAGACTTGTGGCACCAATACCGGAGATGAGTGCGATCTCTATGAGTCCTGCACGGGCACGTCAGCCAGCTGCCCCGCGCCTGATTACAGCAATAACAACTCATCCTGTGGCGATGACGGCAACAGCTGCACGAATGACCTCTGTCAAACTGGCGTCTGTACGCACCCAAGCAAGACGAACGGCGAAGATTGTCCCGAGGGAGATAGTAATGACTGTACGGACTTCTACTGCCAAGATGGCACCTGTGCTGATTCGAACGTTAGCGAGGGTACTTCCTGCGGAGATTTGACGAATGACTGGTGTTACGAGGGCTACTGTGAGGTCTGTGGTGATGTTGTAGATCTCAATGAGCTTTGCGACGATGGTAATGATGCCTCAGCCGATGGCTGTACAAACTGCGTTGTGGAAGACGGTTGGTCCTGCACGAATACTCTTGGTGAGGTGAGCGTTTGCACGCCAAATTGCGACACAGGCAGCACGTGCTCGGCCTCGAGTGATGATAATAACAGCTGCACCATTCCAGTGTGCAATGATTCCAATACCTGCGTTGAGGGTGGCAGTGGCTCAGCCTGGAACGGCAACGCCTCGGCTGGGGCTTCATGCAGCGATGATGGTGAATACTGTACGTCAGACACCTGTGATGGCTCCGGCAACTGTGAGCATCCGCCGATCGAAGATGGCACTGCCTGTTCATCATTGCCAAACATGTATGGCGAATTAGGTGTCGGTCATTGCTCCGGTGGCTCCTGCTATAACACCTGCGGCGATTCGTCAGTCCAGAGTTGGGAGGAGTGCGATGAAGGCTTGAATAATGGTGAGACGGGCTTCTGCTGTACCGATAGCTGCGAGTGGATCGATGCCGGCGTGGAATGCCGTGCCGTGGCCGGAGACTGTGATGTAGCTGAGCAATGCACAGGTTCCTCTGGTCTATGCCCGGCAGATGTGTTCCTTGGCTCAGAGACATTGTGCCGTGCGAGCACTGGCCAATGTGATCTGGCAGAGACCTGCTCCGGATCTTCTGCCAGCTGCTCACCTCAGGATTACAGCAATAACAACTCCAGCTGTAGCGGTGATGGAAACGAGTGTATGGACTTCACTTGTTCGTACGGATCTTGCACGAGTGCGAACAAAGCAGACGCCACCATCTGTACCGACGATGATGCTAACGAGTGCACGGGCGCCTATTGCCAGAGCGGCAGCTGTCTCGATGTCCCCGAGGGGGACGGCGATCTCTGTGGTGACTGGGTTAATGACGCTTGTTACAGCGGTACATGCGAAGTTTGCGGCAGTGGCGGCCGCGGTCAGTACGAGGCCTGTGATGACAATAATGAGAACAATGGTGATGGTTGCGACACCAGTTGCGAGGTTGAAAACCTCTGGTCATGTACAGGAGATGTAGGCCAGGTGAGCGTCTGTTCACCCGATTGTCAGACGGGCTATGGCTGCGAGGATACGGATGGCAATGAGTGTACGGTCGCTACCTGCAGTGATGTGTTCGTTTGCGAGCAGACTGGCGGCGGTATGGCTTGGAACGCCTACGCCGGAACAGAAGATCCCTGCACGGACGACGGTGAAGAGTGCACGCTCGATCGGTGTGACGGCATGGGCGGCTGCAGCCATTCGTCCTACCCCGACGGTACCACCTGCAACGCCGTTCCGAATGGTCACTGCTACATGGGTGTCTGCGATGACTATTGTGGTGATGGCGTGACTGACAGCTGGGAGCAGTGTGATGAGGGCGTGAATAACGGCAATGCCGACTCGTGCTGTTCGAGCACTTGCCAGTTCAAGAGTGCCGGCGAGACCTGCCGCGAATCGGCCGGCATTTGCGACATGGTCGAGTCGTGCCACTACTGGGCCGGAGGTACGAGTTCCTCTGGAACCTGTCCGACTGATGCATTTGCAGGCTCCTCTAGTGTCTGCCGCGTGTCCATGGGTGAGTGCGACCTGGCGGAGTCCTGCGATGGTATGGGTGTTGACTGTCCTGGTGAGGATTACAGCAATAACACCTCCTCCTGTGGTAACGATGGCAACGAGTGTACGGTAGACATGTGTCTGAATGGTGTGTGTGAGCATGACGCGGGCGCAGCTGAGTGGTTCAGCTGTGTAGATGACGATGGAAATGAATGCACCAATTCCTATTGTCAGAGCGGCACCTGCGCCGATCTGTCGGTGGCGAATTCTCCCTCTTCAGCCTGTGGTGACTTTACGAACGACTGGTGTGTCGACGGCGACTGTGAAAACTGTGGTGACGTCCTTGATTTCAACGAAGGCTGTGACGACGGCGGTGAAAGCGGTGGTGATGGCTGCGATGCCAACTGTGAGGTAGAACCAGGCTGGTCTTGCACGAGTACCTATGGCGAAGTGAGCGTGTGTACGGCGGACTGCCCGACGGGTAATACCTGTGATGATACGGATGGCTACGAGTGCACGATTGCGACCTGCAGCGATATGAACAGTTGTGAGCAGAGCGGCAGCGGCACCAGCTGGAACGCCTATGCCTCCGCCGGTCAGTCCTGCTCGGATGACGGCGAGTGGTGCACCTACGACGAGTGCGATGGAGCGGGCAATTGCGACCACATGAGCAGTGTCGATAATGGCGTATCGTGCCCCAGCACGTTCGGCGGTGTGCCGGTGGATAATGGTCACTGCTACGGCGGCGTCTGCGGCAACTACTGTGGCGATGGCATTGTGCAGGATGATGCCTTGCTTGGAATGGGTTATGGATTCGAGCAGTGTGACGAAGGCATCAACAACGGCACCATCACCTCCTGCTGCAGTGCTACCTGCACGTTTATTGCCAATACGGAGACCTGCCGCGAGGCCAACGGTCAATGCGATGTTACCGAGTATTGCACTGGGTCTGCTGGCTCCTGCCCCAGTGATCAATATCTAGACGCCCATATTGTGGGATACAACAGCAGCACCATGTGTCGCCCGTCTGCCGATGGAGGCGTCTGTGATCCGGATGATTACTGTGATGGCACAAGTTCCAGCTGTCCGAGCGATTACAATGGTGGGTACAACCCCGATTCGTCTTACAACATGGGTCAGGTGTACTACCAAGGCTGGACCTGTACCTCGGCTGACAACTGGCTGAATGGTTATCCAGAAGATAATGACTGCACGCAGGGCTTCTGCAACATGGGCGTCTGCGAACAGTCGAGTTCGCTGCCCGATGGGTCAATGTGCTCCTACTTGAACCCTGACTGGGTGGATCCTGGCAATACTGGTTGGTGCTTGAGCGGCACCTGCTACGAGTGTGGCAACGGCATCGAGGAGCCCGGTGAGCAGTGTGATCTCGGTAGCGGTAATCACAGCTCTGAGTCGTGCTGCAGTACCAGCTGTATCTTCCGTGATACGGGCCACACTTGCCGCGTGGCCAATGGCATCTGCGACACGGCCGAAACCTGCAGCGGCGGCTCTGCCACCTGCCCCACCGACCAATACGTGGCTGCTAGTGCCAGTTCCTGCCGTGCCGGCACCGGTGAGTGCGACCCGACCGAGTACTGTAATGGCAGCTCGGCAGACTGCCCCTCCGATGTGTACATCAGTGACTACACCTCCTGCACGGACGACGGTAATACCTGCACCGATAACTACTGCTACTCCGGCTCCTGCACCTCGTCGAATAACTCGTCGTTCTGTACCGATTCCGATGGCAATACGTGTACCGATGGCCAGTGTTCTGGTGGTACCTGCGTCGGTCAGCCTCTAAGCGAAGGTGCGAGCTGCCCTGGTGGCTATTGCACATCGGCCAGTTCGGCTAGCATCTACTGCTTCGCAGTCCCGCTCTAAGTCCTAATCACCTCAAAGCTCCGGAAACCTGAATCCAACCCCGGCTGCAAGAGCACTTGCAGCCGGGGTTATCGCATCCAGAAGGGCTTTTTGATAGTGTTGGAAGGTCGCATGTCGGCCTCCCTCCCTAGCGTCGCGCGTTGGATCTCCTTCATGGCCTTCGCCCTGCTGCTCAGCACGGCGCCGGGCCGTGTCTTGGCATTTGTGACGGCTGAAGAGGCCTTTGGTTACTGCGGTGATCACATCTGCAATAGCTACGAAGATTGCGAGATTTGCGCTCCTGACTGTGGCGAGTGTGAGTGTGGCAACGGCTATGCCATCGACGAAGAAGAGTGCGACACAGACGACTTTAAGGGTGAGACGTGCGAATCGTTTGGCTACGACAGCGGTGAGCTCACCTGTACGGACGAGTGCGAGATTGATCAGTCGGATTGCACCTTCGACGATTGTGGTGACGGCGATGTGACAGGGGAGGAAGAGTGTGACGGCGAAGACCTGGATGGCAATACGTGTGAGGACTACGGCTACGACGGCGGTGTCCTGAGCTGCACGTCGGACACGTGCCAGATTGATCTGACTGAATGCTACGAGTGCGGTGACGGCGTCGCCTCTCCTGAAGAGGAGTGCGACGGAAATGATCTGCATGAGGAAACATGTCAGAGCTACGGTTATGACAATGGTGATCTCTATTGCACCGATGACTGTGAGGTTGATCTCTCTGAATGCTATGACGACATCTGTGGCGACGGCGAAGCCACCGGCACCGAAGAGTGCGATTGGGATGATTTCCGGGGTCTAGATTGCACCGATTTTAACTATGATGAGGGCGATCTCTACTGCACGGATAACTGCGAAATTGACCTTTCGGAATGCACCGATGATCTGTGTGGCAACGATACCATCGAAGAAGCAGAGGGCGAGGAATGCGACGATGGCAACACGCAGAATGATGATGGCTGCTCCGCCTCCTGCCTCGATGAGTACTGCGGCGACGGCATTACCAATTACGACCCGGCCAGCGGCTACATGGATGAGTGCGATGATGGCGAAGATAACGCCGACAACACGCCGAACGCCTGCCGTACGGATTGCAGCGAGCCGTATTGCGGCGATGGTATTGAAGACGATGAGTACAATGAAGAGTGCGACGATGGTAATCAGGATCAGTACGATGGCTGTTATGAGTGTGAGATCGAAGAGCTCTACTGCTGTGCTCAGTACACGTTGGGCGGCGTGATGTCCGAGACGGTTAGTGAGAGCTGCAGCAATGCGTTGATGCGATTTGACCCCTTCGTCTGCCAGCTCAACTGCAATAAAGACTATTGCCAAAGCTGCGGTGGCGGCGGTGTGATGGATGTACTGTTCTGTGCCCCCGATTACTGCGATCAGATCGGTTGCGCCGCTGGTCAGAGTACCGTCATTGGCTGGCTCCTGGAACTGCTTGGCTTCCCCTGGAACTTCCAGGCCGCCGCGTGCGACGTAAGCCCCGCGTGCCTGCTGTAAAGGCCCGTAGCGCGCTTTGGTGGGGCTCAGGTAGGCTTACGACCTCTTATGGCTCTCAGACTCTATAACACCCTCCGTAAAGGCGAGGAAGACCTCGTCCCGCAGGATCTGGCTGCCGCCCAGGCGGAAGGCCGTCCTGCCCGCGTGACGGTGTACACCTGCGGCCCGACGGTCTACGGACGGCCGCACATTGGCAACTACGCCTCGTTCCTCTTGGCCGACCTGCTCTGCCGCTGGCTCGAGGCCGGTTGGGGCTACGTCGTGCGCCAGGTGAAGAACATCACCGATGTGGGTCACTTGGTTCGCGATAGCGATAGCGGCGAAGACAAGATTGAGAAGCAGGCCCGCGAAGAGCACGGCGAAGTGAGCCAGAAGAGCGTCCTGGCCGTGGCGAAGCACTATGAGTCACTGTACCTCAAGGACGAAGAGTCATTGAATATTCGCAAGCTAGAGCCAAAAGATCGTCCGCATGCCAGCGAATACGTAGCCCAGATGGTCGAGATGATCGAGAGCCTGCTTCGATCTGATCACGCCTATATCACGGCTGACGGCATCTACTTCGACGTGACGAGCAAGACGCCCACTCCCTACGGCTCGCTCTCGGGTAACACGCTCGAGAACCTCTCGGCCGGCGCGCGCGTGGAGGTGAATGAGGGTAAGCGCCACCCGGCGGACTTCGCCCTCTGGAAGTTCTGCGTGGGTGCCAATGAACACCACGTGCTCCGGTGGGCATCGCCCAAGGGTCTTAAGGGTGAGACCTATCCCGAAGGATTCCCAGGTTGGCACATCGAGTGCTCGGCCATGAGCCGCGCCCTGCTGGGTGATCAGATCGATCTCCACACCGGCGGTGAGGACAACATCTTCCCGCACCATGAGTGCGAAATCGCGCAGAGCGAGTGTGTGACCGGTAAAAAGCCGTTTGTCGGCATTTGGCTGCACCGCCGCCGCATCGACCTGAAGGGGGAGAAGATGTCAAAAAGTCTTGGCAACGTGGTAAGTCTGGATGACATCACGGCCAAGGGATTCAGCCTCATGGACCTGCGGTTCTACTTCCTCTCGGTGCACTACCGGACCAACTTGAAATTCGATTGGGACGGACTTGAGGCAGCGAAAGTGGCGCGCAAAAAAATTATGGCCTGGATGGATCAAGGGCCAGTGGTCATTGAGTGGAGTACGGGTGAAGCTCCACCACCGCCGGTCACGTCGGTACTGCGCGCTTTTGATGATGCATTCTCGAACGCGATGAACAGCGACCTGAATGTCTCCAGCGCTCTCGCGTCGGTCTTCGACGCGATGCACTACATGAACACGCACGCCGCTCTCATGAATGATTCAGAGTGGGACAGCGCCTTCAATAACTTCGTGGCGAAGATTCGCCACACCTTCGGCTGCTTCGATCCAGATGTTGTTTCTCCGCAAGCCCAAGCCCTTCTCGACGAGCGTGATCAGGCGCGTAAGAACAAGGATTTTGCCGCCTCTGATCGTTTGCGTGACGAGCTACTCGCGCTCGGCTGGCAGGTGAAGGACACCAAAGATGGTCAGAAGTTGAGTCGCGCCTGAGTTGATCACGTGCTTATCCTTCTTTGACTTCGATGATCAGCAGCGAGAGACTGAGTCTCATGCCTCTGCAGGAACTTCCCTCTCCGTCTATGTCAGACATCGTTCATGATGATCACGAACTTGTTGCGCAAACACCCGTCGCCCTTGGCGGCGCACTCGTCGCGCTCGTGCGCTCTACGTTTCCGCGCAAGTTGTACATCAGGCTCGCGGCCGCGTCGGGGACTGATCAGATCAAGGCCGTGGTCGAGCAGGGGATGCTCACCGTTGCCACCGACTCTCCGTCTGTCTTGTCGCCGGCGGAGATGGAGTCTGAAGACTGATCACAGTGAATCTACGAGAATACGTATTTTCAGGCTTGTTCTGTTGTCCGTGCTCTAAAAATGCCCTATAAGCGTCGTTTGAGTTGTTTTGGAGAGAGATAGCCGACGATGCTCTTAAAAAGAGCAGGCGCCCTTACATGCACGGCACTTTCTCGCACTGGAAGAGCGCTAAAAGTGGCGATTTGTTTAGTATAGTTAACATATTCTTGAGAATGGCAGCGGGAAAGAGACAAGTTTTGTATACAAAATGTGAACAAAACAACACTAACCGCAAGGGCTAAACAAATATTTAGAGCACGATCAGTTTTTCCATCAACTCCATTTCCGGCCATTTTTTTCTCAGTTTCTTTCGCTATTCAGAGCGCTTCCTGTCGGCAGAATCGGTTTTTGAACAATTTTATGGTACTCATTGACCACTGTTCTGCTCAGATCAGGGTGTAACACCACCCCTTTTAGGCCGTTTGGATGGGTGCACAGGATGACCTTCGCGGCTTGCACCTGATCAGACCGCGTCGGTAGGATCTCTCTGATCCGCCTCCATCCGGAAGCGTGGTCCTGTGATCGGTCTCTGACACAACGGCAACTCGTCCTACCCAAATGTCGGGCGAGCTTCACATCCCTCCTTATATATAGGGATCGTGTGACCCATGATGTTCATCTCCAGTTCTATCGTTGCCTTGCCGGCGTGTCGTCTCTTTAGGTTTAAGGAGGGGAGCGAGTCGCTGTGCGACCGCTCATCCCGCACCCGGAAGGTTTCAGTGGTGATGCCAACATCGCGTTCAATCTCCCAGATACACAGACAAGTAGAACAACAGCTTTTATTTTTTCTCCTTCTTACTCCTCCGTATGAACACGAAGTTTCAGAAAGTGTTCGCGGGTGTGTCGGTTGCTGCGATTGCCCTGACCCAGGTGGGTACGGCTCTCGCCGCTTACTCCGACGTCCCCGCTGGAGTCTGGTACGAAGAGGCCGTCATGGACTTCATGTCCCGTGGCTACCTCGACGCCAACCAGGCTCGCTTCCGCGGATCGGACCCGGCCACTCGCGCCGAGTTCGTGAAGCTCGTCGTTGAAGTCAACGGCGGCATCCTCGGAACGGCTCCGGCTCAGCCGTCGTTCAACGACGTGCCGACCGGCGCTTGGTACTACAACTACATCGAAGAGGCAGCCGATGAGGGCTGGGTTATGGGTGACGGCAACTGCTACGGCAGCCGCCCCTGCTACGCCCGCCCCGACGCGAAGATCAACCGCGCTGAGGCCGCTTCGCTCATCACCCGCGCCTTCGGTCTCGACTGGACGGGTGACGCTCCCCAGTTTGTCGACAACCCCTCCGGCCAGTGGTACACGGACGCCGTTCAGACGGCTGCCGATCACTGTGTCGTTCAGGGTGACGACTCCACGGGCCGTGTCCGCCCCGGCGACTTCATGAACCGCGCCGAGATGGTCACGATGCTCTACCGCGTCGACCAGAACCTCGCCTACGGCGTGGACTGCGGCGGTGACACCCCCATGACCTGGGGTATCTCGGACGTTTCGGCTGATTCGGCCACCGTCGTTACGGTCACCTTCACGGGTGACGTCGACATGGACGCTGCTGAGATGACCGGCAAGTACTCCGTCATGTGCGGCAGCAACTCGCTGTCCGTCACGGACGCTATGCTTGTCTCCGATGACACCGTCGAGCTCACGCTCGGCTCCGCTCTTGATGCCAACGCTGACTGTGATGTTACCGTCACGGACATGATGGCCATGGGCGGCGGCACCTTCTCGGATGCTGCTTCGTTCACCTTCAACTCGGTTCCGGTGGGCAACGGTGACCTCGAGGTCTCCATGTCCTCCAAGAACCCGGCTGGTGACACGGTGCCCCGAGGTGCCAATGGCGTCACGATGCTGTCGGTCGATCTCTCGGCCTCCTGCTCGGACGACGTTGTCCTCAATGACATCACCCTTCTCCACCGCGGTTTCGGTGAGGAGACGGACATCACCGGTCTGTACGCCGCCGTTGACGGTGCTCGCGTGACCCGCAAGCGCACGATCGACTCGCAGGCTCAGACGGCTGAGATCCGCTTCACGAAGCCGTTCGTGGTCCCGGCTTGTCAGACCAAGACTCTCGACATCATGGCCGACTTCTCGACTTCGGCCTCCGCCTACGCCGAGCACAACATCTCTGTTGAGCTCGCGACGGACGTTGAGAGCAACGCTCGCTCTGTGACGGGTTCCTTCCCGATCATGGGCAACACCTTCCGCGTCGCTGCCATCACGGCCGGCACGGTCACCATCACCTACAAGTCGGTTTCCCCGACGACGGTGAAGGTCGGTGACGACAAGGCGACCCTCGGTCGCTTCGAGGTCGCCACCAACGCGATCGAGGATCAGACGCTCTACTCGATCACGCTGCACAACGATGGCTCCGTCAACGACGGTGACATCGGTAACCTCATGATCCGCAAGTCGGACGGTACGGTTCTCTCGAACACGGTTGCGACCCTCGAGGGCGACTACGCCACGTTCACCTTCAACCCGCCGTTCACGATCCTCCAGGGTGACAAGATCACGCTCGAGGTCGTCGGTGACGTTATCGGTGGCGCTTCCGACACCGCCAAGATGGAAATCGAGGAGACCTCGGACATTTTCTCCGTTGGTTCCCTCTACGGCTACGGCAACGCCGGTCAGCTGTACGGTTCTCAGGTCTCCATCGCCACCTCGCCGTCCCCGACCTCCGTCACGATCGACGCTGGTCAGTTCACGGTTGAGATCGACGGTCCTGTGACCCAGAAGTTCCGCCGCGACACCAAGGACGCTGTCCTTGCCAACGTCATCATGACGCCGGGCGGTGAGGACCTCGACGTTAAGAAGATGTTCATCGCTGTCCAGGCTACGACCTCCGCTGGCATCGGTCTGTCCGGCACCTGCGGCACCTCGTACGACGAGATCCGCGAGCTCATCGACAACGTTGATATCCGCAACACGCAGACCGGCCGCACCGTGTCCGCTGTCCGCCTGACGGACTCCGGTACGAACGGCACTGGTACTGCCGGTACGGGTACGTACCAGATCTACCGCTTCGACGACTTCACGATCGACAGCCAGGCTACCTGGCAGCTCCGCGCTGACTTCATCGACAACGGTACGGGCAACTGCCCCTCCGACGGTATGAAGTTCCGCGCCTTCATCTGCACCCAGCCTGCTGGTGGCAGCACGGGTTGTGACTTCGGCGACCTCGGTAACCTCACGACCGCTACGACGACCTACAACATGGACGTCGAGGGTCTCTCGACCAACGACCGCCTGACGGACATCCGCCCGGGTGGCACGGTCACTGGTAACTTCCACCGCATCGCTACGCCGACGCTGACGGTCAACGTCCAGTCCATCGGTACGGCTGATGTCACGGTGAAGAACGCCAAGAACGTGAACCTCTACCGCTTCGAGGCTCGCGCCGGTGAGGCTGACGATATCCTCGTCACCCGCTTCGTCTTCAAGGCGGAGTCCGGCTCGCTCCTGAACGGTCAGAACTACACCCTCTGGGTGGACACCGACGGCGACCGCGCTGTCGACACCAAGCTCGAGACTGGTAAGTCTCAGCAGAGCAGCCTCATCACCTTCGATCGTCTCCTGAACGGTGGCTACGTCATCCCGAAGGAGCAGACCGTGGTGTTCGAGGTCCACGCCGACATCTCGGCTTCGCTCACGAACAACGACCTCCAGCTCAAGTTCAACGTCGGTACGCCGTCCTCTTCGGACGACTACATCGCCGCTGAGCAGGCTGTGAACGGTTCGTCGCTCTCCGGCATCCAGACCGACAGCTCGGGTTGCTCCAGCAACTGCGAGATTATCGTCACTGGCGCCGCTTCGATCCTGAAGAACTGGGTGCTGGCTTCGCAGGGTAACCTGTACGCCCGCCTGGATGATTCTCCGCTCCGCAACCGCCAGCTCCTCGCCGGCGACCTGGGCGAGCAGATCCTGCGCGTCCGCTTCCGCGCTGAGAACGAGGACATCAACGTGACGGACCTCCAGATCAACTCCTCCGGAGCTACCCTGGCCTCCACGATCGATGCTCTCGACCTCTACCTTGACGGTGCTACGACGCCGTTCGCCTCCGCCACCATCGTTGGTTGCGGCAGCGACGATGTCCGCGCTTCCGACTATCAGGGTGCTGCCTCCACGACGTTCTGTGCGAACATGGAGAGCAACCAGCTCGTCGTCCAGAAGGGCGTTGAGAAGGTTGTCGTTGTCCGCCCGCGCCTGAAGAACGATATCAACGGCGCTGCTAGCAACACGACCATCCAGCTCTTCATCGGCGCTGAGTCGAACCTGAACAACGCTACGGGCTCCGGCGCTATCCGCGGCCGCGGTCTGCAGTCGTCCAACGATCTCGCCGGCAACGACGCTAACGCGACGGCTGCTGGTGAGGTGTTCATCGGCGTCAACACTGCCGCCGCGAACTCCCTGTCGATCGTCGGCAAGAAGAACAAGTCTGTTCTTGCCAAGATTGACTCGATCACGAACGCTAACCCGGCCGCCAACGGCACTGCCGTTCCGACTGGTGTGACGCCGTTCGGTCAGTTCAAGTTCACGACCCTGCCGAACACGAACACGCTGTCCGGTACGAACAAGGTCGCCATCTCTGGTGCAGTCTTCAACGTGAACGCCAGCAACGTGACGCTCGACGCCACGCTGTTCAAGTTCTACAACAAGGCTGACCAGAACCAGAAGGTTACCTGCACCGCTTACACCTCTGGTGGCGGTACGGTGACCTCCGTCGGTTCGGGCTCCATGCTCGTCCGCTGCCCGATCCTTGCGACGGGTTCGTCGACCGTGAACACGACCATCAACTCGGGTGACAACGCCACCTTCGTTCTCGAAGGTTCCGTCATCAACCCGAAGGTCGCCAACACGAACTCGACCCTCCTCGCTTCCATCCAGAACTTCAGCGACATTGCTCGCACGACGTTCTGGCCGGGCGCTACGGCCTTCTCGTCGACTCACACCAGCATCGCCTGGGTTGACTTCGACACGGCCCTCTCCGCTGGCACTCAGTTCAAGTGGATTGAGTACCCGGACACCGTCGTGAACTCCACGTCGTACAACGGCTAAGAGTTGACTCGGTACCTGCCACTGCTCAGGCTAAACCGCAGCGAAGAACCCTCCCCCCTCAGACGGGGGAGGGTTTTTTCGTGTGTACGAGCAGGAAATGTTGATTATGCTTGACGCCATCTCGGAAGATGGATGTGGATTGATTTGTGTTTTGCAGCTTTATGAAGCGCTAAATGGATAGCACTCGATCTGCCTCGTTCAAAAAAACGCCGGTGATACGTTTAGGCCATGACGATCTCCCAACTGCGCCGGGATCACCCGGTGCTTCACCCTGACCTGCGCCATGACTACGCCTCGGCCGCCGACGTCGCTGCGGCTGGCGAGCTCTACGTGGACAATGCCGATCTCTACCCGGATGTCGACGTGTTGGCTGCGTTTGCCGCCAAGAGAGCTACTCGTTTTCTGGAGGGTAAAGTGGAAGAGCAGCGTGAGATGCTTCGCGGCTGGGCCAGCCTTTAATTACCCAAGAATCAAGCGCTTCAACCGGAGTCCGGACGCAATAAGCGGCCGGATTTTGGCTATCCGCTCAGTTGGATAGGTGACGAACGTGCCGCCGAATTTGGCTTTAAATGCGGAAATGCCCTGCCAGGGGTGCGTGGGGCCGGCATTCGCGGGGGCGACGCCCAAGAAATCGTACTGGCGGCAACCGAGAGTGCGGCAATGGCGCATGGCCTCCCATTGCAGGAGATATGGCGCCATGAGGTTACGATGAGTGTCCCGTGAGGCGCCGTAGTAGTAGATGCCGGTTTCGCCTTGGGCCACGCCGATCAAACCAGCGATAGGGCCTTGGATCCCTGGGGCGAAGGCAAGCAGGAGGAAGCTTCCGGGCACATTCTTGAGGAAGTGCTCGAAGTGCCGGCCGCTCGGCGCTCTGAAGCCATCGCGGGCGCTGGTCTCCTGGGCAAGGCGGACATAGGCACCCACGTCGGCGCTCTGTTCCACGGTGACGCCGTGCTTCTGGGCCAGGCGGACGTTATAGCGTCCTTTCTGGTGCATTTGGTTCAGGAGCGCGTCGTCCGAGAGGGTGAGATCGACGAGAATTGTCGCCTCCGGCTGTTCGTGGCGGGGCGAAGGCCGCCCATAACCGGACGCTGCTAAGCGGGGATCCACGCCGGACCAATAGAGGGCCAAGGCGCGGTCGACCTTGGCTTCGGCTGTGAGGAGCTCCAAGAACTCGCGAGCCTCCTCTGGCGTCGTTTCTGGGGCCAGCAAAGGGCCTCGGGGAAGATCCCAGGTGGCGTAGCCGCCGACGGTCCGGTCGATAACCACTAACCCCGTTAGGCTGCCGCCGCGATACCAGCGGATCTCTCGGCCGAGTGCGGTCTGGAAGGCCGCCCAACCCGCCGATTGCCAAAGCGGGGTATGGGGGAGGGAGGGGGCCGTTGCTAGCCGCTCGAGGCGCATGACCCTAGTGTATCTGCTACGGCCAGAAGGATATTGTACAAATAATAAAAATATGTTATAATAAAAAAGTACCTTTCTTCCTCAG
The DNA here is from genome assembly GCA_964515645.1 of uncultured Candidatus Peribacteria bacterium. GTDB lineage: Bacteria > Patescibacteriota > Gracilibacteria > Peribacterales > Peribacteraceae > JAGOUB01. Next base: position 3,450 of record CAZEVM010000021.1, on the reverse strand, counting down.
GCACTATGTCCACTTCTCCGAATGTGAATATGCACTCGCGCGAGACGGTCGATGAGATCTTCGGCGATCCGCAGTTTGAACTCGAACAGAACAAGCCGATCGACGATGAGATCTTTGGCCCCAAGAAGCCAGACGAGCTCATGAACGGTGCTGCCTTGCAGTCCATTGCCAACAATCAGCGCGCACAGATCGGTGATGCGTTCTTAGGCAAGCCGCAGGATCCCAAAGAGGTGGCGCAGAAACTGGAGCAGCAAGTAATCAAGATGGGCGGTAATGAGACACAGTATCAGCTGAAATACTAAACAGCACCGAACACCCGCCCCCTCGGGCGGGTTTTTTTCGTGTCTGCACCAGGGCGCAGTGCTACGGTGGAACGGATTTCTTTCCCACCTCGCACCATGGCCTTCACGTTGCCGAAACTGCCCTACGCCTACGATGGTCTCGAGCCGCACTTCGACGCCAAGACGATGGAGATCCATCACACCAAGCATCACCAGACCTACATCGATAAGCTGAACGCGGCCGTCGCCGGCACCCCGTGGGAGTCCATGGAGGTCGATGAGGTTCTGCGTACGTTCGCGGAGGTTCCCGAGGAGAAGAAAACCGCTGTCCGCAACCATGGCGGCGGCCACAGCAACCACTCGCTGTTCTGGACCATCCTCACGCCGGGCGGCTCAAGCTCTGCAGCGGTCACTGCCGAGATCGAGAAGGCCTTTGGCTCGATGGCCGACTTTCAGAAAGCATTCAATGACGCCGCCGCCAACCGCTTCGGTTCCGGTTGGGCGTGGTTGACTGTCTCGGGCGGCAAACTGGAGATCTCTTCCACCGCCAACCAAGACTCGCCGCTCATGGAAGGGAAGACACCACTGCTTGGTTTGGACGTCTGGGAACACGCGTACTACCTGAAGTACCAGAATAAGCGCCCCGACTACATTGCCGCCTTCTGGAACCTCATCAACTGGGCCGAGGTCGAACGTCGCTGGAAATCCGCCCAATAATCACACTTTATTGGCTTTGTAGAGCCATTAAAATGATCAGTCAGAAGTCTGACCCTTTCCAGACCACTGGAAGGGTCTTTTTACGCAATTTCGGCTAATAGATACCAAATATCAGTGTTTTAGACCGTTGACAGTCTTGGTATAGCAAATAGTATTTGCCACTCTGTCAAAACTCTTCTCCACCATCATCGTACTTGCCCTGTTTTGGGCCCCCTCTGCCTTAGCCGAAGAAGCGCCGGCGTGGGTGGCTGAAGCCGGCGATAAGGTCATGGTCGATACCGACACCTCCACCGTGTACCTGGTGCACGCCGACGGTGAATTCTTGGCACTCGATGGCCTTACCGGCCAGCACCGCAACGTCTGCTACATCGGCCGCTGCTACTACGCCGCCACGCCCGAGGGCACCTGGACCGTGAAAGAAGTGGAGAAGAAAGGTCGCTCCACCACTTTTGGTGAGGGCCGTTTTCTGCGTCTCTATAAAGCCGATGGCACCGGTGGCGACGACGGCAACGGCCGGACGGCGTATGGCATCCATAGTCACCTGCAGTTTGGGATCATGCTCGACGATAAATTGCAGAAGAAAGGCTACGACAAAGCCGGCACCGGCTGGCGGAGCTATGGTTGCATCCTCCTCTCCGAGAGCGATCTCTCGCTGGTGGTTGCCATGCTCGACGCCAATGGCGGCAGCCTGACGATCGAGACCGGTCCAGGCCTGATTCCGCCCACCCCCGTCTCGGCCCTCAGTGAGGTTCCGAGCTGGTTAGGCCTGCCCTGGTAAGACAAGCAAGATAGACACGTTGTGCATTCGCCTTGCCGGCATGCGCTTTTTCTTTGACTTCAGGGCCGAAAAACGTAGAATTTCCGCGTCCCACAGCTGGCTTCGATTGTGTTCTGAGCGCTGTGCCCCTTTTCCTCCGTCTGTTTTGACGGGGGTCCCGGCGGCACTGTGCCGCTTTTCCCTACCACACTCGTATGGCTAAGAAGCCCGCGAAGAAGAAGGTTGCCGCCAAGAAGCCCACCCCGGCCAAAAAGCCGAAGCCAGTGGCGAAGAAGGCGCCCGCCAAGAAGCCCGCGCCCAAGCCGGCCCCTAAGAAGGCCCCGGCAGCGAAGCCGAAGCCCGAGGCGAAGAAGGCTACTCCTGCGCCGGCCATGAAGACCGTCGCCAAGGTGGCCCCGAAGGCTGCTCCCAAGAAGTCGGCTCCGGCTCGCGCCGGGTATGTCGTGGACGTTGATGCCGCCATCTTGCCGCACCTGCGCCCGCACCTGCCGCCGTCCCAGAGCAAGATCCCGAAGATGCTCGAGGACCTGCCGAAGCTCATCCGCCCGGCGAAGATTCAGAATGACCGCGTGTTCCTCGTGAACGACCAGGGCATCACGCACGTGCCGAGCCTGATCGAGATGCAGATCGAGAGCTACAAGTGGTTCCTCACTGAGGGCCTCAAGGAGCTCCTGGAAGAGATCACGCCCATCACCGACTTCTCGGGTCGCAAGATGGAACTGCGCATCCTCGGCCACACGTTCGACGAGCCGAAGTACGACCCCGAGACCTGCAAGCGCCGCAACCTGACCTACGAGGCCGCCATGAAGGGCCAGGTCCAGCTGATCAACAAGGAGACCGGCGAAATCAAGGAGCAGGACGTGTTCCTCGGCTCCATCCCGCTCATGACCGACAGCGGTACGTTCATCGTCGGCGGTATCGAGCGCGTGGTCGTCCACCAGCTCGTCCGCTCGCCGGGCGCGTTCTTCTCGGTCATGCCCGATCACCCGCGTTACCACGCCGCCAAGATCATCCCCAAGCGTGGCGTGTGGCTCGAAGTGGAGACAGACCGCCGCGGCATCATCACCTTCAAGATCGACCGCAAGCGCAAGATCCCGATCACGCAGCTCCTGCGCGTGTTCGGCTACGTGAACGATTCCGACATCCTCGATCTCTTCAAGGACCTGCCTGCCGGCGAGCACGACTTCATCACGCTCACGCTCGGCAAGGACACGGCCCGCTCCGTGGAGGAGGCCTACCAGTCCATCTACCGCCGTATCCGCCCGGGCGACTACGCCACGCCGGAGAATGCCAAGCAGCTCATCGACGGCCTCTTCTTCGACTTCAAGAAGTACGACATGGGCTCCATTGCTCGCTACAAGCTCAACCGCCGCTTCGGCGTTGAGGTGCCGAGCGACTAGGCGCACCGCGTCTTCCAGGTGAAGGATTTCATCGAGATCCTCCGCGAGATGATCCGTCTCAACAACGGTCAGGGCTCGCCGGACGACATCGATCACCTCTCCAACCGCCGCGTCCGCTCCGTCGGTGAACTTGTGCAGAACAAGTACCGCGTCGGTCTCGTGCGCACCGAGCGTATCGTGAAGGATCGCATGACGGTGATGGATCTGGAAACCGTCACGCCCACCCAGCTCATCAACTGCCGCCCGATCACGGCCGCCATGCGCGAGTTCTTCG
>CAZEVM010000020.1:0-19724 GCA_964515645.1 uncultured Candidatus Peribacteria bacterium | reverse complement strand
TCGCTCAGTTGGGCCGCCGAGCCCTTGGGCGAGGCGCCAGCAAAAAGCGCATGCGCATCCTGAGTCCAGCATCTTTCCATCATTGTCGGGACGTAGCTCAGTTGGCTAGAGCGCATGCATGGGGTGCATGAGGCCGGAGGTTCAAGTCCTCTCGTCCCGACCATTCTCACTTCCGGAGGGGGGTCTTTTGCCATAAAAAGCGCCACCGTGGGGACGGTGGCGCGGGGTGATCGGCTGACAGGGGATTATGTGTTGGCCGGAACAGTCTCTTTTTGTCCCAGGCGGAGCCAGCTCAGAATTCGCTGGCTGCTCTCAGCCAAGAAAAGAAACCCATCCGAGCAGACGAACTTGCCGAAGGCTTCTTCGCCCAAGGCCTCGATCTCGAGTAGTTCTGGTTGACTGAAAGGTGCCACCGAGATCATGGGCTCAGCCTTCACGCTGAAGGCGTCTAGGACCATGCGTTCGGTCCGCGGCCCGATCAGGCTGATGCGGTGGGTGTGACTGTCGCCGGGGCGGGGCGAGGTGACGTAACTGCCTTTCCGAATCTCGGCGAGGGTGAAGTACCGTGCGTCGCAGAATTCGTCGTACGGACCAGCCTTGCGGATGGCTCCACCGCCGACCACGCACTCGAAGCAGGTCACGATGTTGGGGGCGCCCTCGCGCTCGTGATACGGGCCGATCTGGCGCATGATGCGGACTTCCAGGCCGACCTGCTCGAGGACGGCGCGTCGCAGTGCGGTCGCTTCGTCTTCGCCCGGCTCGAGTTCATCGCCGGGGAGTTGGAACTTCTTGTCGCGAGCGCGTTTCACGAGCATTACGGTTGCTGCCCGGTCTTCCGGGCGCGGGAAGCCGTAGATGACGGCGAACACGCTCAGAGGCTTCTGGGGTCGGGTTTCCATACGGATCCTTTCTTGCGGGTTATGGGGGTTGTCAGCCGATAGGGTGAAGGTTCTCTGGCCGGTGCCAGTTCTATTTGTATAGTAAAATATACTTATAAAATGTCAATCTTTTGGCCTGTTTCTGCGATGGATCAGTTTCTTGCCACCGGAGAGTCTGTCTGCTTCAATGATGAACTTTACCTGCTCGCAGACCCTTTTCTCATCATAATCTGCCAATAGGGCCGATATTCTGGCCCTGGAGTCTACCTTTGCAAATAATATGAATTATGTTACAATGTAATGTTCCAGTCAAATGAGCCTTAGCCCCAGCCAATACTCGGCCGCCACGGAGATCATCAAGCGCTACAAGCGCATCCTCGTGGTCCCCCATGCCAACGTCGATCCCGACGGCCTGAGCTCGGCTTTGGCCTGTTACCAGGTCTTCAAGAGCCTGGGCAAGGACGTGACGGTGATCTGCCCCGATGTGCTGCCCGAGGCCCTGGAGTTCCTGCCCGGCTTCGAGAAGCTCCAGCAGACGATCGACGCCAGCCAGGAGTTTGTCATCACCATCAACCTACAGGACGGCGTGGAGGTGGATAAGCTCCGCTACACCGTCGAGGACCAGCGCGTGAACATCATCGTCATGCCCAAGAAGGGCGCCATCCGTTCGCAGCAGATCTCGCTGGCGGAAGGGGAGCGGAGCTACGACCTCATCGTGGTCGTCGACACGGCCGACACCGCTCTGCTCGGTTCCTTCTACACTGACCATGTCGATCTCTTCGGCAGCGTGCCGGTGCTGAACATCGATCACCACATCTCCAACACGAACTACGGCCAGCTGCAGCTCATCGACCCGACGGCCGCCAGTGCCACTGAAGTGCTCTACGGCTGGTTCATGAACGAGCCCGACATGCGCTCGGCCATTACGCCCGACCTAGCCACCCTGCTGCTGACCGGTCTCATCACCGACACGCGCAGCTTCCAGAATCCGAACACCACCCCTCGTTCGCTCGAGGTGGGTGCCGAGCTGCTCGAGAAGGGCGCTCGCCAGCAGGAAATCATCCAGCACATCTACAAGACCAAGCCTCTTTCGACTCTTAAGATTTGGGGCCGTGCCTTAAACCGCATTCAGATCGACCGCGAGGCCCGCATCGTCTGGTCGGCCGTGAGCAAAGAGGACCTGGCCGAGATGGGTGCCACCAGCAAGGAGACCCACGGTATCCTCGACGAGCTGATCTCCACCATTCCTGACGCCGACGTGTACGTCCTCTTCACCGAGTTTGAAGAGGGCGGCGGCCTGAAGGCAAGTATGCGCTCGTCGTTGGCCGTCGACGTGTCGGCCCTGGCCGGCAAGACCTACGGCGGCGGCGGACACGCCCGCGCGTCAGGCTTCCGCGTCGGTAACTTCCAAAACTTCGCCCTGCAGGTGCTCGAGTGCGTGCAGAAATTAAAGGACGGCATTCGCGAGCAGACGAACCCTGCCCCCAAGGTCGCCACCGTCCAACCTCCGCGAGACATTCCGCATGCTGCCCCGGTAGTGGCTCCTGCCCCCACAAAGGCCGAGATCCCGGCTGCCGCTCCAAAACCCGCTCCAGCGCCGTCTCCCGCCCCCGTTCCGCGCCCGGCCGCCCCGCTGTCGGTGCCGATCCGACCGCAGTCGCCCAAGCCGCCCGTGGAGGGCTCCGCCCAATAAAGAAGATTCGCCAATCCGTTGAGGCGGAGGCCTTTTTGCGATAGCATGAGCGGGCCTTTCCCGGCCCGTCCCAAACTATGCGCCTCGTTCAAGTGGCCAAAATTCTCGGCATGACTGGACAACAGCTCCGCAAGGAGCTGGAGCAGGTCGACTTTGGCGTAAAGCCGACCGACCGTGAGATTCCCGAGAACCTGGCGATCGGCGTCATCCGCTTCATCGCTCGTAAGCACAACCTGAAGATCGATTTTGATACCATTCTGCAGCCCATGGCGGAGGAGGGAAGTGAGGGCTCGCCCACTGAGCAGAAGCCCGTCGAGGCCCTGCCTGTGGAGCCGAAGGTGGATACGCTGCATGTCCTCCGCAAACTGACGCTCGACGACGTTTCGCCTGAGGCGACGGCTCGCCAGGCTGCCCTGACGCGTCAGGCGCCCGCTCCGGCCCGTGGCGGTTTCGGTTCGCGTCGCCCACCCGCCGATCGTGGTGCTCATCGGCCGACTCAAAAGCGTGGCGCCCCCGCTGAGCAGGTTCAAATTAAGAAGAAGGAAGGAACCGTCATCCTGCCCGCGCAGATCACGGTGAAGGAGTTTGCCGAGAAGACGGGTATCCAGGTGCCCCAGGTTGTCGCCACGCTCATGAAGAACGGCGTGATGGCCACTATCACCCAGACCATCGATTACGACACAGCCGCCATCGTGGCGGGGGACCTCGGCGTGACCGTTGCCCGCGAATTGGGCACCGCCAAGGTGGAAGATCTCTTCAGTCGCAACCTCGAGGCACTCCTCAAGGACGATACCGAGAACTTGCAGCCCCGCGCCCCTATCGTGGTGGTGATGGGTCACGTCGACCACGGCAAGACGTCGCTGCTCGATGCCATCCGCAAGACGGAGGTGGCGGCGGGTGAGGCGGGCGGCATCACGCAGGCCATTGGTGCCTATCAGGTAGTCCATAATGGCCAGCCGATCACGTTCCTCGATACTCCCGGCCACGAGGCTTTCACGGCCATGCGCGCCCGCGGCGCCCAGGTAACGGATGTAGTCATCCTCGTGGTGGCTGCCGACGACGGCGTGAAGGACACGACACTCGAGGCCCTCAGCCACGCCCGCGAGGCCGGTGTGCCAATCATCGTTGCGCTCACCAAGATCGATAAGCCGACATCCGACCCTGAGCGCGTGAAGGGCGACCTGGCCAAGCACGAAGTGCTTGTGGAGGAGTGGGGCGGCAAGATTCCGCTTGTAGCGTGCTCGGCCGTGACGAAGCAGGGCATTCCCGAGTTGCTCGACCAGATCGTCCTCGTGACTTCACTGGAAGAGTTGAAAGCGAATCCTGATCGCAACGCCATTGCGACCATTATCGAGAGTCACCTTGATTCATCGCTGGGCGCTCTGGCCAGCGTGATTGTGAATACCGGCACGCTCCATGTGGGCGACATCTTCGTCTGCGGCGCTAGCTCTGGCCGCGTCCGCGCGATGACCGATGCTCGCGGCGAACGTGTTGAGAAGGCCATTCCGTCCGGTGCGGTGCGTGTCTCCGGCTTTGATGCTGTGGCCCAGGTGGGCGACATTCTCCAGGTGGTGAATTCGGAGCGTGAGGCTCGTGCCATGGTGGACCAGTATCTCGCGGAAGCCGGCAAGGAGAAGAAGCAGGGTTTCGTGGACCTCGTTGCTCGCTTGTCCGAGGGTAAGGCCACGCAGCTTAAGGTGGTACTCAAGACCGATACCCAAGGTTCACTGGAGGCGATCAAGAGTTCACTCGAGGGTATTGTGAACGAGGGCGTGACCGTGAAGGTCATCCACAGTGCCGTTGGTGCTGTTTCGGAGAACGACGTGATGATGGCTTCGGCCAGTGCCGGCATCGTCATCGCTTTCCATGTGACCGTGCCTCCGGCCGTCGCCCGAACCGCCGAGCGTGAAAATGTGAAGATTCGCCAATATGATGTGATCTACGCTCTTCTCGACGAGGTGACACTGCTGCTGACGGGTCTCTTGGAACCGGAAGAGACCGAGTCGGTTATTGGCCACTTGGAGGTGAAGGGTGTCTTCATGACCAAGCGCTCCGAGCAGGTGATCGGTGGACGCGTCAGCGACGGCGTCATCAAGCGTCTGCCGTTCCGTCTCCAGCGCGGCGGCGAAACCGTGGCCACGGGCCGTATCACTTCGCTGCGCAAAGTTGACCAGGACATCAAGGAAGCGAAAGAAGGCACCGAGTGCGGCATGCGCACCGAGTGTCAGACGCCCATTGAAGAGGGCGACGTGCTTGAGGTCTTTACCCGAGAGCTTCAGCGGAAGAAGGCGGCTGCCTGAGCGCCTGACCAGCGCCCGGATTCAGCTGTAATTCCTGCGAAGCGTTCTGGATGAGGGCTTGGCGTGGCGTGCCCAAGCGTGAGCCGTCGATGACGAGCTGGCGACCGTCGTCGTTATCACTGAGCGGGCGCATGGCGTTGACTAGATTGCGCAAGCTCAAGGGCTGTTCACGGATGGCGGCGGCCAGTTGTGTACGTGCTTCGGGGGCTACGCGCTGGTTCGAAACGGGCAGTAAGGCATTCACCAGTGAGGCGATCTGCGTGTCTGTTAGGGGGGCGTTGGGATTCTCTGTAATAAGGCTATTGATGAGGTTGCGGTTGTCGTCATTCAGCAGATTCTCAGTCATGACCGCGAACGAATTGGCCGGCAGTCGGCCCTGGAAGAAGCGGTACGAGGTGGTGTTAAAAATGGCGCCCGCGGTCTCGAGCGCGCGCTGTTCGCGATTGCCGAAGAACATGCCCGGGTAGGCGGCCGCCAGGGCGATGGCGGCGTAGAGGCCGATCACCGGCGAGAAGTTGCCGTTGATGTACATCATCGCGCCGCTCAGCAGGGCCAGGCCGGTGCCGCCGACGATGAGCGTCATCCGACCCATGTAGTTGAAGCCCTGGGCGGTCATGCTGTTCTCCAGTTGGCGACTCACTTCGGCCGAGCGCAGGCGCGTCAGATCGGCCTGTTCCAGAGCGTTGAGACGCTCAATGAGCGTGTTGAGGCCGGCCAAAGCGGCCGGCGGTAGGCCTTGCACATTATTGTCGCGCCACGAGGTGAGCAGTCTGCGGTCAGTCTCGATGTTCGACGTGTTTACGCTCCAGAAACTGATATTTACATTCCCTGTCTCGCGACTGAAACGAGAGCGCGACTCGATATAGCGCTCGTCGCGCGTATCAAATTCGGTCGTCATCATCTGGTCCACGGTGGCCGTGGGGCCGATGGCCGTCATGCGCAGGCCGGCGATGACTTCTTCGACCTTCTGCGATTGCATGTCAGCGATGTCGCGGCGCCGATCAGTTCCAAGAGCCTGTACAAGGGCAGCGACCGCCGGCTCCTGTGCCAGGGTGCGGTTGCGCTGCGACTCGGCGTGGATCTTGGTGGCAATGGCGCGCATACGCTGGCCCAGCAGGCTCTGGAGCATACGTGGGTCCTCGATGGCGGCCAGTGCGTTGGCGTTGGCGGCGTTGGGTACCTGACCGGCCAGGGCGCGCAGGCGGTCCGGAGTGGGGGCCTGGCGCTCGGGCTGCCGGAGTTGTTCGAAAGCGGTCATCGCTTACGGCGTGGGCGGAGTGGCCGGGGGCGTGGCCGGTGTCGCCGGTGTGGCGGGAGTCTCGGGGCGGTTCAGGCGCTCGATGAGACCGCTCGGGGCGCGCACGTCGCCGTTGCGGCGGTTGAGAGCTTCGATCGTGCTGGCCAGCTCGCGGTTGCTGGCGATGTTGAGCTGCGGGTTGATGCGGCGCAGTTCGGCAATTACTTCGGCGGAGCCACTGCGGAATCCAGCTGCGTCGCTGCCGGCCACGCTGTTGAGGCGGTTGATGCTGGCGTTGAGGCGGTCGAGCTGGTCGCGGTTGTTGCGCAGCAGGCCGTCGGTCTGGTCGATGGCGCGGGTGGGGCTCGGGCCGCCGCGCAGCGCGTCGGCGAAGCTGCCCGAGGTGCGCAGGTTCTGGAGGAGGCGGTTGGGGTTGAGCTGCTGCAGGGCGGGTAGCGGCGATTGCTGGATGGCGCCACCTGAGACCAACGGGATCACCTCCTTCGAGAGGGGGACGCTGAGAGCCAACTTGCCGAGGCTCTTGCCGAAGCCCTCAATACTGGCGGCGCCGGTGGCCAGGATGCCGTCTTGCTTCTTCAGCACTGAGAACACTCCGGTGTACAGCACCGAGAGGCTGATGAGCAGCCAGAGCAGCTGCCAGAAGTCGTCGATGCCGTCGAGGAGCGGGAAGGGAATTTCTTCCAGGCCGCCGCCCGTCATCTTGGCACCAGCATTGATGAGGATGAAGCCGATCGTGAGCGGTACTGCAGTAAAAGCAGGTAGGAAGGCGGCTTTGACAAACGTGTCGCGGAGCTTGCTCGGAATGCCTTGGGTGATCTGTTCGTTTGGCACCACCCAGTCCAGCAGCGCAAAGGGCATGAAGGCCATCGTGATCCAGAGCACTGGGATGCGAACGAAGAAGGCCACTACAAGTGCCAAAAGCGGGAAGAACAGTGCGATGGTAATGACCAGAATGATCGCCTCGCGGATGAAGAAGACCAGGAGTTCGCGGCTAGCCTTGGCGCCTGTGGCGGCGATGGGGCGGCTGACCTTGGCCAGGTTGATGAGGCGAGCATGGTTAATGACGAGTCCGCTCAAAATCGCCGTCTGGTTCGAGGCGCTGTCGGCACTCAGATCTTCTTTGCGGTAACAGACGAAGTTTGCGAGTAGGCAGCTCCAGCCATCACTGCCGCGCAGACTGGCGGCGGCACGGTCGTCCTGCATGAATTTTACATCCGTGATAATGACGCAGGGCTCGCCGTCGGCGGTTTGGCAATCGCCCATGTCCAGCAGTGAGGGGATGCCGTAGATGGTGGCCGTGGCCACACTGCTCATGTCTAGAATTACCTGCGGCACAAACCACGAAAAATTCACCAAGACCACCGCCATGACAAAACGCTTCGCATTTTGACTGACGAAGTCCTTCTTCGCCGTAATAACCGTGTAGAGAGCGGTAAACACCAGCGCGACGGCGAACACGACGTTCATCAAGTCGCGCGAGAGAATCCAGATCTCATTGAGCATATCCAGAAGCCCGCTAGTGGCGTTGCCAGCGCCGTCATTGCCTAGGCTGAGGAAGAAGCGGGGATCGAGTAGGTAGTTCAGGAAACCGAACAGGACCCACGTCAGTACCTGCATCAACTGCAAGATGAGGGTCATGGCCCAGGTAATGTTGTCCTGGATCGAACCGACAGTGTTTGTCGCTTGGGCGTGTGCGACCGGCACATCCGTTACCATCCACACACACAGGGCCAACCCAAGCACAAAGAGCGGGTTCCAGAGCCGGGTGTTCGATGTGTGTTTGGCCATTCCCATTAGTATAGCACACTTCAGGTCTTCTGAGGAGCCCCTCAATAGCCTTCAATTTGGTAGTAAAAGAAAATGAATACATTTTTTATACAATAAAAGATTTACTGTACAACAATTGATAGTTTTTTGTTTATTTGAAGCCATTAATATTGAACACTAAAGATGTTCTTTCGCATGATCAATTTTCTTGCACTTTCTGAATACTCGTGAATACTCTTTGTGAACGATGTCGTCATCTCCCGTACTGAAGGCACTCTTTAGCTCGCAGACCCGCGTGAAGCTGCTGAGTGTCTTTTTGCTCCATCCCGAACAGGAGTATTTCATCCGCGAGCTGACGCGTCTCTTAAACGAGCAGATCAACTCTATCCGCCGCGAACTGGAGAACTTGCGCCAGGTTGGTTTGGTGAAGGCCCGTCACAAGAACCGCAAGAAGTACTACAAAGTAGACACGGATTTTCCGCTCTATCCCGACCTGCGCAGCCTCTTTGTGAAGGCTGTACAGGGTGAGAGCCCGATTGTCTCGAGTCTCAAGAGCTTGAAGGGCGTTCGTCTCATTCTTCTTGCCGGCAGCTTCTCGGGCTCGGACAGCAAGGTTGACCTGCTCATTGTCGGTGATGTCTCCCGCGAGGTGCTCGAGGCACTCTTGAGCCAGGACCAGGGCCTGAAGTCGGTGAAATATTCTATCTTCTCGGAGGCGGACTTCCTCTATCGCTTGAGCCTGAAGGACCGTTTCGTCCTCGATATCCTGAGCGATACGCGCAACGTCGTGGTGCTCAACGAGCTGCAGCGCGAGATCGAGGAAGCGATGCCTTCCTGAGAAACAGGGGATTGGAGTGGAAAAATCCCACAAGGGGGCTTTGACAGGGGGCGTTCCAATCGGTAGGCTTCCCGCACGCATTTCTCCCTTTTGTCGTCATGCCTTCCCAGATTCTCCACGATCAGGCCCAGTCCTTCCTCCGCTCCGTTCCGGACGTTCAGCCCGGCCAGACGGTGCGCGTTCACGAGCGAATCCGCGAAGGTGACAAGGAGCGCGTTCAGGTGTTTGAGGGAGTCGTCATCAATGTTCACAACGGCCACGTCGCGACCGATCGCACCTTCACGGTGCGCCGCGTTGTTTCCGGCGTCGGCGTCGAGAAGATCTTCCTTCTCCACTCGCCGATGGTCGAGAAGATCGAGGTGAAGAAGGTGGCCAAGGTCCGCCGCGCTAAGCTGTTCTTCCTCCGCGGTCGCCAGGGCAAGTCGGCCCGCATGATCGAGCGCTTCACTAGCGCCGATGAGTTCGCCGCTGCCGTGGTGGCTCCGGCCAAGAAGGACGAGGCCGCTGCCGAGGCTCCGGTTGCCGAGGCTCCCGCTCAGGAGGCTCCGGCCGCCGAGCAGCCCTCCGCCTGAGTTCGGTTTCCGCTACAGTATCGCCGTGCGCTGCCTGCTGATCGGCAATTACGGCGTGGCGAATTTCGGGGATGAAGCCCTTCGGGACTACTTCCTGAGTGCCTTTCCAGGCATTCATTGGACGGTCGTGTCTGCCCGCCCGGTTCTGCCGCGGGAAGCCGGAGTAGTCGAGCTCCCTCGCTTGCCACTCGGAGTCCGTAGTCTGTTTCAGCCATGGTGGAAGACGATCAGTGCCATTCGTCGGTCGGAAGCGGTGGTCTTTGGTGGCGGAACGCTCTTCACTGACATTGAGTCGGTCTTGGCCTGCTTCCTTTGGGGCGCCCATGCCGCGGTCGCTCGCCTGTTCGGAGTGCCTGTCGTCATGGCGTTTCAGGGGGTTGGCCCCTTTAAGAGTCGGATCGGGGAGGGGATTGCTCGGTGGGTGTTTGGTCAGGCGGCCTTCATTTCGGTGCGAGATGAGGCGTCGGAAGCCCGAGTTGCTCAATGGTTATTGAGTACTCCTGTTGTTCATACATTTGACCCAGTATTTTTGTCTTTTAGTAGAGAAAAAATCGACGTACGTGCAAAAAAAGTATTCATCGTTATCCCACGCCATAATACGTCCGCAACGTTTGATGAACTGTACAAAAAAATCCTTTCACAACAGGATTTTGACGACGTGAGAATTGTCTCGCTGCAGCCGCAAGAGACAAGTGAAATTGCCACAGTCGCTCGTTTGCAAAAAATGACAACCAAGCCAGTCACGGTGGTGCCAGTGGAAACCCAGCTTGTCCTTCTTCAGGAAGTGGCGGCGGGGTCGGTCATCCTCTGTCAGCGATTCCACGGTGCCCTGGCTTCTCTCGCCCAAGGCAAAGAGGTCCGGATCTGTCCGATGGAACCCGGCGACAAGCTCGCTGCTCTTGAGGCGGCAGTCGCGACGCAGGGGGTGCAGGCTGTCGCTCAGCACTGGCGTGAGTCAGCCGAACTGGGTGAGGCAGCCCTTCTCCAGGCCTTACACCGCTTGGAGAGCGTAAAAAGCCTGTGATAGATGCGATTTTCCAGTAGGATGGCGCTACCCCCATGGAGATCCGGAATTTCTGCATCATCGCGCACATCGATCACGGCAAGTCGACGCTGTCCGATCGCCTTATCGAGGTGACCGGAACGCTGCAAAAGCGCGAAATGAAGTCGCAGACCCTCGACATGATGGAATTGGAGCGCGAGCGCGGCATCACCATCAAGCTCACGCCCGAGCGCATGAACTACAAGGGCATCGAGCTGAACCTCATTGATACCCCCGGCCACACCGACTTCCGTTACGAAGTGAGCCGCTCTTTGGCCGCTTGTGAAGGTGCCATTCTACTGGTGGATGCTTCCCAGGGCATCCAGGCTCAGACACTCGCCGTGCTGACGATGGCCATGGAGCACGACCTCGTCATCATCCCCGTGCTCAATAAGATCGACCTGCCCGCCGCCGACCCTGAGCGTGTGAGTGAGGAAGTGGTGAACCTGATTGGCTGTAAGAAAGAGGAGATTCTCAAGATTTCTGCCAAGGAAGGCACCGGCGTACCCGAACTGCTCGATACCATCATCGCCCGGGTGCCGGCTGCCAAGGCCGATCCGACACTGCCGGTGGCTCGCGCCCTTATCTTCGACGCGGTGATGGATAACTACCGTGGCGCCGTTGGCTACGTCCGCGTCATCGACGGACAGTTCCGAAAGGGGCAGAAAGTGCACCTTCTCGGCACGAAGGGCCAGTTTGAGATCCAAGACGTCGGCCACTTCTCGCCGAAGTACATCCCTGATGAGGTCTTGAGCGCCGGTTCGATCGGCTACGTGGTGTCCGGGGACAAGGATGTGAAGCTGGTGCGCGTGGGTGACACCATCGCCACTGCCACCACGGCCCAGGCTTTGCCCGGCTATAAGCAGGTGCAGCCGATGGTCTTCGCTGGCCTCTATCCGTCTGAGGCCGATGGTTACCCCGATCTGCGTGATGCCCTGGAGAAACTCTCACTCAACGACGCCGCCCTGCAGATGGAACACGAGCGTAACGCCGCCCTTGGTAACGGCTTCCGCTGCGGCTTCCTCGGGCTGCTCCACCTCGACATCATCCAGGAGCGCCTGGAGCGTGAGTACAACTGCGACCTGGTGGTGACGGCCCCGAGCGTGCAGTACGAAGTGAAGATCAATGCCCGTAATATCGGCGAAGCCGTGCGCACGAGCCTTCTGAAGGAAGACGAGCCCGACACCGCCCGTATCAGCAACCCCGCTGATTTCCCCGATCCGACCTATATTCTTGAGGTCCGCGAGCCCTGGGTGCTCCTCGAGGTAGTCTGTCGCACCGAAGACATCGGTGTCGTGATGACTCTTCTCACTGAGCGTCGCGCAACCCAGCGGTCGCTGACGTACCTCGATGCCGGCCGCGCCCTACTTGTTTTTGAAGCCCCGCTGGCGAGCATCGTCGTTGATTTCTTCGACAAGTTGAAGTCCTCCACCGAGGGGTACGGTTCCATGAGCTACGAGCCGCTCGGTTACCGCAGCGGCGATCTGGTGAAGCTGCAGATTCTCCTCCTCGGTGAGCCGGCCGATGCGCTCTCGTCCATCGTCCACCGCAGTGAGGCTCACGACGTGGGCAACATCGTCTGCAAGCGCTTGAAGGAAGTGATCCCCAAGGCCCAGTTTGAGATCCCGATCCAGGCCGCCATCAACAGCAAGGTGGTGGCGCGCGAGACCATCTCGGCCCTGCGCAAAGACGTGACGGGTTACCTCTACGGTGGAGACGTCACGCGCAAAAATAAGCTCCTCGATAAGCAGAAGGAGGGCAAGAAGCGTATGAAGATGATGGGCAAAGTGACGCTGACGCAGGAGGCGTTTTTGAGCGTCCTGAAGCGCTGAGTGGGAGGAGGTGTATGGTACGTCCCTATGCATCTCGATTTTCCTCTTCGCTCCGGCTTCCTGGCCCTGCCTTTTGAGGATGAGGCTATTGAGACCTTTGCCGAATGCCAGGAGCGTTTGGCCTTCCTTGGCGACATCGTGAGCTTCCAGAAGCCGACCACGCCGCACCTGACACTCTCGTACTGGCCGGAGCTGATGGAGATCGAGTACGGCCAAGTGCAGGCCCAGGCCGCTGCTATCGCCGAGCGACTGAAGCCATTCACGTATCCGATCGATGGCATCGATACCTTCGGCAAGCCCGGGCGAGATGAGGTGCTCTACCTCAAGCCGGCGTTCTCGCCGGAGCTGGCCAACGCTAAGAAGCAGTGTCCCTGGCCGAATCTCTATAACCCCTGGCAGCCGCATGTCACCCTCCTGCGTGTGAAGCATCCCGAGCGCTTCGAGCGCGAGAAAAAGGATGTTCTCAAAGAGATGAAGGATGTCCGATTCGATGTCGCGGTGAATCGGCTGCGCCTCTATGCCAACGTGGCAGGCGAGAGCCAGGTTCCCTTGGCGGATTTTCCGTTTGGGGTTTAGAAGTAGGGCTCAAACACCACCTGCAGGATGCCCGTGGCGAGCACTTGGGCCTTCTCGAAAGGCACATTCTGGCGGTTTGAGGCGAAGAATTCCTGAAGCACGAAGGCCGAGAGCTGCAGCACGGTGCCGTCGAGGCTCTGATCGTCGGCGCGCAGTGATTTCAAGATGTTCTCGCTGTCGCTGGCCAAGGCCATCTGCAAACGCTCGATCCAGTCGATAAGCACGGCGCCGGACTGTTCGCTCAGTTGGCCGGCCTGCACCAGGGCGGCGGTCTGCTCGCGGATGTCGGAGGCGAGGCCCTGCTCGCGTGCATCCTGGAGCGATTCCTCCAGTGCGGTCAGGCAACCCTGGTTGATGAGCGAAAGCACGGCAAGAATGAACGACGACGGGCAGTCGCGCTCCACTAAACGGGCGATGAGTACCGAGAGGTGCGTGCGCTGGTCGTCGGTGAGGAACTGCACGATGGCCTGCACTACGCCGTCGTCGCGCTTCTTGGCGCGCTGCTCCTGTTGGCGTTGCTGGGCGGCGGCCGCGGAGGCCTGAGCCTGTTGGGCCTTGCTCTGTTCTGACTGCTCTCGCACCTGCTCCGACGCGTCGCCTTGTCCTTCATCTGGGCTGCCGATGTCGAGACCGCCGAAATCCTGCATGTGGAGCGAGTGTAGCGGAGAGGGGAATGACGGCGCAGCGAAAAACAGTCGCCGGTCACCAGGGTTTATGAGCGGATGCTCAGGCCTTGGCCGGGACCACGTTCACGACCGTCGAGCGGCGGCGGGCGCCACTGAAGTTCGGGAGCTTCTTCTGGCTGAACTGCACGACGCCGTCGACATCGGCATGGATGGTCCAATCGGAGCCAACGTGCGTGTTCTTGCCCGGGCGGTACCAATAACCCTTCTGGCGGATGAGCACTTCACCCGCGTTGACGGTCTGGCCACCGAAGCGCTTTACGCCGCGGCGCTTTGCCCAGCTATCTCGACCGTTGGTAGTTGTTCCACCTGCTTTCTTGTGTGCCATAAGTGCAAGGATTGTACGGAAAAGTACCCACCTTGCAAGTAGTTTCTTTCGCTGCCATAGTGCTTCGCAGCGGGGTAGAGCAGTGGTAGCTCGCAAGGCTCATAACCTTGAGGTCGCAGGTTCAAATCCTGCCCCCGCAACCAATCAAATCGACGATTTGGTGGGTTTTGGATGGGGTACAATGGGGGCAATGATCACCATTGGAGCCTTTGCCGTCATCCGGAATGAGAAAGGGGAGGTGTTATGCGTGCACCAGAATTACAAGAAGCGACGCTGGAGCCTGCCGGGTGGGCGGGTAGAGGATGGTGAGTCTATCGGCCAGGCGGTCATTCGTGAGGCCTTGGAGGAAACGGGGTACGCCGTGGAGGTGGGCAAGGTCATCGGTGTCTATAGCGCGCCGTACAAAAATGACCTGGTTGTCTGCGTGGAGGCTCGCATCGTTGGTGGAACGGGTGAATTGCCGAATCCGGATGAGATCGATGAGATGCGATTCTTTGATCCGAAGCAGCTGCCCGAAGGCATCTCGCCGAAGGCGCGTCTGCGCATCGAGCACGCCTGCGCGGGAAGATTTGGGGTATTAGCCATCTCTTCGACCGAAGATGAATCAGGACAGGAGGAATCCGTCTTTTAAAAAACTGCCGTCGGGTGACGGCAGTGGTGATATTCCGGGAATCGGCGGGTGTCCTCTAATGTGGCAGAGGCACGTGCAAAGTCATGAAGTAAAAAAGACCACTTCCGAAGAAGTGGTCCGTGGGTTGACTATGCGTTTGCTCTGCGCCAGGTGGCGTATTCTTCGTGGATCCAGCGGGCGAGCTCGCCCAGCAGGAACTCGCTGGAGAGGTTGTCACTGGCGGCCGGCCCGACGCATTCGAGCGTAATGCCGCTCTCGGCGGGGATGACGTTGCGGGCGACGGCTTCCTGGTAGCGGACGTGCGGCTGGTTCGAGACGGCCAGGTAGCGACCAGGGGCGGGCTTCTTCGAGAGAATCCAGTGACGGAGTTGGCTGGCCGTGGTTGGCCGGCCTTCGGGCTGCACCTTCGGCGCGTCCACCGTATCCCAGGGGATCTGACGGATAGCGTCGGGCATCTCCGCGTTCTGCCAGTACCACTCCATCAGGTCCGTTTCCATGCCGAGCGATTGCAGGTCGCCATCGCGCTGGTCCTGTCGCAGCGTGAGCGGGCCGGTTTGGCGTTGGATGATGTCGAGGCTCTCGCGACCGTCGAGCTGCAGGTTCCGTTGTCCGGCCAGCAGCGTGATGGAAGGAAAGAAGACATGTTCCGGGAGCTCGATCGCCGCCGCTAGCCGAATGCAGATGCGCGGTTGCAGGGCGCCGAACACGCACAGGCCGGCATACGAATCGCGGCTCGGCCGAATGGCGTCGATCATGTCGATCGCACGCAGCGGTTCGCGTAGATCTTGCGGAGACGGGAGATCGAGTGTGGTCAGTTGCCAGCGCTCCAGGGGCGTGCCGTCGGACTTCTTTTGCAGGAAGCGCTTCTGGAAGGCTTCATGGACGAGATCGATGCGTCGCTCGTCGATGTTCAGTAGCGACAGCAGGGGGATGAACGCCGGCTGCGCGAGGCCCGTGGGTCCGAAGAGCGGAGAGATGTACTTATTCATGGGACAGTGCCTTTCGTGTGAAAGAAAACGCGGGGTAGTTCCTTGTATGATTATTCATAATTTTACAAAAAAGTCCAATAAAGACAGTGCTTCTTACAGACTGTCCCGTAGGGCATTCAGGCGGTCGCGGTCGAACAAGTAGAGCCACCACTGCTCGTGCACCGGCATCTGCCGCAGCAGCTCCATGAAGGCCGCCTCGCGCTCGGCCGAGAGAGTGGAGCCGCTCTGGGCCAGAGCCACGTCGGTCGGCACGGGATTGGTGATGATGAGCATCCGCTCGCCCGGGTTGATGCGACCCAGGTTCTGCTTGGCGTACTTATCCTTGTACTGCTCCGACTTGTAGTAATCGAGCTCGCGGTACTTGGCGTCGTTTTCGCGGCTGATGTCCTTGTTGGCGATTTCCATCTGTTTTAGCGTCTTCTCGAACAGGATATTGCGGTAGAATGACAGGGCGAGTCCGAACGCCATGAAGCCGACGACGGTGAGACCGACGATGATCGTCAGTTGCTTGCTCAGCGGTTCGGAACCAGCGCGGTACGCCACGGGATGCAAGCTTACCGCTCCTCACCTCTCGAGACCATGATTCTCTTCTGCAGCGGCATCGGTGGCATCGGACTCTCGGCCTACGCTTCTCTTCAGAAGGCGGCTGGTCACGACGTGTCCGGTAGTGACGCCACCGATAGTGCGCTCGTACAGAGCCTGCGTGAGGGTGGCATTCCCGTCAGCTTGCAGCAGGATGGATCCGCGCTCCCTGAGGGCTGCGAGCTCTTCGTGTACAGCGAGGCCGTGCCCGAGGATGCGCCCGAGCGGAAGCTGGCCCGCGAGCGCGGCATCCGCTCCATCTCGTACTTCCACGCCGTGGGAGAGATCTCCAAGGGTAAGAAGCTCATCGCCGTCTCCGGCACACACGGCAAGTCGTCCACCACGGCGATGGTGGCCCGCGTGCTCATTGAGGCCGGCCTCGATCCGACGGTGGTGGTGGGCACCAAGCTCCGTGAGCTCGACGGCAAGAACTTTCGTGTGGGGAAGAGTGATTGGTTCGTGCTCGAGGCCTGCGAGTACCGCCGCTCCTTCCACTTCCTCTCGCCCTCGATTGCCCTTGTCACCAATGTCGACGGCGACCACTTTGATGCCTACAAGGACCTCGCCGAGTACCAGCAGTCCTTCGTTGATTTCTTGAAGCTTCTCCCTCCGGATGGTCCGGTTATTTCCCACGGCTCCGTGCCCGATATCGCACGCGTGGTGCAAGCGAGCGGCCGGCCGTTCCTCAATGCTGACGATTTGGCTTTACCGACGCTGAAGACGCCCGGCCTACACATGCAGCAGAACGCCCAGTTGGTGGTACGTCTCGCGCTGCACCTTGGTCTCGACGAAGCCAAGACCCGCGCGAGCCTCCAGGGTTTCGCCGGCACCTGGCGTCGCCTGGAAGAGGTGGGGACACGCGCTGACGGCGTGACGGTGATCGACGACTACGCGCACCATCCGGTGGAGATCCGTGCCTCGCTCCAGGGCATCCGCGCGGGCTACCCCGGCCGTCGCATCGTGGTGGCCTTCCAGCCCCACACACACGATCGCACCCTGAAGCTCTACGATGGATTCATCACCTGCTTTGCGGGCGGTGCCGACCTGGTGATCGTGCCCGATATCTACGCCGCGCGCGGCGAGGTGGATACGGACAAAGTCGACCTGCCCCGCTTCATCGCCGATCTTAGGAAGGGGAGCGAGGTCGAGGTGATCGACGGTCAGTCGCTCGCCGGCACGCTTGAGACGCTCAAGGAGATCCTGCGTCCGAATGATGTGGTCGTGACGATGGGCGCCGGTGACATCACCAAGCTGAGTAAGCAGTTGCTCAAGGCCTGATTATCTCGACTCCTTGGCGGCCAGCTCTTCCAGTGCGTCGAGTAGGAGGATGAGCATCTTGCTCATTTCGGCGCGGTTCACGTTGTCGCCGGGGCGGAAGCTCGGTAGACGGCCACTTTCGCGGTCGGCACTGATGGCGCCCAAGCGGGCCATGGTCTCAATGGCCATGGCGTTGGGCGTGCTGGCACGAACGTCGGCGAACATATCGCCGCGCGGCCAGTGCAGGGGCACGTCCATCGCCTGGAGGAGGGTCATGACTACCTCGCTGCGGGTGGCGGCGCGGGTTGGATCGGCGTCGGTATCGAAGGTGATAAACCAGCCATCGTTCTCGGCGGCGGCGTAGGAGGCAGCGAACCATTGTCCCATCGCGGTTCGATTATCTGGTGTAAGGGTGGAGTCGACGGTGTGGTTGCCGGCGCGCTGGGCGATGACGATGAGCTCGGCGACGCTGACGGGGCGATCGGGCCCGAAGATGCCGGTCAGGCTGCCGTCGGCGTTCTTGTAGCCGGCCATGAGGCTGCGCTGATTCACACGCCAGATGTATGGAGCAAACCAGGCGTCACGCGGCACATCGGTGAAAATACCCGACGAGAGCGCAGCGGCCGTCTCCTCGGCGCGCTGCTGGGTGCGTTGGTCTTCAGCGCGCTGGATACCCTGCCGCATTTTATCGGCGGCCGCGCAATCGAGGGTGATGGAGAACGAGATGCGTTCACCAGCCTGAAGACGCTGACCCTGGGCGCTCGGGGGCGTGCAGCCGTCCGGCACCTTGAACTTCAGCGAGTACTGGCCTTGTGGGGCACTCGTCCAAGACCAGGGCGTGACGCCTTCTTCGGTGTATCCGTTCGGTCCGGTAATGGTGAATTCTAGTCCGGCGGGGTCACTAGCAGCGCCGACGGTACCGATGAGGGTGAAGCTGTAGAAAATGAGAATTTTGGCCGATTCTTCACCGAGAGTGAATGTCAGCTGGCCAACATCTGCCGTGTCGGTCACTTCGCCGTTCTTGAGTAGTTGCAGGCGGACGGTAGCGCCAGTCGGCGGACGGACGAGGAGGGTGTAGGTGCCGGCTGTGACACTGTCGATGGTCTTGCTGGCGGCGTCACCACGCTCGGTCCAGTCGCTGGGTCCCGCAAGAGTCCAGCTCCCGAGGATCTCAGACGAGCTGATCTGCTCGACGGTGACCGGTCCGGCCGCGAGGGCGGACGGGGCGGCGGCGCACAGCGCGAAAGCGCCGGCGATCAAGAGCGAGCGGACGGAGGGGGAGAGACGCATGAATGAGGAGGGAATGGCTCTGATGCTAGCAGAGGAATGGCGATTTCCACTTTCTTTGGCGCAAAGAAAGTGGAGAAAGAAACAGGCCGCTGACAGTCTCGCGCCTATCCGAAATGGCTCGCCGGGCGGGCGGCGCAAACTCGGCCCGCGCTCTTCTGCGGAAGCGCGGGCCTCACACAGTGCGCCGCCGTTATTCGCCCGGCTTCGCCAATCGGATGACGGCGCTCAACTGACGCGGCCAGCCTGCAGGCAGATGTTTGGGGTAAGAAGTACAACGGAGGTGATTTGCGGTAGAATCTCGGTGTGTTGTCGTTCTTCAAAACTTGGCAGGGTCGGCCGCTCATCCGCGGGACGGTCATTTTGGCCGTGACTCAACTGATCGCGTCCATTGCGGGTCTCGTTCGTGATCGTGTTCTGACGTCTACCTTTCCGGGATTGAGTGTGGTCGATGTGTACCTGGCCGCTTTCCGTCCTAGCGACCTGCTCTTCCAGGCGGCGGTGATGTCGGCCATGGGCACCGTGCTCGTTCCTATTCTGGCGGGCTATCACGCTAAGAACGACCGCAAGGGCATGGACCACGTCCTCTCCGGTGCGATGGTGGTGGGCGGCCTCGTCTTCGGTGCGATCGCGCTGCTCATGGCTCTTGGTCTGCCGTGGCTCCAGCCCATCCTGGCCGGTGGCTTCGATCCGGCGGAGGCGCAGCTCTATGTGCGCTTCGGCTCGTTGGCGCTACTCAGCAACTTCCTCTTCGTCTTCGGTACGGCGCTCGGCCAGTACCTCATCACCGAGGAGCGCTATCTGGCGTACGGCATCACGCCCATCCTCTACACCCTCGGCACTATCACTGGTGCCGTCCTGCTGACGCCGTTCCTCGGCGCATACGGCCCGATGGCCGGCACGCTCCTGGGAGCGGTGGTCTACGTGCTGGTGCGCCTCTGGGCGACGCTGCGCATCGGCGCACGCTTCTCCTTTGTCCTCTGGCATCCCGAATTGAAGGATATGGGCCGCTTGATGTTGCCGCGCATTCTCTCACTCTCAGCCTTCCAGGCCCAGCTCTTGGTGCTTGATGCGCTTGCCACCTATCTGCCCGCGGGCAGTATCACCATTAGTAACTACGCCCGTAACTTCCAGTCGGTGCTGGTGGGCGTGGTGGGCATCGCCGTGGCCCAAACGGTCTACGCCCCGCTCAGCAAAACGGCGGCCACGCG